>JBDTNF010000037.1:0-44544 GCA_039933875.1 Flavobacteriales bacterium | reverse complement strand
ACCAGTGGATCAATGTGAACGGTGTTCCCTTCCTCGTGGTCGGCATGTACAAGTTCGAGAGCGGTGGCCGCAACAGCATGGAGCGGAGCCCCGTGTTCATCCCGCTCAACGCCGCTCAGAAAGTGTTCAACGCGAAGCAGGATGTGGATGACATCACCTTCAGCTTCGCGGATGCCAGCATTTCCGGCGCGAAGCAGGCCGAGATACGCGCGGTACACACCATCGCGCGTCGCCACGATTTCGACCCCACGGATGAACGGGCGTTGTGGGTGAACAACAACCTGGAGAACGTGAGCATGGTGAGCGGTATCTTCAATGGGATCACCGCCTTCCTCTGGTTCGTGGGCATCGGCAGCTTGATCGCCGGCATCGTCGGCATCAGCAACATCATGCTCATCGTGGTCAAGGAGCGCACGCGAGAGATCGGTATTCGCAAGGCGCTTGGTGCGACGCCCGCCAACGTGGTCGGGCAGGTGATGCTCGAAGCCGTTTTCGTGACCGCCATGGCTGGCTGGGCAGGCCTGGTGCTCGGTGTCTTCCTCATGGAGGGGATCGCAAGTGTAGTGCCGGGCAGCGAGTTCTTCCGCGATCCATCGATCAAGATCAACGTGGCCTTGTGGGCACTCTTCGCCCTTATCGCCGCTGGTGCATTGGCGGGTCTGATCCCTGCACGCCGTGCGGCAGCGATCCGTCCCATTGAAGCGTTACGAGACGAATAACCATGTTCGACGCCGACCGCTGGGGAGAGATCTGGATGACGCTGAGCCGCAACAAGCTCCGCAGCTTCCTCACCATGTTCGGTGTGGGCTGGGGCATATTCATGCTCGTAGTGATGCTCGGTATGGGCAATGGCCTGAGCAACGCGGTGCTTGGTGGCTTCGAGGGTTTCGCCACCAACAGTTGCTTCGTTTGGACCATGCCCACCACCAAGCCTTACGCGGGCTTCCAGCGGGGGCGTCAGTTCAACTTCGACAACGAGGACATCACCCTGATCCGGAACAATGTGTCCGGCATTGATATCTGCTCACCGCAACTGCAGCTTGGCGGTTGGCAGGGCGGGAACAACGTCGTTTACAAGAACAAGACGGCTGCGTTCTCCATCTATGGCGCCGAGCCCGAGGTGATCATGGTGGAAAGCATGAGCATCCCAACAGGACGCTTCCTGAACCGCCAGGACCTGCTGGAGGAACGTAAGGTGTGCGTGATCGGGGAGAAGGTCGTGGAGCGCCTCTTCGAATTCGAGGATCCGATGGGGAAGTACATCAAGATCAACGGCGTGTACTTCCAGGTGGTGGGGCGTAGCAAGAAGAAAGGCAGTGCCGAGATGGGCGACAATCCCGACGCCAAGATCTACGTGCCCTTCACCACCTTCCAGAAGGCGTTCAACAGCATGAACGAGGTACACTGGTTCACCATCGTGGCGAAACCAGGTGAGGATGTGGCACGCATCGAGACGGACATCAAGCATTTGATGGCACGCAAGCATCACGTGGACCCCACGGACGACAATGCGTTTGGCAGTTGGAACATGCAGGAGATGTACGGCAAGATGAACGGCCTGTTCATCGGTATCGCCGGGCTCAGTTGGTTCGTCGGCATCTGCACATTGCTCGCCGGGGTCATTGGCATTGGCAACATCATGCTCGTGATCATCAAGGAGCGTACGAAGGAGATCGGTATCCGCCGCAGCATCGGGGCATCACCGCGCAGCATCACGGGCCAGATCGTCATGGAAGCGCTCACGCTCACCTTCATCGCTGGCTACTTCGGGCTGCTCGCTGGTGTGGGTGTGCTGGAAGCAGTGCGTGGGCTCGGGGCGGAAGGTGATTTCTTCAAGAACCCCGGCGTGGACATTTTCGTCGCCGTTGTGGCCTTTGCCGTACTCATCGTCAGTGGGCTGCTCGCAGGACTGATCCCGGCGAGAAGGGCACTGGCCATACGCGCCGTTGACGCATTAAGAGCCGAATAGATACTGTAAGGGCCGATGATCATCGGCCCCGACCAACACAACCACATGAAACGCATCCTCAAGTACATCCTCCTCTTCGGCCTCATCATCCTCTTCATCTGGACCATGTTCTTCCTCTACCAGAAGAGCGCCAGTCGGCCGGATGAGTTCGCCATCGAGAAGCCGAAGAAGAACAACGTGATCAAGAAGACCGTCGCCAACGGCAAGATCGTGCCGCGCAAGGAGATCCTGATCAAGTCGGTCGTGAGCGGCATCATCCGTGAATTGTACGTGGTGGCGGGCCAGCAAGTGAAGAAGGGCGATCCCCTGGCCAAGATCCAGATCGTGCCCGACATGCTTTCGCTGAGCAGCGGGGAGAACCGTGTCCGCAGCGCCGAGATCGCCGTGCAGAACGCGCAACTCAACTACGATCGCAACGAACCGCTGCTGAAGAAGGGCGTGATCGCCGCGGCGGAGATGCAGAACTACGATATCGCACTCAAGAGCGCGAAGCAGGAACTCGACGCCGCTCAGGAGGCGTTGCAAGTGGTGCGTGATGGCATCAGCCGGTCGAGCGCAGGCAATACCGTGGTGCGCAGTACGATCGATGGCATGGTGCTCGACGTACCGGTGAAGGAGGGCAACAGCGTCATCGAACGCAACAACTTCAACGAGGGCACCACCATCGCCACCGTGGCCGACATGGCGGACCTGATCTTCCAGGGGAACGTGGACGAGAGCGAGGTGGGCAAGGTGAAGCTCGGCATGCCTGTATTGCTGACGGTGGGTGCCATCGAGAACGCGAAATGGGATGCCGATCTCGAGTACATCGCGCCCAAGGGTGTGGAGGAGAACGGCGCCATCCAGTTCGAGATCCGCGCAGCGGTGGCGGTGAAGGAAGGCCAGAACCTGCGTAGCGGTTACAGCGCCAATGCGGACATCGTTCTGGAGCGCAAGGACAGCGTGCTTACCGTGCCTGAAAGCATCGTCAGCTTCAATGCCAAAGGTGATAGCGCCTTCGTGGAGGTCAAGAACGGTGAAGCGTGGAAGAAGACCTGGATCAAGACCGGCCTCAGCGATGGCATCAACCTGGAGATCATTTCAGGCGTGGATGCGTCCACCGAACTGAAGGGTGCGAAGAAAGTGGAGGAGGAAGGGATGGAGGTACATGTTGATTGAGCGGACATGGCGGTTTAGCGCGCGGGCCAGAGCGACTACACAACGGTATTGAGTTGCGCACACCATCTGCCAGAAGTGTGTAAGCGGACAGAGGGCGAGTTGCTCAGGGCTGCAATACCACCGGCTGGAACAACTCCTTCCTCGGCTGCAGGAAGTCGAATCGCAGGCCGCTTGATCCCTCGCCGCGACCTGTCCCTTTGCGCATGCCCATCCACACATGCACGCTTCCATCGGTCCAGCGTGTACGTTGAAAAGTGCGCGTGACCTCGATGCCTGCGCGCGTCGCTTCCTCCTCCTGGACGAAGTACGCGGCAGGTGAGTCATCATCCAGACCTTCGCGCAGCAACTGGCCACGGGGTTTCACCTTCTGCGGCGTGCCTTGGCCGTGGCGCATGATCCGTGGCATGCTGGAGCGTTGCAACTTCGTTTGCCGGTTGCTTCCTTCCTCGTGCACGGAGATGAAGGGGATCCAATGCTCCGGTACGGAAGTCATCAGGCGGTAACGTATGTCTGCGCTCCAGGCCGGGTCGGTGATGGCGCCTGCGGCGAAGTCATCATCCAATCGCTTCTGCATTCGAGTGCGCAGTTCACTGGCCACCTCCTTTCCTGCGCGGCCACGTCCATCGGCCATCGGCACCGTGGTTTCCATGGCCCACACCATATTCGCCATTTCATCGCGCGCCATGACAAAGGATTCCAGAGCATCGCTCTCCTGCACCTTTGGAACAGTGGGCAATAGCAACAGTCCAGCAGAAGGCGAAGTTCCCAGCCCTGTGGCATCGGCCAAGGTGAACATGGTGCTGTCCCGCTCGGTGCCGGTATCGCGCGAGGCGGCCGTGATCCAATGCTTCTCGCCGAAGGTGTTGGTAATGATCAATCCCTTCACATTGCACCATTGGCCCACCTTCAGCCGCACGGGGAAGTTGAACCAGTCATTGGCGTAAATCAAGCCGAACTCCATCACCACCAGCTTCACCAGATCGGTACTGTCCGGCGCAATGGCGCCGATGTTCACCCGCTCGTCCTCGAACTTCCACCAGCGCGTGTTGGGCATGCCGCTGAACTTCACGGGCGTGGGCAGGAAGGTGTGTACCACGTTGGTAGCGGACGGCGAATTCGGACCGGCGCTCACCAGGTCCAGGTTGTACCAGTCCAAGTGACCTTGGTAGTACTCCTTTGCCTTGAAGGAGGACGATGCCGCGTCCAACCCGAACTGGTATTCAAGACGATCGGGCACCCAGGAACCTCGGTTCGCGCGCGGTTGAGGGAACAAGCGGTCGCAGAAGGCGATGAACCGGTCGCATTCGCGATCCAGGTCCACACCGCCCAGAGGGATCTCGGGCAGGATCACAGTGAAGTCCCGTGGCGCGATGGTTCCCTTGAGCCGCTCCAACAGTTGCATGCCGTCCACGGCACGGCCACTCAATGCGGCGAGTCGCTGCCAGGTACCTCGGTGAGCAATGATGTGGTCGTCGGCTGGGTCGTTCGGGTCGGGTGCTTCAATGGTGAAGGTGGTCTTGAACAGAACGATCTGGTCCGGTGATAACAGCGGTCGCACGAGCGCCATCCATTCGCGGCCCATGACCATGCGCAGATCGATGCTTACCGGTCGGCCATCGAGCGTGAAGGGGATCGGATGCCTCTCCACTTGTGCTTCCAAGGGGATCAAGGGATCGAACGAGGTCGCCGCGCCCGATCGCTCGGAGAAGCCCGACAAGGGTTCGGCAGCCACATGCACCTTGGCCAGGACGGGTGATCCCGCGTCGTCGGCTCTCAGCTCTCCTAGTTGCCACTGGCGCGTGAGCATCCAGAGCGCATCACGCACTTCCGCCTTGAGCGCACGGTCGAAATGGTGGGTGCGGGGCCTTCCTTCCAAACGGTTCCAACGGGTCACGGCCGGAATGGACCTCTTCTGGAGCACCTCGACCATGTTCGCTATCGGTAGCGTGATGTCAGCCATTGGTCAGCGCGGTTTGAAGGAGCAGTTCGGACTTGATGTTGCGCGCAAGGTCCACCCCCATGGTCACTCGCCGCGTGGTGACGGCTGCGATGGTGGCCGGGAGGAATCGTGCGATGGGGCTATTGTCAAAGGCGCGCGGTTCGACGGCCCGCATACGGGCGAGTTCAATGGTATCCGGTATCGTCTGCCGCAGATCATCCCAGTTCCAATGCGAGCCAGTGGAAGCAGGCACGGCGAGCAGCCACGCTTGGGGCGCCTCATTGCTCGGGCGGTCGTAGTTGAAGGCGATGTTCGTTGACTCGTCCTCGCCAGGGATCACCTCGGTCCATTCATCCAGTAAAAGGCCGCACTGAGCGTTCGCAGGGTTGAACACACCACCGGCATAGGCACTGGTGTAAAGCAGATGGTCCCCGGCATCATGCGGCTTGAAGTCGTGCGGCCATTGCAGCGCCATCCATGGTTCGCTGGCGCGGAAGGGGAATTGCACGGGTTCCAGCAAAGGTGTCGCGGTACCGAACGCTTCGGACATCACCAGCATGTTCTCCCAGGCCGCTGCTTTCCCGCGCACGCGCGCCACACCATAGAGCCATTCGTCCATGGGCCGGTCAGCACCTTGTCCTTGAACGAAAGCGATCTTGTTGGAGCGATCGTTCCAAGCGTTGGTCCACTCGGCGGCTTGATCCGCGGCAAGCGTATACCGCGGCAGCACCAGCACGTCATCGCCCATCAAGGCTTTCATCGCATCGATGCGCAGGGTGATCTGTTGCTCGGCCGTGGCTGCCCGCGCCTCGGCCAATTTCGCCTCGGACTTGTCCAGGCGCGCTTGTAGGTCGTTCACCAAACCGTCCACCGCGCGCGACATGTCCTGCATCAGCGCGATGATCACCGCGCGATCGGGATCGAGGTCCATTGGCGTGGGATCGTGCGCGGCCATGTGCAACACGGCAGTCTCCCAACGCGAATAGAGCGCTGCGAAAGTGCGGTCGGTAGTGGTGCCCACATCTCTCAATTCCTGGTGTACCAAGGAGAATGCGGAGCGGAGGGCGTCCACATGGCTGCGGAAGGGGATCAAAGTGAGCGGGTTGGGCAGCGTGCCACGGGTGAATACAGTGCTGACGGCCGCCTCTGCCTCTTTCAGCAACTCGATGCGCGCATAGTCAGAGAGCTCTGAATCATTGGCCCCTTGGACTTTCAGCTCGCTGAGGTTCCACTTCTCCTGCCATCGGTCCACATGGTTCTTATTGCCCTTGTCGTCGATTACTCCTGCCGTGAACCGCTTGCGGACCATGGCGAACCAGGCGCGTTTGGTTTCCATTGCGCCACCGAAGCCCGCTAGCGCCACGCCCATGTTGCCAGCGCGTTTTTGGATGTCGATGAACTTTCTGAGGTCTTCATCAACCGCACCGAGCACCTCATAGAAATGTTCCGCGTCAGGTGGCAGGCGATTGATGCTCTTCTTCAGTTCATCGGCTTCCACACGCAATGTTTCCATCGCGTTCCATTGATCCTGCACGCGGTCGGGATTCACTGTTCCGCTCGCAGGCACTTTCGATGCTTCGCTCGGCAGAGAGGCATCCTGCGGTTTCCATGCCCGCACGCCCAACAACAGGGTGCGTAGGCTTTCCACTAGTGGCGCAACTTCGAAGAGCGTGACCTGCCCTGCCACCGGCTCGGTGTACATCAACCGCAGTTCCCTGTCAGGCAGGAGCGCCGGGTCGCGCCGCAGGAATTCGATCACCCGATCGTCGATGGCGTTCATGCCCTTCTCGTTGTGCATGTCGAGCATGTGCAAGAGGTCGATGGCATCCAGGTCCAAGGCGCTCCACGACACAGCAGGCAAACTGGTCACTGTGCCATCAGCGGCCACTTCATTCACGCCGATCACGATTGTATTCAAGGCGGGCAACACGGTCTTCAACCAGGCGTTCACCGCAGGTTCGGCCATCGCTCGTGGAGTGACCGGATCGGTAGCGGGGGCGGTAACATCGAAATGCAAGGCCATGCGGTGGGTGAGCACCGTGCCGCTCCGCTGCATACGCACCACTTCCGGCTGCACCGGAAAGGTGCCCTTGCTGAACATGTCCATGGTGGCCGCCGCGCGCTCCGTGTTGCCACGCGCCATTTGATGCACGCTTTCCGCCAGCGTAAGATCCGCCAGCGCATCGTTCGCCTCCTTCAACTTCTTCACTTCCTCGTTGATCCGGTCTTCCCCCGGGCCGCGCAGCAGATCCTTGCCCCAAGGATAGGGGATGTCGTGGTGGGCGATCACATGTTCCATGAGCTTCTGTCCGTCCACCACATTGCGCGCTTCGATGGTCTCGATGCTGCCCTCCTCGTCGACGGTATCCGCCATTTTGTTCGCGCGCAGCGGAAAGGCCATACGGATGGAGAAGATGAACCTATCGAGTTCGACGGAACCACCAGGATCGTGCAGGCCCCGTTCGAAGCGATAGCCCAATAGCGCCCCCAACGATTGCCCGTTGCGCAATCCCTCGATCAGGCCCATGGCCACACGCACACGCTCGCTGCTGAGGTCGATGGCGAAGAGGTCCGGTTGCGTCGGTGTTGCGTGGTTGATGTGCGCGTTGCGCAGGATCGCCGCTGTTGCGGCTTGATCGGCCGACGGCGCGTGGATGTAACCGCCGTTGGCGGGATCAACGATCGCCGTGGACGTGCCGAGGATAAGGGCTTCATCCGGGTCGATGGTGATCGGTTGCGGCGCCGGTTTCGCATGCAGATCCTCCACATAGCCATACGCGCCAATGGCCAGACCGGTCGCTCTGCTCGCGCGCATGTCTTGAAGCCGCTGGTGCACGAAGCCGAGCAACCAGGCATCCAGCCGGTGTGTGCACAGGTCGATGTGCTCGGCGAAAAGCCGTTCGAGTTTCGCCGTGGATAGCTCTGCGAGCTGCGTGATGGCGTCGATCTGGCCCTTCAGGTCCAGTGTCGCGGGGGCGGTGCCGAGCACGTTGATGATGTGATCGGCGAGCGGCAGGTCGGCGGAACCGGTGATCGCGATGTCGCTCTCGTACAGCAAGGCGTAGCGGCTTTCACTGGCGCCGTTGTCCTGTATGTGGATGAATGGCTGTTCGGTGCGCAATGCTCTCATCGCTATCGCCCCGACGTGATCCTTTTTCATACCCACGGCGGTGGAATGGAAGCCCAGTTCCAATGCGTGGTGAAGCATGAGGTACAACAAGGCCCCCGGTCTCTTGTTATCGGTGAAGCCTCCTTCACTGCGCAGCGCGTCCAAAGAGATCGCAGCCTTCGCGGCGAGCCAGTGCAGGTAGTTGCCCTCGGGGCTGGAAGCCTGCAACCCCTCGTTCTCGCTCAGCGGACGATCATCGATCACCGCGCCACTCAGCAGGATGGGTTCTGCACTGAAGATCTTCTTCAACAGATCCGGATCCTCGCCGGTGTGGCCCAGATCGCGCAAGGCGGCGGGTGCGGCCAGCAAGCGTATCACTTCCGCCCACCAGGCCGCATTGAAGAACGGCGTAAGGTGCAAGCGGTTCCAGAATTCATCCAGGCTTTCGGCCCACTGCTGGTGGAATTCCACCGAAGCCGGGTGAAGCCCAAGTATGTCCAACAACAATTGCTGTGGATCGCTGGTGACTTTGCCCACATGCGCCGCATCCGCTGCGCGTTCGTTCCAGAAACCTTCACGCAGCAACTTGAGCTTGGCGTGCAACTCGCTTTCGAACGACTGTTGACCCCCAACCGACTGCGGTTTGGAAGCAAAGGCCAACCGGCTGAACGCGGTGGTTGGAAGTATCCCGTAAGGCTGATCGCCGATGCGTACAGCAGGCAATGCCCCGCGGCCGGAGACATGCTTCTCGAAGAACACGCGGGTGCGGCCGATGGCTTCATCGGAGAACACCGTGTTCATCATCGTATCCATCCAATAACCCATAGTGGCGGGCCAGAGGGCGGCGTTCATGCGGTGGGCTTCGGCCATGTCGGTGCCATCGGCGTTGGCGATCGGCTGCAGAACGTCCGGGTCGATGCCCAATGCGTCCGCGAGCACGGCACCATCCTGGCGCTGGCGCTCATCGGTGATCGTCACATCGAAAGACTTCTGCTCCGCGACTTCCCGCGCGAACGCATCGAACCCATCGTCGCCCTGCCAAACGGTCTCGCCGCTATCGCCCTCGGTGCGGTTGGTGGGCGTGCCCTGTGGAAGCAGTTCGAACCCCGCGCTGCTTTCGTGGTGGTGCTGGATCAGTTTTGCCAGTTCACCGCTGCCCTCTTCCGGCCCCTCCGTAATGCGTAGTCCGGCGACGTACACCTTTTTGAAACCGAGGCGTACCTGGATCGGATCGAGCGGAACGCGGAACGCCATGCCCACGGCCAACGCCCGCTCGAAGTCGAACATCCATTGTTGCTCTTCGGGCACGGAGAGATCACCGCCATCGATCGGCTGGTACTGCTCCTCCCTGGCTGCGCGTGGATCGGGCCCTGCGGCCAGCGGACCCAACACCGGTGCGCCCAACACTTCCATCCGCGGGGCATTCACGCCTTCGAGCACCAGTACGAAGCGATCCGGCAACAGCCACGCCTTTGGTTGCGAAGCCCATGCGGTGGTGCGTAGGTCCAGCGTAGCCGGGTCGGTGAAGACCGTATGCACCACGCGAACGATGGGACTTGCATAGTCGTCATTGCCTTCCGCGCCCCTCTTAGACGTTGGCTCCTTGAGGTTGAAAGGCGCGAAGCCCGCGATCAATTCGTTCGCACGGGCGGCGGTCGTACCACCCACTAACACGTCGAGGGCCTGCTGCGATGCGGTTGCATCGCCGTTCGCTCGCCACACCGCCTCCCAATACGTGTTCAGCAACCCTTTCTCTGGGAAAGTCAATGCCGTGTAGGACGGGATCACGAGGATGACATCAGCCGTATTCGCGCCCGGCTGCGGATCGGACAAGGCGCGATCGGGTTGGTAGCGTAGCGCGGCATGGCGCGCGCGCCCTTTGCCTTGCGCGGAAACGAGATCGTGCCAATATGCACGTTGCTTCAACGGAACGTCTTGGCTCTTCCACCAGCCGCTCCAAAAGATCTTGGCGTTCGCTACTTCCGTGGTGCTCAGCGTCTCTTCAAAGGTGTCCACCAGTTCATCATCGGGGTACACGCGCACTAGCAGGCACGGTTGGCCACTTTGACCGGGCATGGTGCTGAAGTGCGTTTCCAGCCGCATGGGGAACAGCAGGATAGGCACATCGGCTTCCAGGTCAGTGATCAGCTGGCGCGGATCGGTCGTGGGTTGAAGGATACCCTGAAGTCCGGAAAGCCTGTTGGCGGCATCCCTCTTGGCGGCCTTGGCTGCATCGAAGGCGCGTTCCGCTTCATCACGTTCCGCCACCAGCTTGTTGCGCCGTTCCACCTTCTTGCCGTCTTGCGGATCGAAGGCGCGCTCCACCTCTTTCACGCGCTGCAGCGCGCGCTTCAACCGTTCGCCGGTGCGCAAGGCGAGTTGGGCAGCTTGTTCGGCCAGCGCGCGTGCTTCGCTCAGTTGGTTGTGTTCTGCGGGCATGGCGTCAAACGTCGGGTAGCATTTCCGAAGCATGAACGGCTACGAGCACGGGCACTTGGTAGAGTACGTAGGCGACGTCAGCGGCGTTCGTGTTCGCGTTCCACTTCACATTGAAGTCTTCCATGTGTTGCTCCAATTCAGCCTGTGGTTCAACAACTGGAGTGGCGCTTGGGGCAATAAGTTCCATTACGGGCATGTTCGCTTGGATCCGGAGGCTGCCACCCTCCACCTTCATGTCATCCCAAGACAGGTCGTTCCAAGTGACGAGATCCTCCGTTCTGTCCACATCCAAGCCGAAGCGAGGTTCGCCGGGGCGTTCCTTGATCACGAAGAACCATCCCGCGTCATGAGCGTTGTCCGCGCCGGTTCCGCCCTTTGCTTCCAGTATTGTCAGGTCGAAACCGAAGAACCAGATGTCTGGTTGGATCTGGGCGCCATACAGCGGTGTCTTCAGGATGGTGCGCGGAATATCTGAAGGATCCTCGCCCGCTATCGGCGCTGGTGGCTGGACCGGTTTGCGAGGTTTCGAGCGATCGATAGTGACGCCATCGGCCTTGCGTTCCCAGTCGGCCTTGTGCGCGTAGATCACCGCCGTTGGATAGCGCTTCAGCAATTCACCGCGGATCACCAGCACCGCTTCGTCCTCTGCGGTGCCGGTGGCTTCGCGGTTGTCATGTTCGCCCAATGCCGTCGTCTTGCGCCACGTATGGATCTTGGGGATATCGTACAGGCTTTCGCGCGTTGAGTCGGGATCGGCCCCTGCCTCAGGCTTGTAGGCGCTCACGTCCCAGAACTGCCTGAAGTAGGTACCGCGTTGGTCGGTCGGGTACTCGCGCCAGAGCAGTTCGCGCGACATCTCGTGGTTGATGCCCACCATGTAGCTCTCGATGAACTTCTGGTTGGTCTCCAACAGGCTGATGGAGTTCTGCGGTACGAAGCCCACGTTCGGCAGGAAGTTGTCGCTACTGATATCGGCCAGGGGCTTGTACATGGGCACGTCGATGCGCGGGTACGCCATCGGCTCGTCGCTGGGATCCACCATGCCATCGCGGATGTGCGCTGGCAAGCGCACGATCTTTTGGTAGCGCGCGGCAACGGTCCGTGCCGGGTTCAGCAAGGCCATCGTATGCTCCATGGTGATGGCCACATTGAGCGGTTGCCGCACGATCTTGGGAGATGCCCGTCGCGCGGCGATCACACTGGCATAGCTCTCTTTCAACGCCGTCTTGAAGCGCGCGGCTTCCGTGCTATCCGTTCCAGCAGCGATGGCCGGAGCCGTGCTTCCAGGCGCGGTGATGGTGAAGTTCGCTACGCCCGGCAGCGCATCAACTGAAGCCGGTGTGCGTGCTTCAGGCAGCACACTGTCTATGGCGAGGGAGCGATCACGCAGGCCCTTGATCCAACGCGACACTGCAAGGCACGCGCCCCCGACCGCTGCGCCCGCTACTGCGAACGCCGCAACAGGCAAAAGGAAGAACAGCACGATGGCGATGATGAGCGCGATGATGAACGGCCACCACAGCGCCATGGGGTCGCGCAGGAACGCAGGTGGTATCCAGCTCGGCACTGCGGCGGAGGTGATCGCACCGGCAACGTCCTCAACGCTCGGCACAGCTTCCGGCATGACCTTCACCGGCGCTGCCAGCAACGAGCCCGAGTCCAGCCTGCGGGCCATCTCGTTCACGCGAACGCCGTCAGGCATCGAAGGAGCCAGCATGCGTTCCGCGCGGGCACCGGTGCGCATCGCGCGGCGCATGGGAGCGCACAACGCTGCGCTGGCGATCGGACTATCGCGCACCAGCGCTTTCACGGTAACGCGCTCTGGCACCACGCGCTGCAGCACGGGCGCGGCCACCAGCAATGCACGGTCCGGCGAAACGGCCAGCAAAGGGCGCAGGTCCCGGTTCCACACTGCGGTGCTCACGGCCTTCGCGCCTTTGTGCAGGCGCGCTTGACGCTCGGCCTTCAGGATATCGCCCACCTGTTTCCAAGCAGCATCCATGTAGGTCTCCTGCTGTGCGCGCACCACATCGGTGCCCATGCCTGCGGGAACGCGGAAGCGCGGATCGAGGTTGAGTTCATGCACCCAGTTGCTGCGGTTCTCCAACGGTGCTCCGGTGCGGGCGCTAAGTAAGCGGTCCTGCCGTGCATGCCAGCGTGCATAGAGCGGGGGCAACACCCACGGATCGGGATCCCCGGCCACAATGGCCGTTGCATCGTTCGCATCACCAGTGGGTTGCACCGTATAGGTTTCGCCCAGGTTGATGAATTCCGCAATGTCCTCCTGGATAGGCTGCGGATAGGGCGTGGCCCAATCGCGGTAGAGCTCATAGGTGGGCTTCTCTTCTTCGCTGATGGAATCTTCCGGTATCCGCAGCGCACCACCGAGCTTAAGCACTCCGTTCAATTCCGGTCGTGTGAGTCCGCGAACGATCTCCAACGGCGCCCGTACGTCCATGTCGCGCTGGCCTACGCGCGGGTCCATCGGCTGCGGCTTCAGCAGACGCACGAGGTATTCGAAGTCGCCTTGATCGCCCGTGCGGAAGTACCAGCGGTGGTAATAGGGGTAGTGTGTGGGATCGGGACGGGGATCGGTGGCCGTTGACGGATAGTCGGCCCATGCGCTATGTGTGGCGAAGGGCACCTTGCTCACATCACCCTTCAAACCGGCAACACGTCCCGCCTCGAAGGAGGGAACGAGGAAGGCGTGATAACCCGTGTTCGGTTCCAACTTCCGCGGACATACGATGCGTGAGTAGGCGAGATCGGCGTTCTCTGTCAGGGTGGCTTGCAGGTTCGCAGCGATGATTGCACCGTTATCGCTGACCACGTCCCCGGCCCCGGGCGCAATGTGTCGGTTCACATGCACGTGCGCCCAAGCCCACAATTGATCGGCTGGCGGGAACAAGTCGAAGGCACCATCGCAGGTGATGTAGGGCAGCGGCCGCTCGCGATCACGCGGGCCATCGGTGAACTCACCTTCCTGCAGGAGCACCAAAGTCATCCATGGCTTCAGGCGGTGATGTTCACCGGGCGCGGATGGTGTGTAGCGCCACGCGTAATCCTCGTCATAGAACTCGATGTGCGCGAGGTTGTTCGGTTCGAAGTTGGTGATTCGGTCGCGTGGCTCCGTCTTCACGATGGCCTTGCGATCGATGCCCACGATGTCGCCGGGACCGATCAGTTGCACGGTGCGCGTGGGTACCGGCGTGTCGCTCGTTGCACCGCCCAGGTCGGTTACACGCAGCACCACGTCCACGCCAACGCTTGCGCGGCCTTGTACATCCTCGTCGCCATCATCGGTGGCGATAAGGTTCGACAGGCCTTGCCGCAGCCAAGGCAGGAAGGTGTAGGAGGCGATCGGGCGTTCCATGGTCAGTTCATCAATTCCATTTCCGGTATCACCGCCAATTGTCCAGCGAGCGTTGCGTCCGCAGCGACCGCCCTACGAAGAAAGGCATCGGCTTCCACTTTGTTGCGGAAAGTCGCGGAACCCGCATACAGGCTGTTGGTGTCGGCGTGCGCCACCGCATAACCCATATCGGCCACTGTGATCTTGTCGGTATAGGGATCAAACCGACCCTTGTTCTTCCCGCTCAGCACGTTGTTCGCCACGGCCGCACCACCGATGAAATGCGTGAACAAACCGTGATCGAAGCCCTTGGTGAACCGCTGGTGTTCCTTGTATTCATTGTCGATCCACAACTCCTCATAACGCATCGTGCGGCAGGCAGCGTGATCCGCGCGCAGATCGGTAGCCACACCCATGTCGATCCCGCCCTTGCCACGCTCGAAGCTGGGACGCGAGAGTTTCTCGGCATCGTCCATGTTCACGTACTGGGCCATGGCGAAACGCTCTTCGCTGTCGCCCTTATTCACCAGTGATCCGGCCGGTAGCAGTTCGAAATGCCGGGCATCACTTGGCGTTTGCGTGCCCAGTTTGTCCAGGTCGATCCCCAGCGGTAGCAAGCGTTGGGTGAAGGAGAGCATACCGATAGGATGGATCACCAGATCGGTATCCCCGCCATTGCGCTCGCGCAATGACACGAGCAAGTTGCTCGATGGCGGTAGCGCTGTCTTCCAGTTCTCCAGCTTGCCCAATTCCGCTTGCAGGAGCGGCAGCACGGCCACCGGTGGCAGCACGGTATCAGCCTCCTCGCCCCAGGTCTTATCGAAATCAACACTGAAGTCCCAGAAGAGTATGCTGATGGTGCCCGTACCGCGTGCGCGCCAGGGGGCGGGCCCTTCCAAGGTGAAGCTTACGTGGATGCCCAACGTGTCAAAACCGAACACGACGAGCGAGAAGCCGGCCCGCACATCGATGATGAAGTGGAAGGGGGAGAACTGGAAAAGCGCGTCGAATCCGATGTACCCTTCGATGCTGAGACTGCTGAAGCCGAAATAGAGCTGGGCGTTCGCTCCGAACTGGACGGTGTTGCTGGTAACCGCGAAGTAGGCTTCGACCCGGATCCTCGCGTATGCTTCGTTCAGGATGGAGAGCGAGAGCCGTTGAACTTCCCCGAAAGGCAATGCGGGCGGGTCGAAGCGTGGATGGAAGCCTCCAACGGTGAGCACGAAGTTGGCGTCATCACCCCACGCCATCAACAGTCCTATACGGCCCTCAAGCGTCATGAAGAGAATGCGCGAGTCGAACAGGTCAGCTCGGAAGTACATCCGTTGCCGGTCGAACTCGATGACGCCAATGAAGCCGACCTGGATCTTGATCAGCGGAGCATCCACAGTGGGCAAGGCCAGCAGCAGCAGCCCGATGATGGCCACCTTCTCCGAGCCCTCGATGATCACACCCACAGAGATGGTCAGCAAGGAAGGTGTGCCCCAGCCGATCTTGGCCATGGGGCCGATCAGGAACGTGCCTTCCTCCGGCGGGAAGATGGTCCGCAGGTCGCTGATGATGCGCGGCGCTTGCGCGATGATGTCCCCGCTGGGGAACATGATGTTGCTGAGGGTACCGTTGATCGCCCCCGCCAACAAGGCCTCCTGTACCATGGTCCGGTTGAGACCGACGATGCCACCGAGGCCAGTAAGGGTGAAGCCGAAACCTAGCTGGATGCCGGGAGTGAACTCCACGTTCATGATCGCCAGGAAGCTGAACCCCTGACTTCCGTCGGGCATTCTGGTGGTGATCATGCCGATGGCTGTGACCGTGAGCATGTCCAGAATGCTCAATTGCAGCACGCCCGCGTACTCCTCGCGTCCGTGATCGAAGAAGAGGTAGCCGCCGCCGCTCACCGCGCCTGCATCGATGCTCAGGCCTACGCCGTTCGGCGGGCGGAAGCCGAGTTGGAGATCCATGGGGCCGAGATTGCCCCGGCGGAAATCGAAGAGTGCTTGTATACCGATGCCTTCGGCCACGAAGGCGAGCGGACCGAGTTGACCTTCCAAGGTGATCACGCCCTCGATGCGGGCCTTGGCGGGTGTATCGGGCGTGATCGTGAGCGAAAGCCGCAGGTCGGGGATCTTCAGCGGACCGATCTCCAGGTGCGGATGCAGTTGCACCTCGAAATTGAGCGAGCCGCGGAAGCCGAAGCCGTGTTTGCTGCTCCAGTCTATGCCCAGAGGAACGTCGATCCTGGTTTCACCATCGCCGAGAATGGTCTGGAGGAAGCCATCGCCTTCACCGGCGGCAAGCACCACACTCAGTTCATGCACATCGGCACTGAGAACGAGTTCGATATCGTCCACGGGGCCAGTGGCTTTCAAGCCGATGGTGAAGCCCTTGAATTGAAGGCGCGTGGCGGTGGGATCACCGAGGAGCGTGACGGGCTCCGGCGCGTTCTTAGCCACTGAGATACCGAGGGTGACGGAAGGCGTGGCTGCCTCTTCACTGAACGGATACTTGAAGCTCAAGCCTTCCGGCCGGATCAACACACCGAACTGGGCTCCGATGTCCGATCCGAAGGTGATAGAGAGTGTGGTGTCGTCGGAAAGTGGAACAGTAATGGGGATATCACTGGGGAATCCCGGCTGAATGACAAGACCCGGTTTCAAGCCTGCATTGGCGGGCAGAGGCAACAACTGAAATGACAACTCTACCGGTGTCCCCGCGATGTAGTCGTAGTGGAAGGGGAACTTCAGGCCACGCTCACGACCGGTGCCAGAAAAGGATGTAATGATGCCAGCGTAGGCGTCGATGGTGCGATCGTCGACACCGCTAATGCTGATGGGGAAACCGAGGCCATACAGAAACGTGGCCAGGTGATGCATGATCACCGGAGTCTTCAACTCATCGGTACCCCAGCCATAAACGCGCTGCAAGATCAGGTGCGGATCTTTCAGGATGTTGGGGATCTCGTCCCAAACGATGAAGGCACGCACATACCCGCTTTTGTTCGGCCGTGCTGGGTCACCTGTTTGTGGCTCGGCGCCAAGGTTCTCTGTCTGGATCACCTCCAGTGCCAGCAGCAACGCATAGACCTGCGGCCACTCGCGGCTCAGGTATTGGATGAGCAACAGATCGACCAGATGTTCACTGATCTCAGCGGCGAAGCGCTCTGGATCAACTCCGGTGGGCGGCGGAAGCCCAGCGTACACATTGTCGTAAACGATCTTCGCTTTACCAAGCAGTTGGCCGATCCGCGCAGGCTCGAAAGGACCTGACGCCATGCCTTGAACAGTTGCGACCGCGTCGGTAATAGAGGCTCCGATGTTGACATACTCATTGGGCAAATTGCCCGCATTCCAACCCAACCGGTACAGTAGAGCCCTGAATTGCTCGGTGGAGGTGAACCCACGCCGCAGCGGATCGAGCACCAGTAGGAGCTGGCGCGCGAACGCGAGGAGGGTGGGGTCCGCGCCGATCATGCTTGGGGGTATCGCGTGGCGATAATTTCCCGGTCGAGCTTGCCATGCAGATGGGGCTCGATCATGTCAACGAGCACGTAGCTGCACACGGCGCAAAACTCAGCCCAGTCAGTTTGGTTGTGTCGCATGATGCACTTGCCCGTGGGATGGAGCATTCCTATATGATAAGTATCGCCTCCTGAGTACGCGCCCACGATCCTCGTGGGAAATTGAGCTGCGGCGTCTGGAATCCTTAAAAATGCGTACGGACCTATAAAGAAAGATTCACGATCACGAATCAGATCGGGCATCTGTTCAACTCGAGGATCAACCGTGCTCCGCCCTTGGGGAAAATCGACGGTGCTCCATTGGGTAAGTGGTGCATGATGGCGCGTGATGTAATCCCTGATATTCGTCGCGATCAATCGCGCGTAGTGGTAGTTAGTTGGGGCAGGCGATGGTAAAGGAGCAGGGTCAGTCACAGGCCGAAAAATGATGGACCCCTCGCGGAACGTGGCGACCGTACTCACTTTCGGAACGTAGTCCGGATAGTTGGACTCCGGAGAAATTGCGCGTAGTTCCAGACGATCTGTGGACACCGCCACTACCGAGAATGCGATGCTCACGCGCGGTTTTTTTCGTAGAGGTGTGTTGGAAGATCGTTCGCGCAAATGAACGATATCGTTCACATCGAATGGAATGTCGCCCAGATGGATATTGTCAAACGCTCGCAGCGGCACGGTGAAGATCTCACCGGAATTGGTGATCGTCCCGTCAACCACCCTCGCGTGCGATATCCGATGCCAGTTCCATTTGATCTCCTCACCGTACATCCGATAGATCTCTGCCCCATCCAACCCTTCCCTTCGCATGGTGCCGCCATCCTCCTGCACGTTGCCATGCGCACTTATTGTTCCTCTTGGCGCATAGATCTTCTCGCCATACTCATCACCGAGGCCGAACGAATGCGCGAGTTCATGAGCGAAAGTGTTCACGCTCACCGGTTGGGCAACACGAGGAAAACTCTCAGTTGGTATTTCAAATCGGTTAGAATCAACATGACCTTGGATAAACTGCGCTCGATCAAATGCTGGAATGAATATCGCGCCGCCTGTATTCAACGCGCGCGCTTTCTGTGGCACAATGAATACGACCAAGCCATAGTCTTTGGGCTTATTAGCGCCAGAAGATGCCATCCACAGATGCCCGATGGGTTGGTTCTCAGCGATGCCTTCCACGTTCAGCACCCTGGCTTGCAATCTGGACAAGAATTCATTCAAGCGATCCCTGTCCGATCGCTCGGCCATGAAGCCAAGATCATAGCACGTTTCATATTTCAAAGAACCTGCACCGACATATAATGGCGTATCTACCTCATCTGCCATGCCCAGGGGCCATAGCCCGCGCCAATCTTGAACTGTCTTCTTTGCATTCCCAAGTTCATTTCGTTCGAGGCCATAGACCACTTCCCAATCCTCTAGAATCTGCTCGTGTGTGCGGCCGGTGCTCGGGGCATCCCGTCTAGTGGGCAGTCCTATCCGATCAATCAAGTTGGAGAAGGGCCTATTTTCTGCTAGTATCTTGGCAAGGAGCTGGCGATGGGTAGTAGTAACGGTGCCACAAAGCGAAGCTCCATATTCATCTGATGGCGTGAACGCGCGCCAGAAATTGAACGATGATGCGAGCAGATTGAAGGGCGCGAGGAGCGCATTTGAGCGAAGACCGTCTACCAGCGACTGCGTATAGGCTTCGAAATCCTCTTTGTCCGAGTCGGTGTCGGTCAGCCCATCGCACAAGAGAAGCACATTGGGATGACGCTCGAGCATCGCTAGTGACGCCCCTGGCGCCAGCGCACCGCCAGGAATGAGCTGCGCCGTGATCGCTGGTTCCCTACTCCAAGGGCGAAGTACCCGCAATTCAGCCTCGGCATGAAGCGTGTGGTCGTAGTCGATTCGTACCCGGATCTTCACGATGTCCAAGTGCTCATTCGCGCTGGTAATGGACAACCAACCCGATCCATCAACGTTCACCGGGGGCGAGGTCCAGCCAGGTTCCCCTTCCGACCATTCCAGATAGTTGCTTCCTGTGATGTCAGCGACCACGCCATCGTCAAAGTCCGCGCGCACGGAGAAGCGGGCTATTCTATACTCTTCCCCGGTGGGCAATTTGCGCCGCAGCGATAGTGTATCGGGTGTGAGCCAGACCCGCTCCATTCGTTGGTGAACGTGGACACGGAACTTCAGTCGATGTTCGTAAACTTCACTACCGTCTACAATATCCGTAGCCACAACATCGAGGACGAAATTGTAGGGCCGCTGGTCCGGAAGGAGCGGGTCGGCCGATATCTGGCCTGTCGATTGATTCACCCGTATTCCGAAGCCCTCATGTACATGCCCGGTCACCGTTCCAGCGAACTGCGGGATGAATCGGAGCTGGACACCCAGGTCTGACAGATATCTGCCCGAAAGTGGCCACGCACTAACATTCATTATTGGCATCTTGTACATGACGTGCGATTCCCAAAGCTCCGGCGATGGCTGGCCTGCGACAACATGGATCTCGTCGCTCTTCTGAGGATTGTAAATGGATTCGATATGCATTGTTCAACAAGGAAAAGGTGTAGGATCGTGTCCTGTCAATTCAAGTGAATAATGCTCAATCCATCAATTCCATTTCCGGCATCACCACCAAGCCACCTGCTAGATCCGCGTTCAATGCAACCGCATTCCGCAAGTGTTGTTCGGCTTCCACCTTGCTGCGAAAGACCTGACTTCCACCGAGCATTGAGTTGGTATCCATGTGCGCCACCGCATAACCCATTTCGGTCACGGTGATCTTGTCGTCAAAGGGATCCAAGCGTCCTTTATTCTTCGCGCTCAAACCGCTGCCCGCGATCGCGGCGCCCCCGACGAAGTGGCCGAACAAACCGTGATCGAAGCCCTTGGTGAATCGTTGGTGCTCCTTGTACTCATTGTCGATCCACAGCTCCTCGTAGCGCATGGTGCGGCAGGCAGCGTGATCCGCGCGCAGATCGTTGGCCACACCCATGTCGATACCGCCTTTACCGCGCTCGAAGCTGGGGCGTGAGAGCTTCTCGGCATCGTCCATGTCCACGTACTGCGCCATGGCGAAACGCTCTTCGCTGTCGCCCTTCTTCATCAATGATCCGGCTGGGACCAACTCGAAGCGCCTGGCATCGCTAGGCGTTTGTGTACCTAGCTTGTCCAGCTCGATCCCCAGCGGTAGCAAGCGCTGGGTGAAGGAGAGCACGCCCAACGGATGGATCACTAGATCGGTATCCGCGCCATTGCGCTCGCGCAATGACACGAGCAAGTTGCTCGATGCCGGCAACCTGGTCTTCCAGTTCTCCAGCTTATCCAACTCGGCTTGTATCAGCGGCACCAGGGCAACGGGCGGCAGCACGGTATCGGCCTCATCACCCCAGACCTTGTCGAACTCCACATCGAAATCCCAGAAGAGGAAGCCGATGCTTCCAACGCCGTGTGCATGCCATGGCGTGGGCCCTTCCAAGGTCATGGTAACGTGGATGGTCACCAGATCGAAACCGAAGATCTTCACGTTCAATCCCGCGCGCACTTCGATGATGAAGTAGAAGGGCGAGAAGCGGAAGAGCGCATCGAAGCCGATGTAGCCTGTGATGGAGCAATCGCTCAACCCGAAGTACAGTTCGCAATTCGCACCCACCTGCACGGTGTTGCTCGTCACGGCGAAGTAGGCTTCCACACGGATGCGCGCGTTGTCCTCGTTGAGGATGCTGAGCGCCAGCCTGTCCAGATCCGGGAACGGAAGCGCTGGGGGATCGAACCGCGGGTGGAACCCACCAACGCTCACGACGAAGTTGGCGTCTTCACCCCAAGCCACGAGGAGGCCCATTTTGCCTTCCAGCGTCATGAACAGGATGCGCGATTCGAAGAGCGTGGCATAGAACCACACGCGTTGCTTGTCGAATTCGAGCGCACCGACGAAGGCCACCTGGATCACCACCAGCGGTGCTTCCGCAGTGGGCAGTGCCAAGCGCAAGACCCCGATGATGGCGATGTTGCCTGGGATCTCGATGATCACGCCGAGCGAGATGCTGATGAGCGTTGGCGTGCCCCAGCCGATCTTGGCCATGGGGCCGATCAGGAACTTGCCTTCTTCCGGCGGGAAGATGGCGCGCAGGTCGCTGATGATGCGTGGTGCCTGCGCGATGATGTCCCCGGTGGGGAACAGGATGTCGTTGAGCGTTCCGTTCTTCACCCCGATCGCGAGCGCTCCCAACACCATCGTGCGGTTGAGGCCGATGATGCCGCCGAGACCGATCAACGTGAATCCGTAACCGAGCTGGATGCCGGGGTTGAACTCCACGCTGATGATCGCCAGGAAGCTGAACCCCTTGCTCCCGTCCGGCATGCGCGTGGTGATCATGCCGATCGCGGTGACCGTGAGCATGTCCAGCATGCTCAATTGGAGCATGCCCGAGTATTCCTCGCGCTCCGGATCGAAACGCAGGAACCCTCCACCACGCACCGCACCGGCATCAATGCTCAGGCCTACACCGTCCGGTGGGCGGAAGCCGAGTTGAAGGTCCATGGGGCCGAGGTTGCCCTGCCGGAAATCGAAAAGCGCTTGTATGCCGATGCCTTCGGCAACGAAGGCGAGTGGGCCAAGCTTCCCTTCAAGCGTGATGACACCCTCGATGCGTGCCTTCGCTGGAGACTCTGGTGTGATCGTCAACGAGAGCCGCAGATCGGGGATCTTCAGCGGGCCGATCTCGATGTGCGGATGCAGTTGCACTTCGAAGTTCAGCGAGCCACGGAAACCGAAGCCGTGCTTGCTGCTCCAGTCGATGCCCAACGGGATGTCGATCTTGGTTTCCCCATCACCCAAAATCGTTTGGAGGAAACCATCGCCTTCACCGGCGGCGAGCACCACGCTCAGTTCGTGGAGGTCGGCACTGAAGACGAGTTCGATGTCGTTGACCGGACCGGTGGCTTTCAACCCGATGGTGAAGCCTTTGAACTGAAGGCGCGTGGCAGTGGGGTCGCCCAGCAGCATCACGGGCTCCTCGGGAGAGTACGCTACTGCTATGCTTAAGCTGACGCTCGGCGTGGTGTCGGCATCGCTGAACGGATACTTGAACGACAGACCTTCCGGGCGGATCAACAGGCCGAACTGCTCCGCGAAAGTGCTGCTGAAGACGATGTTGAGGTGAGTGTCATCGGCAAGCGCAAAGTCGAACGGGAAGTCTCTTGGGAAGCCAGGCTGTATGACCAACCCTGGTTTCAGGTCATCCTTCGCATTCAACGGAAGCAGTTGAAAGGAGAGTTCAATGGGCGTATCGCCGATGTGATCATAGTGGAAGGGGAACTTCAGCCCGTTCGCACGGCCTTCTCCATTGAACGACATAGTGGTGCCGGAGTACGCGTCCACCGTGCGGTCATCGGGCCGCAAGATGCTGATCGGGAAACCGAGGCCGAACAGGAAGGTGCCGAGATGATGCGCGATCCGTTCCATCTCCAGTTCGTCCGTGCCCCAGCCGTAAACGCGCTGCAGGATCAGGTGCGGGTCCTGAAGGATCTTGGGGATCTCGTCCCAGTCTATGGTGCTGCGCACATAGCCGTGCGTGCCCTTGGCGGCATCGGGTCCGAGGTTCTCGGTCTTGATCACTTCCAGTGCCAGCAGCAGCGCATACACCTGCGGATGCTCGCGGCTCAGGTAGTCGGTGACCAATAGGTCCACCAGATTGGAAGAGATCTCGGCCGCGAAGGCTGCCGCGTTCACGCCTGCGGGCGGCGGCAGGCCCGCATTGATCTGCTGGTATATGCTCGCCACCTTGCCCAACAGCTCGCCCATTTGCGCAGCATCCAACGGCCCATCGGCCATGTCACGCACCACGCCCAAGCCGCTGTCAACTGCAGCACCGAGTTCCAAGTACTGCCCCGGCAGATCTCCCGCGCGCCAGCCCAGCGAATACACCAACCCCTTGAAGTGCTCCACGGTGGTGAAGCCCCTGCGCAGCGGATCGAGCACCTGGAGGAGGTGCCGTGCAAGGGTGATGAGGGTGGATTCGGTGGCAGGCATTGCAACGCTGAACTTAACTGGATAACCGATCGGAAAAGCTCATCATCCGGGATAGAACTTCTGGTACACGCGATCCAAAGCACCGTGCTGTCGTGGTTCGATCTGATCGACCAACTGGTACTGGCAGATCATACAGAACGAACTGATGCGGCCATGCTTCGTCCGCATGCGGCAATGGCCGGCAGGATGCAGCACGCCCATATGGAGGTCCGCACCGCCTGAGTACAAGCCCACCACGCGCGGCAGGTTGCGCATGATGCTCCTAGGGAGCAATGCGCCACGTAGGTTCGGGATCTGGTCGTCGTTGTCATCACGCATGAGCGGAAGCCCGGTCAGTGGCGCAGGAATCGCTGGCGACACCTGATCGATCACCGCTTTGATCTTGTTGGCAACGAGATCCTGGTAAGGGAAGGGGGGCACCGGAAATGGTGCAACGGGGGCGGACCAAGCCCCCCCCGCCTTTGGTGTGTAGATCACATCGCTTCGGCCGAAAACCGAGGACAGCTGATTCAACAGGATCTTGTGTGCATAGGTGAACGGGACCTGTCGGTCCTGCAGGGTCAGCTCGTCGCCGTTGATGCCTTCCACGATGAGCGGTATGCTGAGCAGCGGTACCGCCGACAGCTCCAGCGTTAGGCGGCGATTACGCAGATGCACCAGGTCACCAAGCGCAAAGGCCCGCGCCTCGCCAGCTTGCAGACGCACTTTCACGAACGAGCCGATAACGGTGCCCAATGGCTGAACAATGAGGCCGGCTTCACGGATGCGATGCCAGTTCCAACGGACCGATGCGGATGGAGCAGTGCCAGCGCTCCAGTTGAAGGCGGACTCAGCCTGCAGGTTCGATCGATCATCAGTGAGCGTATTGACTGTGGATGCATCGGGTGGCCCAAGAACATTGCCGCGCTCGTTGCCCAGGGTAAGCGCCTCTCCGAATGCACGGGCCATTGCGTTCACCGCGCTCGATCCTTGTGCAACGCTCATCACTGGTGGGTGCAGTTCGAAGCGGCGCGTGGTGGTGATCGTGGCTCGCGCGACGGCCGCTTCGCTGATCGAATGCACGAACCAACCGGACTCTCGCTTCGCTTGGCCTGGTGCGGAGCATACCAAGCAAACAAGGTCGCTATTGCCAGGTGGAAAGCCCCCCGAGGTCCATGTGGCGTTCATCCCGCTGGGCATGCCCTTGAGCACTTCATCCAGTCGTATGCGCTGGGATCGGAACTTGTTCACCTGAAGGTCATGCGCACGATGATCGGGCCGCAATGAGCCGGCCTCCACGCCTAGACCGCTATCCAAAAGATCCACCAGCCCGCGCGTAGCGAGTGCCCTCCAAAAGATGACCGTTGGATCGATCAGCAACGGGCCGCCTAAGTGAAGCCGTGGATCAACATCAAGTGAATAGGACCATTCGTTAAGGATGTCTGCATTAAGCCGGCCTGTATTGCTCAGTGCGTCTGTCGGCATGGGCAGGCCAACGGCATGGATTAGCTCATTCAGGCCCCAGACGGCACCGGGCGCAAGTCCATCGACCGACCCCGCGAAGGGTACCAGATGGATCGAACGAGCCACCATGCTTTGCGGGTCACCATCCATGAACACTTCAGCTCCAATGCTGACCCCTTCTTTGCCCGGAGCGGAAGCCAGCGCAGGAATGAACGCGCTCGTGAACTCCAGGGATCCCGCTACCCTGGGGAATGGGCCTGCCAATGCCTCGGTTGTAAGCAAGTGGGCTATGTCGCGCGCATGGCCTTCGAAGGCTCCCAATTGGCCTGTTGAGTAGCCTTCGGCAAGGAGCAGCACTTGAGCATGCCCAAGAGATGATGATGGAGATCCATTGATAGTCCGGGCGTGCTGCACCAAACTTGTGAACACCTGTTGCGTGCCGTTCAGGTCCACTCCACGTAGCAGGTCCGCTTGAGCGGAAAGCGCACCGATGAAAGCCTCAATGAGCATGCTGCTGGGCTGTGTAGGCGGAATGTTCACAACGCCATCAGGCCCAACCACCAGCGGGTGGTTCCAAGCCACTCCAGGCAATTCGGTGATGTCCCCGACCGTGCCATCATCGAATTCCGCGCGGAAGGAGAACCGGCCTACGTTAGCCCCACCCGATGCGGGTCCGGTAGTGAAGAGATGCACGGTGAGCGGGTCCGGCGTGAGCCACACGCGCTTGATGGATCTGTGGATGTGCACGCGTATCCGCGCGCGGTGAACAGCGTTGGGCGTCGTTGAAAGATCGGTCGCCTCCACATCGACGATGAAATTCGGCTTGGTTACAGGACCAATGAAAGGAAGCAGCGTGACTGCACCTGTTGCAATGTCCACTTCAACCTGCCCATTCGAGTGCTTGTTCCCTGTACCAGCCAAATTCCTGAAGCGAGGGATGATGCGCAGCGCGACATCGGTATTCTGAGACATGTACTGTCTTGCACTGATAAGCAAGGGCGGTGCGCCGAACTTAAGCTCATCCGGCCCGATCATCGTGCCCGGCATGCCCACGATGATGTGCACCTCGGGCCTGCTGTCCAGATAGTGAACACCGTCTATTGGCATCGCATGGGCGTATTCATTGAACACGCAGGTGCCGAGGCCAGCAGGCCCAAGCCATCATGCTTGCGAATTGTGCCGATAGGCTCCATGGTCCCTTCGCCATTCATTTTCCCGACCACATAGGTCGTGAACGATACGCACCAAACCGCTTGGAGCAACAGCGGTACTGAACAAGGATAGATCAGCCCAAAGGACTATCCAAGGTCTGTTCAAAACTCATGGTTGCACCAACGGCGCGATTGGGCGCCATCGCTCGTTGTGGGGCTTAGAGCGGATAGCTCTTGTCCAGTTCCGTATCCACCGCGCCATGCTTGGTGGGATCGATCAAGTCCGTGAGGATGTACTTGCACACGGCGCATAGCTCCTTTTGCACCTTCGGGTACCACGCAGGGTCGGTGCTCGTCATCCGCATCATGCAGAACCCAGTCGCGTGGAACACGCCCAAGTGATGTAGGGAGCCGCCGGAATAGAGGCCAACGATACGCGGCAGGTGCATGTGCCGGAATCCACTGCGCATGCGTAAACGCGGGTCGATGATCGGGATCTGCGTGTTGCGGGCATCCCGAGCGCTAGGCCATGGCGTGAACGGCAGATGGGCCGTGTTCATGAAGTCGAGCACATTTGCAGCAAGCAGTTCAGCATAGGGCGGTGGGTTGCTCATGCTCGGTGTCTCCGCATGGGCGCGCGGTACATAGGCGATGGCTCCTGCGGTGAATCGCTCATGGAATTGAAGCGGGGCCACCGCGCCCTGATAGTTGAACGAGCCGCCTGCGGGCTGCGCTACAAGCCTGTCCTCGTCCACTCCGATCAGGATCAGCGGTACGCTCAATGGGGGAAAAGCAGGCATGGGTACACGCGTATCCCGACCGCGCAGATGGATGATTAGGCGATTGCCCTGCCGTTCTGCTCGGAAGTGCAAGGGCCGGAAGGCTTCGGCATGTCCACGGCGGACAGGAATGGTAATGGTGTAGGGTGTGGTACCCTGGTTGACGGTGATTCCATCCTCCAGTACCGCCGCGCAGAGGATGCGGTGCCAACGCCAACGAACATTCTCCCCGACCAATTGGCCACTAGGGTCCAACACGTCCGGCTGATCTACCAGGTTCGCGAACGTTGGACTTACACGATGGTTCGGTGCTCTATCGAATTGGGCGTGCTCATCGCCCAGATGGAGTGAATGGCAGAGTTCATGCACGAAGGTCAAGAGCACATCCGTGTCCAATTCCGGTGGTATTGACCTTGGCAGCACGTCGTAGACGCGGGATCCGTGTCGCACCTGCGCATTGAATGGCGTGTTCAGCGCCACGAAGAAATACCCATCACCATTGCTCTCGTGAGTTGTTGAGGGCAGGAGGATACAGACCATGTCATAGTCCGGCGGTAGATGCCCCTCTGCATCCGGAACGAAGAGCCGACCGATGGGCAAGGAGATCGGGTTGCCCGAACGGTCGGTGCCATCCGCCACAATGCTGCCGAGCAGATCATCCATACGCTGCCTGCTCATACGATAGGAGAGAAGGTCTGTCTGGGAGTTCAAGTTGCCGCGCCAGGTCTGCATGCCATGCGCAACTCCCAAGGGTGAATCCACCTCTTCGGCAAATCCCCAATTACCAGCGCTTCTCCATCGCTCCACAGCTGCGTTCCGCTCGTCATTCGTACTGCCCAGGTGCGCGTATGGGTCCTGTCCATAATGCGCGCGCCAGCGTGCACGCAGTGCATCGCGCCGCGCCCCGTCCATATCGCCAGCGGCATCATCGCTGTGGGGCAGCCCGACGAGGAAGGCTACTTCACGCTCATCAAGGATCTGCCCTACTGGTATCGGCGATGGCGGCTCCATGGGCAGCGGTATTGGCCAATGCAGGGTAACACCAGGAAACGGACTGCGCAGTGCAAGCGGTGCGCCCACCGAGACGTCCGGCTGACGCGATGGGATGAATGCGCGCCAGAACCGGATGGAGTCCTTCAGGTGGTTGAAAGGAGAGAGCAACGGGGAATCGAGTGCCTTGACTATCGTGTCAGTGGCTCCATTGAACTCCTCGAGCTTTGTGAAACCATCGCAGATGAGGAGCACGTTGCGGGCTTTTTGCAGCTCTGCTTCGGCATCGGCCTGGTTGGCTGGTATAGGATGCGGGGTGCGGGTGGTCGCCAGTTCTGCCTTGATCGGATTACGGATGCCCCAAGGCGGTAACACCACCAAGGTGCCTTCACAACGCAACGTATCCTCAGCGTAGCTAATGTGCGCACCGATGGTGATCCTCGCATCGTCCGGATCCGCTGCGCGGATTAAGAGCTCTCCGTCGGAGTCCACCTGTCCATCCGGGGAAGTGAAGACAAGGTATGGGCCGCTGGAGATGTCGCCGACGCAGCCATCCTCGTATTGCGCGCGAAGCGAGAAATAGTATCGCGTTCTGTCGAGGTCCGCTATCCTCCTGTGGATGTGCAGTTCAGGCGGTGTCATCCAGATGCGCTCGATGCGTTCGTGGATATGTACCCGGCAGATGAGCGTGAACGACTGCCCTCCCGGGTCGTTCGTCACTGTCATGCGCACGATGAAGTTGCGCAGGCGCGGCTCTGGCAAACCATGCTGTACAGCGATATTGCCGGTGCGCGTATTCACGACGACCCCGTGTCCACGGAAGAGGCTGCCATCTTGTGTACCCCTGAAAAGCGGCTCATAACGCACCCGAATGTCCGAGTGGTGCTGGAGGTACCGGTTCACAGGGCCGAACCATTCGTCCGTGGCTACTAAGCTCAGGTACCACCAACCGAGGTCGTACGGCCGCCCGGCCACCACATGCACATCCCGTGAACGCGCACTACTATAGATCCGTGCTATCGGCATGCAGCCAAGTAAGTGAATGCCAGCTATGATTGGGGATAGTGCCGATCGTACTCTTTGCCCTTCGGCCAGAGTTGATCTTGAGCAGGGATCTGATGGTCATTGCACCGCGATGAAGTTACCGTGCCAATTCGGTATTGCTCCCGCCGGTGGACAATGGTGATCGATCCGCCCTGGACACGAAGTGTCTCGGACAGAGCCTGCGCAGCGGCTACAGCGCCAATGCCGACATCGTGTTGGAGCGCAAGGACAGCGTGCTTACCGTTCCCGAGAGCATCGTCAGCTTCAACGCCAAGGGCGACTCGGCCTTCGTTGAGGTGAAGAACGGTGAAACGTGGAAGAAGACCTGGATCAAGACCGGCCTCAGCGATGGCATCAACCTGGAGATCATCTCAGGCGTGGATGCGTCCACCGAACTGAAGGGTGCGAAGAAGGTGGAGGAAGAGGGGATGGAGGTGCATGTTGATTGACCCTATGCATCTGGCCCACATCTAGTTCAGATCAAACACCGACCGTCGTTCGCGCGCTGCGAAGGATAGGAACAACGTGACCGCCACATTGGCGAACGGCACTGCGCTCAGCAAGCCAAGCCAGTGCGGATATCCTGTGTCGCGCGTCCTATGCACGCTGTTCCAGACAAGGGCGGTGAAGAACAGGAACGTGGTCGCGCAGATCAAGGTCGGCACCTCACGGTCCAGCCATGGGTCGATGAGCGCGAAGGGGTTGAGCCAGCCGTAGGCCGCAAGACCCATGCTCGGCTTGGGTGCGCTCACGTAAAGGACGACGCTGTCCGCGGCGAGTTTCGCGGCGGTGAGCAATGCCACATTGCGTTGATAGGTGAGCCGGTCGGTGCGACCGTCGCAGTGCAGGAGGCGTGGAATGGTCGACATGGTGTTCAGGCGTTGTGCGCTCCTGGCCGGAACAGGTCATCGAGCGCGGTGTTGATCGTTGTATGGTGGAAGAGGAACCCGAGTTGCGTCGCGCGTGTGGGTACCACGCGCCGGCTCTTCAGCACCAGTTCGGTTTCGGTGCGCAGGAAGAAGGCCCCGATGCCCAACATCCATTTCGGGACGTTGAACGCGACGAGTGGCTTCACGCGTTCACGGAGTTCGCGCATCAGGTCCGTTTCACGCAACGGGTTCGGTGCGGCGAGGTTGATGATGCCATCGATGTCCGGCGTGTCGATGAGCCACTGGAAAAAGGCGCTCACATCCACCTCGTGGACCCAGCTCACGAATTGCTTCCCGCTCGCGTGATGGCCGCCCAAGCCAAAGCGTGTTAGGCCGACGAAACGCGGGAACGCACCGCCACGCCTGCTGAAAACCATCGCACTACGTACTGCCACCTGTCGCGTGCCTTCGCGCTTCCAGCGGAAAAGCTCCTTCTCCCAGGCCAGCACCACTTGTGGACTGAAGTCGGTGCCCAATTCGCCCCTGATCTCGTCCATCGCGCTGTGCTCCGCATGGCGGTAGACCGTTGCACTGCTCATGTTGATCCATAGAGCGGGCGGATCCGCGCATTGTGCGATCGCTTCGCCCAGCACCCTGGTCGCATCCACGCGGCTGTTCAGGATCAGCGCTTTGTTCGTCGGTGTGTAGCGGCAATCCACACTACGCCCCGCGAGGTTGATGACGGCGGTGGCCCCTTCCAACTCGGCGGTCCATGCCCCCTTGGTCTTCGCATCCCATGCGAGCAACCGCGCTTTCGGGTGCTGGCTTACGTCGGGGTGTCTCGTAAGTACCACCACATCGTTCCCCTGACCAATGAAGTGGTCCTGCAGGATCCGACCCATGGTCCCTGTGCCGCCGGCAAGAATGATGCGGGTAGTTTTCATGGCGCTCAGGCGTTGGGGAGAGGTCCGATGGTGATGGGCATGGGAGGAGGCTGGTGCATGCGTGCTTTGCGACGACCGCGGAAGAAGAGGTAGAGGTTGAAGAAGAGCATCACACCGAGGTAGATGGCGAAGCCGCCGATCTTGCTCGCCAGTACTTCCACCACTTCCTGGTTGGTGTCCAGCGCGTTCCCGAGCGTTGAAACGTTCACCCCTTTTTCAGGGTCCCACACCCATTGTTGATCCTGGTTGACTTTCAGGATCAGGAGTGCGAAGCCGATGTTCAATAGATAGAAGCCGACCTCGAAGAGCTTGTTGGTCGCGTCGGCGATGTCCTCCTTGCCCTTGAAGATGTCCAGCATGAAGATGCGGCCGTTCTTGAAGAGCACGTGGGCAACATAGAGGGTGAGCAGTACCGTGACCGGCAGGTAGATCAGGTAGGCGAGGATGATCTTGGTTTCCATGGTTTCTAGGGATTTGTTGGGGCGCGAGATCTCGCGCCCTTACGGGTTTTTGTTCGCTGGTTGTTGGGGCGATGCATACATCGCCCTTGCGCCATCGGCGCCGGTGTTGCGTACGATCCGGCTCCAGATGAAGAGCACGGTGATGTTCATGTAATGCAGCCCGGCCAGGGTGAAGAGGATCAGCGCGATGCGTTCGCTGAGCACGCCGAGCATTTGGGTTACAGTGGCGATGGGTTCCCAAGCGCTCACCACCAGGGCCACGTAGCCGATGTTCACGACGTAGCAACCGACCAGCAGGACATCGTTCACTGCCTTCACGAACCGCTCATCATTGAAGATCCGCATCAGCCAGATGGCCCCGTTCCTGTGGCACAGCCAGGCGACCCGGTAGGCGATGAACACCATCGCCGGGAAGAAGAGGCCGTAGCTGAGGAGGTTGAGGTTCATGGTCAGTCTGGTTGGGGTGCGAGACCTCGCACCCGTACTAAGATCGCTATCGAGGTTGTAGTTTCAGGAAGAAATGAAACATAATCGTAAAAAAAGGGGTGATCATTTGAGCAGGGTCGATGCGGCCTTCACGAACCACTGCACATCGCGACGGGTGCTGTGGTCGAGCAATGTGTCCAAGCGGGTGGTAAGGTCGTGCAGGTCGTGGGTCATTTTGCGGAAAGCCTTGGCCTCTGGTGTGGCGCCCGGGATGTCCTCCAACTCATCGAGCAGGCGCACCAAGGGTTCCAGTTCGCGCTTCTTCCGCTCGCGGGTGATGTGCGTCGCCACCTTCCACACATCTTTCTCGGCGTCGAAGAACTCGCGGCGCTCGCCGCTCTTCAACACGCGCTTCACCAGGCTCCAGTCGATCAGGGTGCGCAGGTTCATGTTCGCATTGCCGCGGCTGATGTTCAACTGGTCCATCACATCCTCGGTGCTCAGCGGCTCGGCGCTGATCAGCAGGAGCGCATGCACCTGCGCCATGCTTCGGTTGATCCCCCATGCGCTACCGAAAGCGCCCCAGGCCTCAATGAACTTATCGCGGGCTTCCTGGAGGTCCATGGTCTGTGGGTCTGTCGTCCTGAGCGGAGTCGAAGGACGGCTCAAACGTAAGGCGTAAGGTTGGAAGTTTCAAATAGTATTGAAAGAAAATTTCAAAACACCGGCGGTCACTCGCGAACGATGACCATCCCGATCGTTCCAGCGCCAGTGGCGTCAGCCACCAGATACAATCCCGGAACAGGGTTCCGAATGTGGACATCGAAGTATCCCGATGACAAGTTCCTGGTAATATCCACGGCGATCCTCCTGCCGAGCGCATCGAGCACGATCGGGGCCTCTTCAAGCCCTGAGATATGGAAGTCACCCTGACTGGGTTGAGGCCAGATGAGGGCTTCGTCGGCCTCGGTGAAGGCGACCGCCTCCACTTCGGAATAGCTGCTGGAGCCGTCCACATCGACCTGCTTCAAGCGGTAGTAGTTGATCCCTGGAGCGGGCTCGGGGTCGGTCATGTCGTAGAAGTGGGTGCTCTGCGTGGTGCCTGCGCCACGCACCGAGCCGATGGTGTTCCACTGCGATCCATTCATGGAACGTTGCACTTCGAAATGATCGTTGTTCAACTCCGTTGCGGTGGCCCACGAAGTGAGCACCCCCTGCCCATCCTTCATGGCCGAGAACGAGAGCAGTTCGATGGGGAGTGGCGTCTGCCCACACTGGATCCCAGCGGTGCCGAAAAAGTCCAGCGTGACGGTCGCGTTGACGAAGCTCCAGTTGCTGAGGCAGATGATGAACCGCTGGCCAGCGGTGACCGCCAGCGGTGTGGCATAATTTCCGGGGTTCCCACCGGGCGGCACGGGGCTCGAAAGGCCGGTACCGCCCACTGTCGTTGCGTTCCAAACGCAGCGCACCGGTTGCAGTGTGTTGTTCGCTATCGTCGCGCAGGTGGTGGCGTCGATCAGGGGCCACATCGCCCAATCGTAGAAACCCACTTGCTGGCCGCCCGCTGCGAAAGCGAACTGCAAGGTCCCCGATGTTGCTATGGTGAAGGTGATCCACGTGCTGTTCAACTCACCAGCGAGCAGACACCCAGTTTGCGCAGTGCCTCCCCAGGGTGGCGCTCCGAAGAACGACGGATTGCTTACCGAGCCCGGAGGTGGCACCTCGTTCACATTGCCGAACCCGCTCGGCGTGATGTCGAACTGGTAGGGGTCGCAGGCGCAACCGGCGATGGCGCAATCGCCACCGGGGGCTTGCGGGCCGCATCCGCCACCGGGTCCTGTGCCGGGTAACACACCGCCTCCGCCAGGCCCGCCACCACCGGGGTCAATGCAGTTCCCGCCGTTCACGGGGATGTTCACCGTGGCTGATGAGCCTGATGGCAGGGTGCCACCATAAATGACCGCGCCGCCGGCGTTCTTGATCATGAACACCGTGCCTTCCCAGCCGTTGTTGCCGGAATCGTTCATGGTCAGCACCAGGCAACCGGGACCGAGGCACAGTGTATCCAGTGTTGACGCGCCACCAACACTGATGGTCGTTCCGTTCAACTGCACGCTCCAACTGACCTGGCCGGGTGATCCACCGGGTATGGTGCTCAGGTAGAAGGGTGACTGCCCGTCCGGGCACAATGCCGCGTTGTTGCAATCCCCGGTGCCGAGTTCCATCTGATCGAAGTCCTGCGACTGCCCATTGTGAAGGGTGGCATGATCGTGCCAGTTGTCGTCCACCGCTTCGATGTCCCAGTCCAGCCCGTCCCAACCATCACCAACACTGTCGAACATGAGCAGGGCGTAACAGCCGTCGGGCAGGCAGAACACACCATCGAAGGGAGCACCGCCCGTGACCCACACCACACCGTTCTGGTCCACCAAACTCCAACTGATCTCGTCGTCACCCGCACCATTGGGCATGCTGATCTCGTAGTCGCTGCACTGCGCCACAACGTGATCGGTCGCTGGGATCAGCCCCAAGACAAGTGCGGTGGTCAGTGCGAAGCGGTGGCGGATCCGTAACATGCCCGCAAGCTGCCTTGTCGCCTGATATGGGCTATCACCCGGGCCGATGGAACAGGCGATCGGGGTGATGAACCGGACGACGCTCGGAAACCGATCCGTTCAATGCAGCACGATGAAGCGCGCCTGGCGCTCATGAACGCCGTCGGTCGCGTGCACGATGTACATCCCCTGATCCCATGTGCTCACATCCAGCCTCTCTGTGGTCATGTTCACCGGCACGACTTGTCCAAGTGCACCCAGGACAGCGACCCGCCATCCTGCGCCCAGGCCGGTGATGCGTATTTGTTCGCTCGCCGGGTTCGGCTGGACGGATAGGCGCGACGTGAAGCGCTCATCGATTCCGGTGCTCAGATCGTTGAACGGGTCGTGGAATCTGGCGATGAACAGGTTCGGATCCAGGCAACACGAGACGTAGTTCCAATCGAGCCAGGGTGTAGACCCCCATGTCGTGCCGGTTAGGTAGAACGTGCTATCGTTCGCCAATGCGAGACCGGAACCCACATCATCGGAACCGCCTCCAAGGCGTTTGGCGTAAGTGATCGCACCGTTCGGATCGTAGCGGACAATGAAGCAATGTGTGCTTTGACTTACGATATCCACTTGGATGCCATCGAACTCGGCAAACGCGATGTTGCCCCCGAGCAAGCCGGTGATCACAGTGTTGCCCAATGCGTCTGCGATGATGTCGAAGGCCTCATCGTTGCGGATGCTACCGCCATGGCGAAGCCATTCCCAGGTTCCGTTGGCATTGATCTTCGCGGTGATCACCGCATCATCGGACTCGCTGTTCCCTGCGAAACTGTGCGGACCGAAACTCACCGCAAGTCCGCTGGCCTCGCCGGCGATGTAACTGTTCTCCGCCGCGTCCAAGGCGAGACCGTGGATGTAAGATCCATAGGTAGTGCTGTTGCCGCCGCCTGTACTGAGCCACTGGCAGATCAGCGCGTCGTCCAATTTCAACACATAGATGCTGAAGGATGCCTCGGTCGCACTGAACCCGTTCAGCGATATGTCGCCGAAGAACGCACCACCGATGTAGATGTTCCCACTACCCGGCGCGACTTCCACCGCCACGGCCTCCTGGTGTTCGGCGCTGGCATCGTTCAACTGGACAAGGTCAGCTAGCGTGCCATCGGGCAGGTAACGCGCAAGGATGCCACCATCGAAGGTGAGGCTCTGGCCATCGAAGAGATTGGTCCCGTCCACAGTGCCAACAACCACGATCCGGCCTTGGTCATCAATGTCCAGATCGTTGAAGCCCGCGCCAAGTCCTTCGCCACCTCCGTGGCGCATCCACTGGATGTTGCCATCAAGGTCGTATTTGGCGAGAAAGGCGTGACGGCTGTTCCCCGCGTAACTGAAGGCGATCGTATCGAATGTGACGGTCGGGTTCGCGAACTGCGTCCGGAACGACCCGCACACGTAGACAGCATTGTCGGTCGTGGAGACCTTCACGGCTGTTTCCTGGATATCTACGAAACCGGGCCCACCGAAGGTGCGCACCCATTGCACAACGCCGAATGGGCTGTATTTGGCCAGGCAGCCATCCTCAGCCGCAGCAACTGGAAGCCCGGAGAATTGACTGTCGATCGCGAGGTGGCCGAGCACGTAGGCGTTGCCGTCCGCATCAGTGTCCACGGCATCACCGCGTTCATTGGCGGAGAACGGTGTGGAGCCCGCGTCGCGCATCCAGAGGATCGATTGGGCGTTGGCTTGCTGGAGCAACAAGGCTAATGCTGGAAGGGTAAGGGTGATCCTCATGTTCGTTGGCTTGAATGTCCCAATGTGGAGTGCGTGGGAACAAGACTACCAAGTCCCATCGTCAGTAACATGTCGAAAGGGACGGAGCAGGAAGAACGACCGACGTGACGGATGTCAGTATGATCCAACCGATCGTCCCATATGGGATGGTCCGTTACATTGCCCTTTCCCGATCGCCATGGAATCCGTCACGAGCACCGCACTCTCCGATCTACTCGAACGCCACTTCGGCTACAAGAGCTTCCGCCCGCAGCAGGAGGAGATCATTGAACACGTTCTTGCGGGGAAAGATGCTGTCGTGCTCATGCCCACCGGTGGTGGCAAGAGTCTGTGCTACCAGATACCCGCTTTGGCGATGGATGGCCTCACCGTGGTGATCTCCCCGCTGATCGCCTTGATGAAGGACCAGGTGCAGGCGTTGCAGGGCAATGGTATCGCAGCGGCTTTCCTCAACAGTTCATTGAGTTCGGTGGAAGAGCGCAGCATCAGCGATCGTATCCGTTCCGGTGAAATGAAGCTGCTGTACATATCGCCGGAGCGGCTCTTCCAGCAAGGTTTCCTCGAATGGCTCGAAGAGCTTCGCGTGTGTCTCTTCGCTGTCGACGAAGCTCATTGCATCAGCAGCTGGGGCCATCACTTCCGGCCTGAATACAAACAGCTCGACATCCTGAAGCGCCGTTTCCCGAACGTGCCGGTGATCGCGCTGACCGCGACAGCCGATCGAGCCGTGCGTGGTGATATCGCCCAGCATCTCGGGATGCGGGACGCGCGTTTGTTCGTCTCGTCCTTCGATCGCCCCAACCTTTCCCTGGCGGTATTGCCGGGGCAGGAGCGCTGGAAAGCCATCACGCGCATCGTGGGTCGCCATGCGGGCAAGTGTGGCATCGTCTATTGCAACAGCCGTGCGGGCGCAGAGAAACTCGCTGCCAAGCTGAAAGGCATCGGTGTGCGTGCTGACCACTATCACGCAAAACTTGATCCCGCCGAGCGCAACCGCGTGCAGGACGAGTTCATACAAGGTCGCATCCATGTGATCTGCGCCACCATCGCCTTTGGGATGGGCATCGACAAGGCCGACGTGCGCTTCGTGATCCACTACAACATGCCGGGCACCATGGAGGGCTATTACCAGGAGATCGGCCGCGCGGGTCGCGATGGCCGACCTGCGGAGACCGTGCTCTTCTATAGTTACGGCGATGTGATGGCGCAGATGGACCACATCGAAAAGGTGGAGGATCCGCACTACCGCGGCATCATGCAGGCCAAGTTGGATCGCATGAAGGAATACGCCGAGGCGCAAGTGTGCCGGCGCACGATCCTGTTGAGCTACTTCAGCGAAGGCGTTGTCCAACCCTGCGGGAACTGCGACGTGTGCAAGGACCCACCGAAGTTCTTCGACGGCACCGTGCTCGCGCAGAAAGCGTTGAGCGCGGTGGTGCGCAGTCACGAGCAGCTCGGCATGGGCGTGCTCATCGACGTGCTAAAGGGGACCTATAGCCCTGAAGTGAGCGAGAAGGGGTGGCAGCGCATCAAGACCTTCGGCGCGGGCAATGATACCACAGCCTTCGCCTGGGTGCTGTTCATCCAGCAGTTCGTGCAACACGGCCTGTTGGAGATCGACTACAAGGACCAGCACCACCTGAAGTTGACCCGTGCGGGCGAGGCGGTTCTGCGTGGTGAACGCCCTGTCCGGTTGGTGACCCCGGAAACCATCAAAGAGCGCCAGGACCGGCCCAAACAGCGCATGGAGAGTGTGGTCGCTGAGCCCTCAGCGGCACAAGCCGATCTGCTGGCTGCGCTAAAGGCGTTGCGCAAAACCGTCGCCTCGGAATTGAAGAAACCGGCCTACATCGTGTTCAGCGATGCCACGTTGTTGGACATGGCGGAGAAGAACCCGAAGAACGTCTACGAGTTCAGGCTGGTGAACGGGGTGGGTGATCACAAAGTGGCCCAGTACGGCAAACGCTTCCTGGAGGCGATCGCCGCACATTCACGGGGTTGAGGATCCTCTGGCAGCATCGTTCACGGCGTTGTTGAGCTGCGCTCCACCTCAGTGGATCACCTTCCAACGCCAGCTACCGCTATCCGATGTGAGGATTATGAAGTATGGCCCTGGGAGTAGCTGGGACATATCGACCACCTCCTCGGCCTGTAGGGTTACGCGTTCGAACCACACCTTGCCCAAGGCGTCACAGAGGATCATTCGGCTACCAACGGGGATCGCCGAGATGTGCAGTTCATCCCCCGTGGGCACGGGCCATGCTCTTGGGGGGGGTACAGCATTAGGTGGCACGGTGGATTGGGCGATGCAGGGTGCCATTTCCGAAACGGAGAGTTCCGACAGTGCGGCGGAATAGTTGGAGAAGGTGATCGCGTGAGGCTGTAGGTCCGAGGTCTCGTCCGTGTAGGACACCGACAAGCTTCCTGGTTGCGAAAGGGCAAAGTCCTCATAGCAGCCCTCAACGTTCTGGTCCGTGTCGGAGCGGAAGTAGCGCACGTTGGGCGTTTCGTTGGTCTTCACCACATGGATGAAGGTGCCATCTACCAGTGCGTGTACAGAACCACCCCATTGGGGTATGTCGTTCCCGTTGTGCTTGATCCAAGTGGTGCTCATGGAAGGATCCAGCCCGAAAAGGAGCTCGTCGCTGGACCCATAGTTCACGGAGACGATCAGATCGCCGAGCGCATTGGCGGTGATGTGACCATCGGTGAAGTTGTTCGGGACCCCATGAACGAATGGGGTGACATCGATCGGGGTGCCATCGGCCTGTGTGCGCAGCACGAGGAAGTCGCCCCATGTGCTGGAAGTGATGGCAGCGCGCCCTATGAACGCGAGTTGGCCGCTGGGCAGCGGAACGGCGTCTGTCAACGTTCCTGCGGCATCAAGGGACAAGCCGTATCGCCTGGCCCAGTTCACAGCTCCATTCGACGAAATGGACATTACCGCTCCGTTGAAGTCCGTTCCCAGCGCGAGCAATCCTCCGGAAGCTCCGGTGGTGATCTCCGCATACCCGAGAGGTGGTGTCGCAGAAGAGGTTAGGCTCCAGACCACAGCGCCACCATCGTCCAAGCAAACCAGCATGTGGAAGTTCGTTCCTGACTTGCGGATAAGCAGTGCATGTCGGCCGTTGCCTAGCGCGATCAAGCGGCTGGCGTAGACGGCGGTCGTGCCTGTATGCAGGTAACGGGCTTGGAGAAGTGACCCGTTAGCGTCCAGCCGAAGGAGCGCAGGTAGCAGGTAACCGGAATCCGGAAGGAAAACATTCAGCGCCACAAGCAGATCGCCGGAAGCGGTTTCGGAGATCCCGGCGAAGCGGAACTGCATCGCCGCGGACCTGGCCCACACGAGAGCGCCGTCCGGATGTATCCTCAAGATGCTACCCTGGGTATCATCGGTCAGCAAAAAGTCGCCGTTGGCACATGGGGTGATCTTCCCGGCCGAGAATGAGCCACCATAGCCCGCCACCACGGGTTGGGCATGCAGGCCCTGCTGTGCACAAGAGGTGACAAGGAACAAAAGGAGGAAGCGAAGGCGTGAGCGCATGGAAGAGGAACGTATAGCGTGATCCACGGTTGCCTGGGTTTTTGATCGCGACATTCCGCAGCGCACGAATGTACACGGCCACTCCCTTCTGCCAGAACGATCAGGGGGTGATGCACATCGCCGGAAAACAAAGACGACGAATATCTAGGAGTTCCGTTTGGTGTTCGGGGTGGGTGATCACAAGGCCACACAATTCTCCAAGCGGTTCCTCGCCGCGATCGCGGAGTGGGGAAAGAACGCCGGCTGAAGAACGCGCTCTCCTGCGGACCTACGGTACTTGCTCCTGCAACGTGTTCGTGGGCACCGAGCCCCCAATATTGGCGAGTATCGGATCGCGGTCGTTGCTGGCACCGATGTACTTCACTATGCCATCCATGTTCACATCGGTTACCAGATAACCAGTCACCGTGTTGGTGGGCACTGAGCCACCGATCTCAGCGAGGATGGGATCGCGGTCGTTATTTCCGCCGACGTACTTGAGTTGGATGGGAGGTGGTGCATCGATGAGCACATTGCCCGCCCACAAGACCATCGCGCTTCCGATGGTCTTGCGTGCATTCGTCCCGTATGTGTTTGTGGCGGCGGAACGGAAGTCGACGGTGGGTGTGGGGCCGGTGAAATTCACGGCCGCGAGCGTCATTGCCCCAAGGTGGTTGCGGTGTCGCACGACCACGTAGTAGTTCCCGGGTGCCAAGCCGAAGGTCAACAGCGCGGCGCCGTTGGCGGCCACCACATCACCATCGCGTTGCACCAGCGCATGGCGCGAAGCCACCAACGACGTGGGATCGTTCGCGAGGCGCAACTCTATGCGCACCCAATCCACAACGGCGTTGGGCCCCGTGGTGGCCAGCACGCCGGCCGTCGTCGTTTCACCGCCGCCGCCCGCTGTGTTCGCATAGCCCATGGCGGAATACGGTTCGCTCAGTGGGATGAGGTTGTTATCGCGCAAACTGTCGGTCATCAGGCCCGTGCCGCTGTCATAGGGGCCATCCAGCCAGAGCTTCACGTTCGCCTGGGCCTGGGCCGAGGCAGTGATGGTGAAGTTGGTGTTGCTCATGTCGAAGAAGACATTGCCGCTCGCCTTGACGATGATGCGCGCGGTGGTCGTTGGTGTGTTCGGTACGGTGATCGTCTCGCTGCCGTCATTGGGGGTGGCGCTCAGCAAGGTTGTCGCCCAAGTGAGGCCGCCGTTGGTGCTGAGGAGGATGTCCACGCTGGCACAGCTGACCGGCGCGGCGGTTGTTCCAGCCACGTTCCAGGTGACGGTCTGTGTGCTTGATCCCGTCCACGACACGGCAGTGTTCGGGGCCGTCACCAGGAAAGGCCCTGCGGTCGCGTTCACGGTCACCACCATGTTATCCTGTGCATTGCATCCGCCGCCGACGGCGTTGTCGCGCACGGTGAGGCGGAAGTTGTACGTGCGGCCGACCGAGGCGAGCACTTCCCACGTCGGCGTAGTGTTGGCGATGATCGCGTTCAGGTTGGGGAAGAAACGCTGGTTGCTTGTCGTGGGCAGGAAGGGACGGAAACAAGGACCGCCGGTACTGGTGCTCACCGGTGGCTGCGTGGCAACCGCATTGTCCATCTGTTCCCAACTGTAGGTGAGCACATCGTTGCTGTTGGCATCGCTGCCCGTGCCGCCGAGCAGGAAGGGTGTGCTTCGCGGGATCACGCGATCCACTCCGGCACTGGCCGTGGGTGATGAGTTCACCAGGCCCGTCACGGCATCGCAGGTATGGCCGGCCCCCGTGATGAAGGTGTGGATCTCGACGAGGCTGTATCCGCCGTACATCGCGTCGCTGTGTGCGGCCACGTCGGGTGAGCACACGCCCGCATAACCCATGATCGTGATGCCACTGCCCACTTCGACGGCGGCCGCAGAGGAACGATTGCAGTTGTTGTTCTGCGAGTGATTGCCGCCGAACTGGTGGCCCATTTCGTGTGCCACGTAGTCGATGTCGAAGGGGTCGCCCACCGGTGCGCCGGACCCCGTTACACCACCCGCCTTGTTACTGGTGCATACGCTGCCCAGGTAGGCCACCCCGCCGCCGCCTGTGCTGAACACGTGGCCGATATCGTAGTTGGTCGACCCGATCACGCTGTTGCATGTGGTTATGTTCTGGCCAAGCATCGTACTGCCGTTGTTGTTGGTGTAAGGGTCGGTGGAGGAGTTGAGGTAGATGAGGCTGTTGTTGTTCGCAACGAGCTGAAGGGTGAGCGTGGCGTCGCGTTCGAACATCTGGTTCACGCGGTTCAGCGTGGTGACCATGGCCGCAGCCACGAGTGGCACCGTGCCACCCTGGAAGGCAGCGTATTCGCCGGTGCAGGCCAGGGCCAGGCTGTATGTGCGGAACTGGCAATCCCCCGCGCGTTCAGCCCCCAAGGCCTCGACCACCTCCCGTGCACGCCGCGCGATATGCTCCGCATCGTTCACCTCATCGAAGGAGCAGAAGTGGAAGCCATCCTCGAGTTGTTTGTGGAAGTCCGCCTTGCGGTAGCAGATCAGGTCCGTGGTATTGCCGAAAGCATAAGGGTCGATGAAGAAGGCCTCATGCGTGGCCGACAGGATCATGGCGTGGAAGCCGTGCGGGGTCAGGTCGAAGCGCACGGTGGCCCCGGGATCGTCGATACCCTGCCCGGCATAGGTGCGGATCATAGGGAACTGCGCCTGCAGTTCAGGATGCATCACCGAGGCTTCCATGAAGCGGAAACGGGCCATCGTGCCGTCAGGCATGGGCAGGGCGATCGAGCGGTCGGCCTTGATGTCCATCTCCGGGATCGCGCCTCTGTTGGCGCCTTCGAGCAGCTCGTTCAGAGCTGCTAGGTTGACGCGCACTGTGCGGTAAGCAACAGGAACGATGCGGCGTTCCCCCGAACTGATCATTTCGCGCTCGTTGCTGTCGGACCACCAAGCCGCACTTGGGGCTTGGCCTTGGGCGTGCAGGGTGAACAGGAGGAGGAACAGCATGGAGCCCCAAAGGACCCCGGTCTTTGAAGAACGCATGCGCGATCTTAGTTGAATAGGGGAATACCAGACAACTCATTTCGGCAGGCTTTGCAGGGTATCCGTCGGAGGGCCTGTTCACACAGGCGATCACAAGCCCCTGCCTCGTAGGAGTGAGGGGATCCCTCACAGCGGGACTGACCTCCTCGTACCGCGTTACAAAGAAAAAGCCCGCTGATCGCGGGCTTTTTGCGGACCGGACGGGACTCGAACCCGCGACCTCCGCCGTGACAGGGCGGCATTCTAACCAGCTGAACTACCAGTCCGACTTGCTTCTCTTTTCATCGAAGCGGGGGCAAATGTAAGGGTATGGGTGGGATGCGCAAGACGGATGAATAGAGTTCCGCAGGTTCGGTCTAGCGAATGCTCAGGGGTTGAGCAGTATGCGGAAAACTTGCATGCCGGACGGCGACCGGGCCTCGACCAGCACAACCGTCCGTGCGGTTATTGAGTTTGGCAACATGACGGTGCCATCCGTCAAAGCTCCTTGGATGATGCGTCGGCCAAGCAGGTCGTCCACCGTGATCTCGACCAGGCCATTGGATGCGTGGTCCCCCGCGAAGCGCAGGCAGTGGCACGAGGCGTCGTAGAATGCTTGTTCCCTGGTTGGCTGGGGTTGTGGTCGTATGTCTGTCGGACTGCACAGGGGGGACAAACTCACCCCTGCATCCACAACCACAGGTTGCCAATCCAAGGCGGTCACGGATAGTGGCGCGGTCGACATCGAGCCGGGTTGCTGTGTTAGAAAGGCGCCTCCCATTTGCACGGTGAACGGGGTCCAGCAGACCGAGGGGGTGGTGTCCAGGAAGATGTGATGAAGTTCACCGCCGGGTCCGGTCGCACCCACGATCCACATGGACGTGCTGTCCACTACAGCAATGCCCGCACCGAAGTTTAGAGATAGGAGATCCGCCGGTTGGGAGCACCAATCGACCGCACCAATGGTATTCTTGAGAATAAGCTTCCGGAACGAGGCGGTCTTAAAGAGAATGGCCAGCGTCCCTGAGCCAATGGTTCGAATGGTGATCTCGTCGATATCCTGTCCGTCACTTCCGGGCGGGTCTATTACGCTCCACCCCGAGAGCATGCCACTGGCCGTGTGCCGAACGAGCAGTAGTTTGTCGTCCCCCCCCGGATAATGCATACCGATGGCATGCATCAGGTGACCGGTTGCCAACGTGCAAACGTCGAAGGAGGCCAGGCTGTATGATGCCGTTTGGTGGAAGAACGACCACAAGACCTCTCCATCAGCGTTTGCACGGGCCAGCAACCCATCGTGGCCACAGAACAGGAGATCCCCGGACTGATCGAGGCCCATGTGGTCCGGGAAGCCCCCGCTGATGGATTTGGACCATACGAGCCCTCCATTGCCGTTCAATCTCATCAGTGCACGTTGGCCAGAGGTTGAGGCCGGGGCAGAGAATAAAACAACCGATCCGTCATCCATCGCTACCAACGAAGGAGTACCATTGGGAATGCCAATGAATTTGTGACCCCAGAGAAAGGAGCCATCGGCCGCCAGTGCCATGAGCGCCAACCGATGGCCACTGCTGTCGGAATAGGAGGATCCGACGAGTACCAAACGACCGTCGCTCGTTTCCACCCCCGTTTCCAATGTGTTGAAGTCGGCGAACATTCCCAAGGACCTGGCCCAGACCACTTCAAGCTGGTTGGTAAGCCGCATCACGGTAAAGGGTGCCTCGGCACTGTGGGAGCCACTGAGGAACAGGTCACCGTTCGCCAGCACCTTGAGGTCCGTGCTCCAAGTAGAAAGACCCCATGACTGGGATTGTTGTGCGTGTGAACTTGCAGGGATAACAAGGCACCAAAGTGCGCAGAGAATGAACGGGGATCCGCGAAATCGTTCCATGCCAAGGGAGGTCATCGACAATGTACTGACGGTGCACTAGGGCGCGAGTTGCGTCCTGAACCCGCCGATCCTTGGAGGAACGGGTCAGTAGAGCCGCGCCCGCTTCGTCAGGAACTCCAACAGGATCGGCTCGAATCCGGCATTGATGTCCGCCTCGACCAGATCGATCCGGTACTGGCCGCA
>JBDTNF010000036.1:0-15144 GCA_039933875.1 Flavobacteriales bacterium | reverse complement strand
ATCACCATCGCGGAAGTACTCAGCGAGGGTCAGTCCGCTCAAGGCCACACGGGCGCGTGCACCGGGGGGCTCGTTCATCTGGCCGAAGATGAAGGTGGCCTGGCTGGTGGCGAGCGCGGTGTAATCCACCTTGCTCAGGTCCCAACCGCCTTTCTCCATGCTATGGCCGAACTCCTCACCGTATTTCACAATGCCGCTCTCGATCATCTCGCGCAGCAGATCGTTCCCTTCGCGGGTGCGCTCGCCTACACCGGCGAACACACTATAACCGCTGTAGCCTTTTGCGATGTTGTTGATCAACTCCTGGATCAACACGGTCTTGCCCACGCCGGCACCACCGAACAGACCGATCTTACCGCCCTTGGCGTATGGCTCGATCAGGTCGATCACCTTGATCCCCGTGAAGAGGATCTCGGCGCTGGTGGTGAGGTCCTCGAATTTCGGTGCCTCGCGGTGGATCGGGTAGGTCTTGCCCGTATTCACGGGCCTCATCCCATCAATGGGCGTGCCCACCACATTGAAGAGGCGGCCTTTTACTTCATCGCCCACAGGCATACTGATGGGTTGGCCTTGCCCAAACACCTCCGCACCGCGCGCGAGACCATCTGTGCTGTCCATGCTGATGGCCCGCACGGTGTCCTCACCGATGAGCTGCTGGGTCTCCAGCACGAGGTACCCACCATCGGGGCGGGTCACGTGCAAAGCGTCGTAGATATTGGGCAGGTCCTTACCGGCCTCAAAGCGTACGTCGACCACGGGTCCGATGACCTGGACGACCTTTCCGATGTGCTTGGACATGAGCGGTTTGTGCTGTTCCGGGAGGGTTGGTCCCGATTTGCGGCCGCGAAAGTAGCGGTTGCATCCGAGAGGGACAACCGCGTGTTGAGATCTTGGGTTGTGGGGAGGGGAGAAAGCCGGTTCCTGATCGGTGTCCGAGCCTTGATCGGCGGTGCATCCATCATGGTCAGGGAGCTGACATCGGACAGCCAACAACCAACAACGTCCCCAGCCCCGACCTTTGGCACCCCGGTCCATGAAAGTCCATACCGACCTCACTTCATTCAAGGACGTGCATCGGCCTGTGCTTACCACGGGCACCTTCGACGGGGTGCACCGCGGTCATCGCACGGTGCTCGAGCGGCTCAAGGAACGGGCTCGGAAAGAGGCAGGGGAGAGCGTGCTCTTCACCTTCCACCCGCATCCGCGTATGGTGCTGTACCCGGGGGACAACGACCTGAAGCTGCTCACGACGCAGGAGGAGAAGATCGCGCTGCTGGAAGAGGCCGGACTGGACCACCTGCTCGTGGTGCCTTTCTCGCGCCAGTTCTCGAGGATGCACGCCACTGAGTATGTACGCGATGTGCTTGTCGGGGCCATCGGGGTGCACGCCGTTGTCATCGGCTACGACCATCGTTTCGGGCGGAACCGCGAAGGCGACCTCAGCCTGTTGCGCCAACTGGGGGAGGCCTACGACTTCCAGGTGGAGGAGATCCCCGCGCAGGAAGTGGACCACATCAAGGTGAGCAGCACCAAGGTGCGTCACGCCTTGTTGGAAGGTGATCTGCGCACGGCCAACGACCTGCTGGGCTATCCCTATCAACTACGGGGTTTGGTCGTGAAGGGCGACCAACGCGGACGCACCATCGGGTTCCCCACGGCCAATATCGCGGTGGTCGATCCGTTGAAGCAGTTGCCGGGCAACGGGGTGTACGCGGTGACCGTCGAGTTGAGCAGCGGGATGCACCAGGGCATGATGAACATCGGTGTGCGCCCGACGGTGAACGAAGGCCCGGCTGAACGCAGTGTGGAAGTGAACATCTTCGGCTTCGAACGCGACATCTATGGTGAGCCGATCACCGTGCGGTTGATGGAGCACCTCCGCGCCGAGCAACGGTTCAATGGCCTTGATGCCTTGAAGACGCAACTGGCCAAGGATAGGGAGGCGGCATTATCACGGTTGAAAGGACCTGAACTCCATGGTGGCCATTTATAACATGCGGCCCGCCCTCTTTTTGGTCGCGATGACATTCGCCACACTCGCTGTGCACGCACAGTTGCTCGACGCCGTGGCGCTGGATTCGGCGAGGACCTACCGTTCCATCGAACGCGCACTGCAGGACCCCGATCACGTGTACCGCCTCGATCTCTCCGGCAAGAAGTTGAAAGTATTGCCCGAGGAGATCAAGCGTTTCAAGAGCCTGAACGCCCTGGATATCGGCACGAACAAGTTGCGCGTGCTGCCCGAATGGATCGGGGAACTCACCAACCTGCAGGAGTTCCGCGCGTCGCACAACAAGCTGGTCGACTTCCCTGCCTTCATCTGCAAACTGAAGCACTTGAAGCGCCTGGACCTGAGCCGCAATGCGCTCACAGGTCTGCCCAAATGCATGGGCGGATTGAAGGAGTTGGTCTCGCTCGATCTGTGGGACAATGATCTCGCCGACTTCCCCGACGGGATACAGGGCATGGAGGCCCTGCGCTTTTTCGATCTGCGCAACATCCAGTTCGAGCAGCCGGAGATGGACCACATCCAGGAACTGCTCCCGCGCGCGAAGATCTTCTTCAGCCAGCCCTGCAACTGCGGGATGTAATGGCGTTGACGCTTTCTCCAGAGGTCGCCACGCTCCTGGAGTGGAGCGCCGTAGCGCTCAACATTTCGTTCACCATCCTCATCGGCTTGCACAAACGCGTCGGCTGGTTGTTCGGGCTGGTCGCTGCGGTGATCGGTGTCTTGCTCTACATCGTGCAGGACGCCTGGCTCATGGCGTCGCTCAATGCGTTCTATGCAGCGATGGGCGCCTATGGATGGTGGAGCTGGGGACGCGATGCGCATGAGCAACGGATCATCCGGCTGGGATGGGGCCGGCATGTTGTGCTGGTCTTGATCGGTGCAGCTGCGACGGGGGTATTGCTGTTGGCGATGACGTACTGGCAGGTGCCAGGCAAGTACCACGGCATGGAAGCCTTCATCTCCGCCTACGCCATCCTCGCCACCTGGCTGATGAGCGAGAAGGCGTTGGAGAACTGGATCTACTGGACCGTTGGAGATCTGGTGGCCGTGGCGTACAACCACTGGCTTGGTTACGATGGCTATGCGTTGCTGAACATCGTTTACATCGTGCTTGCCGTGGTCGGCCTTGTTCGTTGGAGTCGGCAACTGAAGGCTCAGATAGGCTGAATGAAACGTAGTATTGAGCAATGCGAGGGTTCCTCATTTCCGCACTCTGCGCCGTTCCGCTCCTACTGCGTGGACAGCTCAGACCGGAGCTGCCAGAATACCAAGGGGGTATTGAACAAGTCACCATCAAAAAGTATGGCAAGCGGTCTGCCGTTGTGGTTGACCTGAGCGGTCAACGGGTCGACATTGGTGGTACGTATGGCCCCACGGGACTGAAGACCACCATCCGATTTGGACCCGATGGTCGGCCTAGTGGCCGCGAAGTCAAACAGGGGAAGTTCATCTTGGTTTCTGAGACCTACGAGCGAGATACCGTTGAAGGCAAGGTCTACTTGCGTACGAAGCACATGACGAACCCATTCTTGAGTGGTACTTCCGTGCAAGAGATCATACTCGATGACTTCTCGAGGCCGGTGGCATGGCAAATGCAGTTGGCCACAGCGGAGGTGGATAACCGACTTCATCGGGTATTAGAGCGTGATGCGGTCTATATGAACGGCAGGCTTGCATCCTACAAGAGGATGGAGTTGGATCACCGGTCGGACACCCTCCTCTATGTCGTTGTTGAATTAGAGTACGACAGCTCCGGACGACTGACATCGCTGATCGAGCGAACCAATGGTTACTACTCGTACACGAAGCCGAATGCCAGTACGGGTATGAGCGAGCGCGTCAACGTCGACCCGAAGGAATCTCAGGTGATCAACAAGTGGGCGTATCGTTTCGATCCGGACGGTAAGCTCTCAACATTGACGCAATGCCGTCTTGGCGAACAATACAGCGTGGAGGAGAGGTCATTGGTCCTGATCTATAGTTTCGAATACGACAAACAGGGTAATTGGACCAAGAAGTTCGTCCAAGCAGGCAGTGAACCAAGGAAGATCTCCGAGGCCCAGAGCATCAAGTACAGAAAGCGGAAATGAGTGCTTTCATTTGATCCTGTCGCCATGTGATCGCTCCAGCGGCCGCTCGTAGAAAGTGATCGTGAGCAGCAGGAAGAACAGCAGGTACACCGTGTCCTCGATCGGTATCGTGTTCAGGCGGATGCCGAGGTTCTCCGCATCGTTGTAGCGCACGATCGGTTCGGGCAGTAGCCAGCCCGTGAGGATCCCGTTGATGAGGAAGAAGGGGACCAGGCTGACCAAATAGCCGACGTAGAACCGACCGAGGTACCGGCTCTTCAATACGAACACATGCAACGCAAGGAACGCGGCGGTGCTGAAGAACGTGACGGTGGTGTACCACTTGTCGAGGTGGAGCAGGCCCACGATGACGAGCAGCATGATGAGCAACAGGCTGATCGGTGTTGCCGCTTTGCCCCAGATGTCCTTCCGCACGAAATGGCGCATCACTTCGTACAGGAACGTGCACGAGTAGGGAACAGCGATGAAGAACAGCCATTCCTCCACGGGCAGGCCGAAGATGTATGTGCCAATGAGGTACCGTGGGTTGAAGCTCCACACACCGTGCGCCGTGAAGATCGCGTCCCACAAAAGGAACACCACGGCCATCACCGCGATCCCGGTGAAGAGCCCCGGCCACTTTTTCCAGAACCGGATGCGCGGCTCGAAGCTGGCGAGCAATGGGAAGGCGATGCTCAGCACGTCGAGGGCGAGGTAGTAGTAGCGTTCCATGCGCGAGGTGGCAAAGGAACACCTGGCGCCCGGAATGGTTGACTGACAGAACATGCTGGAAAAGCGGAAGGCCGATCGATCCGATCGGCCTTCCGCTTTTCATCCACCAACTCCTTTCTTACTCCTTCACGAACCGGCCGGTGATGATCCTGCCCTGGCTGGTCGCTTCGAGAAGATAGCTGCCCGCAGGTAGTGCTTTGATATCGACCCGGGCGCTTGTGCCTGACACCGTTGCGTTCACCGCGATCGATCGGCCGCTCGCATCGATCACACGGAAGGTGGTCTTCCCGCCGAACGTATCCGGCAATCGTGCTGCGATCACATCGGTCGATGGATTGGGCGCGACGGAGAACGTGGTCAACGCGGCGGTCGGATCTTCGACGTTCGTGGTCAGGTCCAGCGTGGCGATGTATGCGTAGAGCCCGGCGAAGTCACCGCCGATGATAAGGTGCCCATCGCTCAAGGTCACATCGTTCACCTGGGCGTCCAGGTAGATCAATGGCTCTACTCCATCCATAGTGCCGTTAAAGAGCGCGAGGTTGCTGCCGATAACCATAACCTGTTCAAAGAAGAACAGCCCACCGAAATAGATCTCACCATTGTACTCGGCGAGCGAACCGATCCAGGTGGGACCAACGCCAGCGGGCATATAGTCCGCATGGTTTGGAAGCAATAGTTCCCATTGCCCGGCAGCCGCACCGATGCGCGCCATGCCGAATTTCACGGCGATGTTCTCATAGAGATCACCACATGCGTAGAGCGTTCCGTTCACATCCAGGAGATCGCGCACGGTGGCATCCAACCCTTCGGCCAGTTGCATCCATTCCGTTCCGTTGAAGTAGCCCACATGCAGCACGCTGGGTGGCGTAGGGCCTTGGAGGGTGCTGAACATACCGCCCGCGACCAGCATCCCATCGTGCGATCCGAGGGTGAGCACCGTGGCGTCGAACGCGCTGCCGATCTGCACCCAGTTCGTTCCGTCAAAACGTTTCACCAAAGGAGTGGTGCCCACAAAGCCCACTTCCTCGCCAGCCGCATAGAGCACTCCATCATGCACATGCAGCGCATTGATGTGCGGGTACTTGCCGTTGAACACGGTGCTGTAGCTCCAAGCTGATCCATCCCACCTGGCCAGGTCGTCCGTTCCGGCCAGGAAGGAACCGCCCACGTAGAGATCGCCATCCACTTCAACGGCGCTGGTGACGTCGCCCTGGAGCCCTTCTCCCAGCGCTTCATATGCGCCGTTCCAAATGGCCACATGTGTTGCGAACACGCCGCCCGCCTCGGTGAAGTCGCCGCAAACGAGCACGTCGCCATTGCTCAATGTTTTCGTTATCGTAACGCGTCCATTGGTGCCGTTACCCAGTGCGACCCAGGGAAGATTCGGTGGGTAACCGGGCTGGATCCAAGCGAGTTCCTCGGGCGTGAACCCTTCATCGTTGGCCCATGCGGCGATCTCCGGCCACGGCATGTCGAGCACGTAGCGGAGGTTCATTTCAGCGCTGATGCGCTCGGCGAGGTCACGATGGCCGCTCTCGATCATCAGCTGGCCCACCGCACAGGCAGTGCCATGGGGATCGATGAAAACCGGGTTGCGATAAGGCAGCACGTAGTTCTGGGGGAATGAACCGCGATCGGCATAGTTGCCCAGCTTGGTAAGAAGGAAGAGGCGACGGCCGAGTTGATCAGCGGAAAGCCCTTCTGGCGTGTTCGCCATCAATCGTTCGCGCACCAGGTGGAGATGCGTTGCGATGCGGTCCGCTTCGGTGGTGAAGGAGACCGGTGCGTTGCCGACCATGCCGGCCGGATCCTGCACCCGCCATTGGGCGTTCACTTCGACCATGTGGGTGTAAAGGGAAGTTCGCTGGATCGGTGCGATGGCGGCCTGGGCCACTGTGCCCAATGCGAACAGTGTTGAGAAGAGTAGGGAACGTTCCATGGGTAGAGGGTTATGTTCGCGGAAAGTGTGTCATTCGCGTACAGGACAGCAATAAGGACATTGAACGCTGCCCGCCAGGTGACGGAAAGTTATGGTTTACACATGCGGAAGGTCGTCATCACCGGACCGGAGAGTAGTGGGAAAACCACGCTGGCGCTGGCGCTCGCGCAGCGTTCGGGTGGTGCATGTGTCCCGGAGGTCGCACGTGAATACCTGGATCAATTGGGTCGGACTTACGAGGAACGCGACCTGTTGTCGATCGCACACATGCAGGTCGAACGCGAGGAGGCGACCGCTCGAAGCGTGGAAAGGAACGGCTTGCTGGTCTGTGATACCGACCTGATCACCATCCGCATCTGGAGCGAGGAGAAGTACGGCCGTTGTGATCCGTGGATCATCCAACAAACCGAAGAACGGCCTTACGACCTTTGGTTGCTTTGTTCGCCTGAAATGCCCTGGGAACCGGATCCATTGCGGGAGAACCCACACGACCGTGATCGCCTGTTCGATGTGTACGAACGAACACTGAGGACATTGACGAAGCCATACGCGGTGATGCGCGGGGATCGTGATCACCGTGTTCGTTCAGCGATGCAAGCCTTGGACCGACGGATTGCGGGGTCATCCGATTAACTTTGTCCCGTCTTGCATCGGGGTGTCCGCCGTATGGCGGACTGAGAACATACCCGTTGAACCTGGGCAGGTAATGCTGCCAAGGGAACCGTTCCGACCGAAAGGCGGACACCTCCGTGCAACGACACTCAACACGGAGGATCATGATGAACAGGTTATTGGTGTTCGGCGCTGCGGTATCCATCTCGCTTGGTTGTTCAGCACAGTTGCGTTTCGCGGGAAGAGTGTTCGGTGAGGCCGATGCGCCGCTCGTTGGTGTGAGCATCATCGTTGGGGATGATCAGGCTTTCGGTGGCCTGACCGATGCGCAAGGCCGGTTCTCGATCGGCGGTGTTGGTAGTGGTGCACATCGCGTTCGACTGAGTTGCGTTGGATACGAGCCGATCGACACCAACGTGGTGATCGATGAAAGGGTGGAGGAGCATGCCTATCATTTGCGTTCGCAAACACTGATGATGGGCGCTGCGGAGGTGACGGCCCTGCGGGTGGGCGATCGTGCACCCTTCGCCAAGAGCACATTGACGCACGAAGCCATCGAACTCATCAACACCGGGGTGGACCTTCCGTACCTGCTCGATCTGCAACCGAGTGTGGTATCCACGAGCGACGCGGGAACGGGCGTTGGCTACACCTACATGCGCATCCGCGGCACCGATGCCACCCGCACCAACATCACGGTGAACGGTGTCCCCTTCAACGATCCCGAAAGCCAGGGTGCGTTCCTGGTGAACATGCCGGATCTGGCCACCAGCGCGGAGGATGTCGAGATCCAACGCGGTGTGGGGACGAGCACGAACGGACCAGCGGCCTTCGGTGCGAGCGTCAATGTGCGCACTACAACGGTGAAGCGCGAACCCTGGGGATCGCTCAGCGCAAGTGGCGGATCCTACAACACGCAACGCTATTCCGTCAGTGCGGGCACCGGCTTGATCGATGATCATTTCAGTCTCGATATGCGGTTGTCCTCCATCACCAGCGACGGTTACATCGATCGCGCCTCTTCCGACCTGAAGAGCTACTTCCTTCAAGGGGCATGGCTGGGGAAGAACCGTTCGCTGCGCTTCATCACGTTCCGTGGAAAGGAGGTGACCTACCAGGCCTGGGGCGGCGTTCCGCTTGATACGCTTGCGAACAACCGCACCTACAACGGCTACACCTACGACAATGAAGTGGACAACTACGACCAGACGCACTACCAATTGCTGTTCGACCAGAAGATGTGTGCCAACGCGACATTGAGCATCACGCTCTTCCGTGTGCTCGGCGCGGGTTACTTCGAACAATTCCGCGCGGACGATGACCTGGCCACGTACGGGATCACACCGGCCGTGATCGACGGTGACACGGTGACCACGAGTGACATCATCCGCCGACGTTGGCTGGATAACAAGCTCACCGGAGCGAATGCCAGTACGGACATCCAACTCGGGGCGCACCGCCTCGTTCTTGGAGGTAGCTACAGCGATTACGAGGGCGCGCACTACGGCGAGGTGATCTGGGCCCGCTGGGCGGGTGGAACGGATATCCGCGACCGTTACTATGACGATGATGCCACGAAGACCGATGCGAACGTCTTCGCCAAACTCACCTATGCATTAGGCGAGCGTGTCGACTTGTATGGTGATGCTCAGGTGCGGAGCGTGGAGCACACCTATCTCGGCTTTGATGATCTGCAGGTAAGCAGCGAACAAAGCATGACCTATACGTTCTTCAATCCCAAGGCCGGTCTGTTGTGGCGCGTGCGCGATGGGGACAAGGCCTACGCTTCGTTCGCGGTTGGTAATCGCGAACCGAACCGGGAGGATCTTCAGGAGACCACTCCGCAAAGTCGCCCAAGGCCAGAGCGGTTGTACGACTACGAATTGGGCTACGAGCACCGCACCGGCCGGCTGAGCGCAGGGGGGAACCTCTACTACATGAACTACATGGACCAGCTCGTACTGACCGGTGAGTTGAACGATGTGGGCGCGGCACTCCGGACGAACGTGAAGAGCAGCTACCGTGCAGGTGTTGAACTTTCCCTAGCCGCTCAAGTCACCAAGCACTTGATCTGGCGTGCCAACGCCACGTTCAGCCGGAACAAGGTGGGCGACTTCAGCGAGTTCGTGGATGATTGGGACAATGGAGGCCAGGTTTCCGCCACGTACGCGGAGAGCGACCTCTCCTTCTCACCCGGCGTGATCGCCAGTAGCGAGCTGGGTTTTTGCTTTTGGAACAAGACTTCGCGTGGACGTGCTGACATCACGCTCGTGACCAAGTATGTGGGCCAGCAATACCTGGACAATACCTCAAGCGCCGATCGCATGCTCGAGGCCTATCTGGTGAACGATGTGCGCGCGAACGTGACGTTGCTCGGACTGAAGGGAACACGTGGTGTGGACCTGAACTTCACCGTGCGCAACATCTTCAGCGAGCTCTACGAGAGCAACGGCTGGGTCTACAGCTACGTGTACGAAGGACGGCGTCAGGAAATGGTGGGCCTCTATCCGCAGGCGCCGGTCAATTTTCTGGGTGGGGTAACGGTGCGGTTCTGATGCGGTAACGAATGTTATGGTGCGCCGATCCGCGCGCTCCGGTACATTTGGGGGAGTACCAAGACCCTTCAGCCATGCAACGCACCACCCTCCTCCTGATCTCCGCTGTTGCGATCAGCCCTCTTTGCCTCGCGCAAACCACTTATGATGCGCGTATCCTCGACTACGTCGGCCTGAAATTCCCCTGCGATGGCGGGGCCACGCCGGTCCTGAAGATCCGCAACGAGGGCAGTGCCACCATGAGCGGCTGCGTGGTGGAGACATGGAAGAACGGGATCCAGGTGTCCACCTTCAACTGGCAACTGGCGTTACCCGCGCTGCAAGGCCAGACGCGCCAGCCCATTTTCCCTCCCATGCCGGACGTCGATCTTGGCGATGACCTGGAGTTCCGCATCATCAGTGTGAACACGATCCCCGATGAGGATCCCAGTGGGAACATCCTCCAGGTGGACATGGATCAGGTGCCGGCGGCATCGCCCAATACCACGGTGACCGTCGAAGTGGAGACCGGCGCGAACCCCGGCGCGCTCACGTGGGAGATCCGCAACAGCCTGGCGGAAGTGATCGCTACTGGTGGGCCCTACCCTGATGCGAACACGGTGATCACCGGGAACACTACGCTCAGCGCGGACGCGTGTTTCTCGTTCAAGGCGCTGGACGCCTCGCGTGGGGTTGGGGCCACAGCGCGCGTGCGCGTGAAGAGCGGCGGCAACACGCTTATCGCATTGGAAGGCTCGGCCTTGCAGGATGGGCTCACCAAAGGCCTGACGATCGGGAACAACGAGGGGTGTACACAGAACCTCGTCGTGGAGATCGCAACGGATGCGTTACCGGAGGAGACCAGCTGGGAGATCATCGATCAGGCAACGAACGCAGTGGTATGCGCCAGCAGTGGTGCTTATCCGCCATCATCCATCGTCACGGAGACCTGCTGCCTGCCTTCAGGCTGCTATCGGTTGCGCGCGATGGACCTCGGTGGCGATGGCATCGTCGGCGGTGGTTATGTGTTGCGCACCGCGGGGAGCCCTGGAGCGCGCATCATCGACGACGCGGCCAACTTCAGCAGCGGGTCGTTCAGCGCGATCACCGCGCAACAGGGCTTTTGCCTTCCACTGAGCGCGGATAAATTGATCTACACCAGTTGCGACAAATTGGATTGGACGAGCGGCCAGTACATCGTGGCCACGACGAACGTGAGCGTGAGCGCTGAGTTCGGCGGGGCGAACGCGGCCACCAGCGGTTACGAGTTCTGGTTTTTCGACCCCAACGGTACCTATAGCTTCCGCAAGTTCCGTAGCCACACCGTGAGCGATGGCTTCTCACCGGCGAACGCCAGCCGCGCCTGCCACTTGAAGATCAACAACTGGGCGCTGGCCAACCAGATCCCCGCCAACGTGCTGATGAACGTGAGTGTGCGTAGCCGTGTGAGCGGCGTGAACGGGGCGTACGGCCCTGTATGCCGCTTCATGATCGATCCGGTACGTGCGGCCTGCCCGCTCACCAAGCTCATGGATGTGCCCGGCAATCCTTACCTGAGCTGCGGTGCTTCCCGGGCCTGGGGCAATGGTCACTACGTACACGCTCGACCTGTGACCGGTGCGAACAAATACCAATTCCGGTTCCGCATCTCCGGCGAGCCGTTCGAGGTGGTGCGCACCAGCAGTACCTACTTCGTGCAGTTGAACTGGATCACCAACCCGCTGCAGGACGGCGTGACCTACGATGTGGAAGTGCGCGCGAGCAAGAACAACGGTGCGACGTGGTGTACCGATCCCGCTCCGATGTCGGCGCCATGGGGTGACGTGTGCCTGCTGACCATCGACAACACCCCCGCTAACGGTGGTAACGAGAACATGCTCGGAGCCGGTCAGTCCGAGCAAAGCGAAGGACTGCGCATGTACCCGAACCCGAACCGTGGCGACCAACTCTACCTGAGCCTGGATGCCATGGAGGATGGGGTGCGAACCGTGAGTGTTGACATCTTCGACCTCACCGGCAAGCGCGTGAGCGCACGTACGATCGCGGTGAACGATGGATCCTTGAACAGTGTGATGGATCTGAACGGGGAACTCGCCCACGGAATGTACCTCGTGAACATCACTGCGGGCGCACAGCATTACACAGAACGGCTGGTGCTGCAGCCATAGGGACTGCTGATCACGGACTACCCGCGTTCCACAAAGTACATCTCCATCTCGCCCTTCCCTTTCGCATGCACTTTGCCGCGCGGGGTGAAACGCAAGCCGCCGATCCCCTGTAGGAACGTGCAAGTGCTCTCGCTGATGTTCACGCGGCCCACTTCACCACTGCTCTCCATGCGGCTGGCGATGTTCACGGTATCGCCCCAGATGTCGTACTGGAATTTCCGGGACCCCACGATGCCAGCTACCACAGGGCCGGTGTGCATACCGATGCGCATCTGGAAAGCGGGGAGTCCGGCACGCGTTCTTTCCACGTGACGTTGCTCCATGAACGCTTGCATGTCCAGGGCGGCGAGGGTGGTCTCAAGCACCGCATCGGGTCGTGGGGCGGGTACGCCACCGGCGGCCATGTAGGCGTCACCGATGGTCTTGATCTTTTCGACGCCATGTGCGCCCATGATGGCATCGAAAGCTTTGAAACAGACGTTCAACTCCTCGACCAACGCGGCGGGTGAGAGTTGCTCGCTCACAGCGGTGAACCCCTTGAAGTCGCTGAAGAGAATGGTCACCTCATCGAAGTGTTTGGCATCGGTGTGGCCTTTCGCTTTCAACTCGGCGGCCACTTCTTCGGGCAGGATGTTGTGCAACAGTTCATCGCTGCGGTCCCGTTCCTTCTGGATCGCTGTATGTGAACGCCGTGTGTAACGCAGCCGACTCCACAGGCTGCCAGCGAGTACCAGAACGCCGACGCCCGAGAAGAGGAAGATATTACGCTGTTCGCGCTCATGACCCAACTGCTCCTGATAAGCGAGTTGGTCCTCATAACGTTCGCGCACCGTGTTCAGGCTGTCGGCGATCTGGCGTTCCTGGAAGTGGCGCTGCAGGTCCAGTCGCATCACCTCTTTGCTGTTGTTCAGGTCGTCCAGCGAATCGCTCACTTGCATGAATTCCTTTTGGGCGCGGAACGCGCTCACCAGATCGCCGCTGCGTTCATAGGCCAGCATAAGGCACTCACTGCATTCCTTGCGTTGTTGCGCCAGGTCGTTCTCCCGGGCCGTGGCCAGACCTGCTTTACACTCGGCGATCGCCTCACGGAGATGGCCTTCCTGCAGCAGGAGGTCGCCGGTGTAATACTGATTGCGCGCCAATTCGCGCTTGGCGCCCAACTCGACAAAGAGCACACGCGCGGAATCGAGGCACTCACGGGCCTCGACGGCACGCCCCATCCTTCCGTAGGTGCGCCCCAGGTTGTTGAAGGCCATACCCATCTCCCGCTTTCGGCCCATCGAGCGGTACAGCGAAAGGCTCTGCAGGAATTCCTGCAAGGCTTGGTCACGCTGTCCCATTTCCAAATGGGTCACGCCGAGGTTCAGCAAGGCCTGTGCGCGGCCTTTGTCATTGTCCAGTTCCTCGTAGAGGGCCGCGCTGCGCTGATAGTGCTCCAGGGCTTTGGGGAGTTCACCCAACTCGGTGTGGATGTTCCCCATGTTGTTGAAGGTGCCGGCCAGCCCTTCCTTGTTCTTCAACTCCGTGTCGATCCGCAGGCTCTTTTGCAAGTGCTCCAGCGCGAGCGGCAGGTCGCCGAGGTTCTTGTACACGTTGCTCATATTGCTGTACGTGTTCGCCTCGCGTTTTCGGTCCATCATCGCACGGGCGGTCAGGAGGCATTGTTGCAAATAGTCCAACGATGCCGTGTAGTCGCTCTTCATGCTGCTCCCCACAGCCAGGGTGGTGAACGCCTCGAACCGTGCCTTTTCATTCTCCGCCTTCCCGGCGAGTTCCAATTGGCGATGGGCCAGGGCCATGCCGCTATCGGGGCGCTCGAAAACGGTCTTCCAGGCCAGCACTTGCATCGCCTTCAGGCGGGCGCTATCGGGAAGTGCGGTGTTGTTCCACACGGACCAGAGCGAATCGGTTTGGGCCCTCGCGGAGAACAAGCCGAGCAGGCTGAAAAGCAGCGGGATGAGGCGGCGCATAGGGACCGCGTGAAGATAAAGGCGTGGTGACAGCCCTGTGATCAGGAATGCACGGCCTCGCTCATCGCGAAGATGAGTTCCTGATCCACGACTGATCCGTTCTTCCTGTCTGGTCGATGCGCAAAGGAGAGATGCGTATGCCTCCGGTATGGGGTGACTTGCCAGATGCATGCACGGAAGACAACACTTCCTTGCCCATTTCACTTGTCCTCCTACATTGCATGTCCCTTGTCTCTCCTAAGGCTGATCCCTGAACGGACAGCCTCAGATGGGCTGAGTGCATGTTAAACCCAACAACTCATCAACCCCGCACAGCTTCTCTCGCCCGTGTGGACCCTACCCAGAACCCGGCTGTTGTCCGAGATGGCGCCAGCCTGCGCATTGCACCAATAACACCCGACCATGATCCCATTCAAGACACAGCTGGCCGCTGCCGTCCTGGCCTTTGCCAGTCTTTCGCTACATGCCCAGAACTGGATACCCTTGGGACCCGATGATGGCAATTGGCCATCGCCAGGCGCGACTAATTTCACGAGCTTAAAGCTGGATCTCTCGGGCAACCCGGTGGTCGCCTATAGAGATGAGGCCAATGGAGCTAAGACCACCGTGCAGCGCTGGAACGGCAGTGCCTGGGTGCTGGTGGGGCCAGCCGGTATATCGGCAGGAGAAGCCGATTACCAGAGCCTCGCCTTGGACGCTTCGGGCAACCCGGTGGTCGCCTACAGGGATAATGCCAATGGATATAAGACCACCGTGCAACGCTGGAACGGTAGTGCCTGGGTGCTGGTGGGTGCGGCTGGTATATCGGCAGGATTCACCAATTACCAGAGCCTCGCCTTGGACGCTTCGGGTAACCCGGTGGTCGCCTATCAAGATGTAGCCAATGGATCCAAGACCACCGTGCAACGCTGGAACGGCAGTGCCTGGGTGCTGGTGGGGGCGGTTGGTATATCGGCGGGACCCGCCGGTGCCCAAAGCCTCGCCTTGGACGCTGCGGGTGACCCCGTGGTCGCCTATCTAGGTGTGGGATCCAAGACCACCGTGCAACGCTGGAACGGCAGTGCCTGGGTGTTGCTGGGGGGGACAGCCGGTATTTCTGCGGGACCCGC
>JBDTNF010000035.1:0-3103 GCA_039933875.1 Flavobacteriales bacterium | reverse complement strand
TGTCGCGGTAGGCGCGCTCCACGGGACTTTCGGCGCTGTAGCCCATGCCGCCATACACCTGCACGCTTTCGTCCACCACGAAGTCGAGGCACTCGCTGCCGGCCACTTTCAAGATGGCTGCTTCAGCGGCGTATTGCTCTACGCCCTTCAGTAAAGCGGTCGCATGATCGGCGCCACCGGCTTCCAATGCTTCAATGGCTTGCTCCATGTCGTAGCTGCAACGGTAGGTCGCGCTTTCCACCACGTAACAGTAGATCGCCATGTCGGCGAGCTTCTGCTGGATCGCACCGAAACTGCTGATCGGCTTGCCGAACTGCATGCGTTCGTTCGCGTACTTGATCGCGAGTTCCAGTGTCTGCTTCGCACCGCCGAGCGCCGCGCCCGCCAACTTGATGCGGCCGATGTTCAGGATGTTCACCGCGATCTTGAAACCGTTCTCGCGTGTGCTCAGCAGGTTCTCCACCGGCACTTTGCAATCGTTGAAGAAGACCTGGCGCGTGCTGCTGCCCTTGATCCCCATCTTCTTCTCCTCGGGGTTCAGTGTGATGCCGCCGAAGTCCTTCTCCACGATGAAGGCGCTGAGGTTCTTGTCGTCACCGATCTTGGCGAAGACGGTGAACACATCGGCGAAGCCGCCGTTGGTGATCCACATCTTCTGTCCGTTGATGATGTAGTGCTTGCCATCGGGCGTGAGCACTGCCTTGGTCTTGCCGCTGTTCGCGTCGCTGCCGCTGCCGGGTTCGGTGAGGCAGTAGCACGCCTTCCATTCGCCGCTGGCCAGCTTGGGGATGTACTTCTTGCGCTGCTCCTCGTTGCCGTAGTAGAGCGTTGGCAAGGTGCCGATGCCTGTATGCGCCGCGATGGCCACACTGAAGCTGTAGCCTGCGCCGGTGCGCTCGGTGGCCAGCATCGTCGTCACGAAGTCCTTGCCGAAGCCGCCCAGATCCTCCGGCACGCTGATGCCGAGCAAGCCGAGTTCACCCGCTTTCTCCAGCAGGCTCACCATCAAACCTTCTTGCTGATGGTCGATGGCCTCCACGTTGGGCCACACGTTCTGTTGCAGGAACTCGGTACAGGTCTGCGCGATCATGCGCTGCTCCTCGTTGAACTCCTCGGGAATGAAAATGTCCTGCGGTGCGCTCTCGCGGATCAGGAATTCGCCGCCTTGAAGGGCTTTCTTGGTTTCGGTTGCCATGGTGGGTTCAATGGGTCAATTAGCGAATTAGCCAATTAGCGAATCGTGTTCGGGCATTCGCTAATTCGCTCACATTGCCTCATTCGCTAATTGGTTCTGGGTTTCAACGTGAAGGGAAGCACTTCGTTCCCGGAGTTTCTTCTTTGGATGCGCTTGGGAAGTCGCAGCTTTGGAGCGATGGCCAAACGCCCTGATCCCGGACCAGCTTTGTTCGACATGCCAGCAGAGCTCTATCGCTTCCTGTTGGTCATCAGTCCGTCCAAGGCGCTCGCCGACAAGGTGAGTGCGATGAAGTCCTTGCTCGCGGAGCACATCGGTTCTTTCAGTGGCCGCCATTCCATCCCGCACATCACCTTGTTCTATGCCGACCTGCCGATCGAGTGCGAGCGGGACCTCTGCGAGGGCATCGCACGGGGCGTGGCTGGTCACCGGAGTTTCACCCTCCACTATAACGGCATCAAGCATTTCCCCGATAAGCGCACCATCTATATCGATCCAGTACAGAAAGAGGCCATTGCTCCGGTCCGGAAGAGGACCGTGCAACATGTCCGGAACTTTCCACGCACGAAGAAGGGTATCAAGCCCACCGACCATCCGCACCTTACCATCGCGGCCGGACTCAAACCAGCCCAGTTCGAAAAAGCGTGGGAGATGCTCAAGCCCCATGCGCATGTGAGCGAAGAGGAGGTGAAGGAGGTCGTACTGCTGCGCCGCGCTCTGCGGGAAGGGGCGCGGTATGAGAATGTGCGTACGTTCCCGTTGGGGTAGCAAGCCTTCGTTCAGGCAGGACGTGTTCGGGATCGTGCTCCGCATCGTTCAGTTCGATAGTACCTGGATCCAATTCACCAGTTCCTTCTCATCCACGATCGACCACGCATGCGGATGGCGGTTGCCATGCTGGATGCCGCGGTCCTTGGTGGTGATGAATTCCGCGCGCGTGTTCCCGGCTGCTTTTAGTGCGCCATGGATGCGTCCCAAAGCATAGGCGTTCAGGTCCTCGTACCTGTCGCCGCGGTTCACACGCCACCAGGTCGTGTCCGGCTCTGTGTAGAAGCGCACGGGCAGGTCTTTCAGAGGCGATACGCTGGCTTCTGTGTTCATCAGCGGGGAGACCACCTCATAGCCTGTGGGGTTGGTTGTGGGATCCCTGAGGATGCTGTCCAATAGGGCGACGATCATACGGCCTTCGTCCTTGTATTCCGGGAAGCTGGGCCGTTCCACACGCCGCTTCGAGGACCCATACAGGTGCGACAGGTCGAGGGGAGAGTCGACGGCAAAGAGACCTTTCAATCCGACGTCCGGTCGTGGTGAATTGAGCAGATCCTTTGCAAGCAGCACGCTCACATTGCCGCCAGAGGAGAAGCCGCCGATGAAGGTGTTCTGCGCGTTCAGTTCATTCGCTTTCACGGCCTGCTCGATCGTGCTGATCACGGCTTCGCGCTCGGCATAGGTCATGAATATGTGCCGGTTGAAGTGCATCAGCAGCACAGCGATGCCGTTGGCCAGTGCTTCGTTCGTGATCTTCGACTCCGAACGGGTATCCGCTGCATCGCAGCTGAAGCAGGGGAAGAGGATCAGCAGCGCTTTCTGCTCAGCCGGGATGATCAGGTCGTAGTCGGCGGTGTGGATCTCGCGGGGCTCAGCGGCCTTCGAAGGCTCAGGCCAATGGCATGCACCCAGCAGCACAGCGAGCACCCACGCAGCGGCGAGGCAGGAATTGGTGCAGGGCATCCGGTTCATTTCTTCCTTCCCTTGGTAATAGCCTTCTTCCCCGGTGGCAAGAAATTGCTGCCCGAAACCACCGAACGTCCCGTCCGCTGCTCCAGTTCCAGCCGCGCCTTCTTCGCGATACCGCCGCCCTTTTTCGCGGCCACCTTGTTCTTGGGCATGCCCGTGGCTTGTTCGCTC
>JBDTNF010000034.1:0-7707 GCA_039933875.1 Flavobacteriales bacterium | reverse complement strand
CTGCGCCCCACCTGGACCATGGACGGCAAGGCCATGCTCTTCATGAGCGCGCGGGATGGTATGAAGAACCACGCCAGCTGGGGCGGCCAGGGCGATGCCTACGCCATGTTCTTCACACAGGCGGCGTTCGACCGGTACAAGTTGAGCAAGGAGGAAGCGGCGATCCTGAAAGAACAGGAGGAGAAGGAGAAGAAGGAAAAAGACGAGAAGGAAAAAGATGAAAAGGGAAAGAAGAAAGATGAAAAAGGGAAGAAGGACGAAGAAGCCAAGGTCGAGGCACTGAAGTTCGAACTCCCCGGCATCGAGGACCGCAAGGTGCGCCTGACCATCCACTCCTCCGACCTGAACGGCGCAGTGCTCTCGAAGGACGGAGAGACGCTTTACTACCTCGCGAAATTCGAGAAGGGCTACGACCTCTGGCAGACCAATTTGCGCACCAAGGAGACCAAGGTGCTGGCCAAGCTCGGAGCCGATGGCGCCGGCGCGCTCACGATAGACAAGGAAGGGAAGAACCTCTTCTTCCTCAAGGACGGCGGCGTCTCGCGCGTGGTGATCGAAGGCGGCGAGATGAAGGGCGTGGGCATCAACGGCGAGATGACCTTGAACGAAGCGCTGGAACGTGACTACCTCTTCGAGCACGTTTGGCGCGAAGTGGTGAAGAAATTCTACCGCGTCGATCTGCAGGGCGTGAAGTGGGACTTCTACAAGACGAGCTATCACCGCTTCCTCCCCTACATCAACAACAGCGCTGACTTCGCCGAGATGCTGAGCGAAATGCTGGGCGAACTGAACGCCTCGCACACCGGCGCGCACTATTGGGGCGGCATCCCCAACGGCGACGAGACCGCGAGCCTCGGCCTGTTCTATGTCGACGAACCCAAGGCGGATGGGCTGCGCATCGCTGAGGTGATGCCGAAGAGCCCGGTGGTGAAGGACGGTTCGCGCATCAAGGCAGGCATGGTGATCGAGAAGATCGATGGGCAGACCATCACCGCGCGCATGGACGAGGCCCAACTGCTGAACCGCAAGGCGGGGAAGCCGACGCTGTTGAGCCTGTACGATCCCGCCAAGGGCGAGCGTTGGGAGGAGACCGTGAAGCCGATCAATGGCGGTGAGGAAGGTGAGTTGCTCTACCACCGCTGGGTGGAACGCTGCCGTCACCTCGTGGACAGCCTCAGCGGCGGGCGCATAGGCTACGTGCATGTGGAAGGCATGGACGATGGCAGCTTCCGCAAGGTGTTCGAGGACGCATTGGGCAAATACAACGAGAAGGACGCTTTGATCGTGGACACGCGCTTCAACGGCGGCGGCTGGTTGCACGACGACCTGGCCACCTTCCTCAGCGGCCACACCTACATGCACATGGAGCCGCGCGGCCAGAAGCTGGGCACCGAGCCGCAATTCAAGTGGCAGAAACCTTCGGCGGTGGTGATGAACGAGAGCAACTACTCCGATGCGCACATGTTCCCTGTCACCTATCGCGCGCTGAACGTGGGCAAGCTCGTGGGCATGCCGGTGCCGGGTACAGGCACCGCCGTGTGGTGGGAAGGCCTGCAGAACGGTATCGTGTTCGGCATCCCGCAGGTGGGCATGATCGACAACAACGGCAACTACCTGGAGAACCAGCAGCTGGAACCCGATGTGAAACAGGCCAACGAGCCCGGACCGATGAGCATGGGCCGCGACCAGCAGTTGGAGGTGGCCGTGAAGAGCTTATTGGATGGGATGAAGAAGTAGGTGAACCGTTCCGACTAGCTTTCATGCGAAATGAGAGCGGATCCTGTTCGTATTGAAGGGCGATCCTTCCTGCTCACCCTCCTGGCATTCGCGGCTTCGGGGAGTTCTTTCTCCCAAACGGGATGGGGAGGGCTATGGCTCGGCGGCGTTCACACATTTTACGCGCGATCATCATCGGTATCGGTAAACCAACCAGCTCTGGACATTGCCTACGGCGCACGATTCAGCAGCGATCTAAGCAGAGGATTTCGCTTCATGTTGGACCTAGGCGTCTACAAGAGGCACTTGGAAACCGATCTGTTCCTACCCTACACGGGATCGGTCTTGCTCACAACTACACGGACCGATCTGAAGAGCATCGCTCTGGGCATTGGCGGGGCCGTCACGTTGTTTGACGGAAATGCTTGGGAAACACGCGTGCTATTCGGCGCGGTCATTTCCGCTCCTTATTCGGTCTCCATCGATGTGAGCACTCCTTACGGTACCGGATCGCGTTACACCGACGCCAAGCATCAAGGACCCGGCGTTTCCCTGAAACTCGGTGGCAGATACGCCTACTCCATCGGCGACGGCCTCTGGCTTTTTGTGGAGGGCGTTGCCTGGATAGCACTCAAGGATGAGTACGAGTGGGTTCCCAGCCATGGACCAGGCATCGATCCGATCGTACCAAAAAGTATCGGTGGTATTACTTGCACCCTTGGCTTTGAGTTCGGACCAAAAGCGGCGAAGTACCAGCAACCTCAGGACTAGAGGCGGAACGGCTCAATTTGAACGAGTGAGTGCTATCACAGATCCACCGCGTCGGCCATCAGTGCGGTGATGTCAGGCACGCTGGTCGACCCTCCATAAGGTACGCGAACAATGCGGAAGGCCCTGCCTGCGTTCTGCTCGCCGATGACAAGATGCTGGCTCCTCTTGCTGCTCATCAGGGTACTGGGTCCGTGCAGCGCACAGGACGTGTTCCTCTCCCCCGCTTTCGAGCACGTGGCCTATGATGGCGACGGCTACGTGGATGGCAACGGGGCGAGCCTGGGGCTCCGATTCCCGATCGCCCACACCCGGTCGACGATCGAACTTCGACCGACATACACCAAGGGGAAGCACGTGATCGAAAGCCTGAGCTACGAGCGGGAGGACCGACGGGTCGGTGGAGCGTTCGAGATCCTGCGGTCCACGACTTTGAACGAGGGGTTCGCCTTGGATCTCGGTGCCGAGGCTGGGTACTACATGCGCAGGATAAGTGTGAACGATGATGGGGGGGCCACGATCGATCAGCCACTGGCCACCATCGGCTGTTCGCTCACGATCCGGGCTTCGCGATCGAATTCGGTCCAGCTATTCCTATCGGTCCATCCGTTCTATGAACGTTCGCTTGGCGTCCAATACGACCATGATCGCATCCCCGTCAACATGGAAAGCCAGGTGGGGCTCTCGCTCTCCTTCGGTTTCATCCTCGGCCTGCCCAGTCCAGCCAACGGGGCTGGATGGGACTGAGACAGCGATCCCGTTATCGAACGGTTCACAGATCCGCCGCCTCGGCGATCAGCTCGGCGATGTCCTTCACCTGCACCTCGCCCTCCTTGTTGAAGTGCTTCACGCCGTCGGTGAGCATGGTGTTGCAGAACGGGCAGCCCGCTGCGATGATGGTCGCCTTTGTGCTTAGTGCTTCCTCCGACCGTTCGACGTTCACCTCCTTGTTGCCGGGTTCGGCCTCCTTGAACATCTGCGCGCCGCCGGCACCACAGCAAAGCCCTTTCGCGCGGCTGCGCTTCATCTCGACCAACTCGGTGTCCAGTTTCGCCAGCACTTCACGCGGCGCTTCGTACTCTCCGTTGCCGCGACCGAGGTAGCACGGGTCGTGGAAGACGATCCGCTTGCCTTGGAACGATCCTCCCTTCACTTTCAGGCGGCCTTCCTTCAGCAGTGCATTGATGAATTGCGTGTGGTGGACCACCTCATAGATGCCACCGAGTTCAGGATACTCGTTCTTCAACGTGTTGAAGCAGTGCGGACAGGCGGTGACGATGCGTCGCACACCATAGCCGTTCAGGACCGCGATGTTCTGCATCGCCTGCATCTGGAAGAGGAACTCGTTCCCTGCGCGCCGTGCGGGATCCCCGTTGCAGCTCTCCTCCTGCCCAAGCACGGCGAACTTCACACCCGCGCTGTTCAGCAGTTTCGCGAACGCCTTGGTGATCTTCTTCGCCCTGTCGTCGAAGCTGCCCGCGCAGCCGACCCAGAACAGCACCTCGGGGGCTTCGCCAGCGGCTGCGTAGTCGGCCATGGTCCGTATGGAGAGCGATGCGTTCATTTCGTCTGTTGGGGCGCGAGATCTCGCACCCGCACTACCATTTCATGTTTCCGTCCATTTCAGTCGTTCACTTTGCGCGAACGCCCACGGCGCCCCGTTGTTCTCCACGTTGGTGAACATGGTGGTGAGCGCAGGACGGCTGCGGCTCTCCTCCATCACCAGGTAGCGGCGCATCTCGGTGATGATGCCCACGGGGTCGATGTTCACCGGGCAGGCTTGTGTGCACGCATTGCATGTGGTGCACGCCCAGAGCTCTTCGTCCGTGATGTAACTGCCCAGGCCTTTGCCGTCATCCTCCCACTTGCCTTTCGCGTCGATCACCTTCCCCACTTCCTCGAGCCGGTCCCGCGTATCCATCATGATCTTGCGCGGGCTGAGCAATTTGCCTGTGAGGTTGGCCGGGCACTCGCTGGTGCATCGTCCGCACTCCGTGCAAGAGTATGCGTCCATCAGGCTCTTCCAACTCAGGTCGAAGACGTCCTTCGCGCCGAACCGTTCAGGCATCTCCACACCGGCCACCATGCGCGGGTGCGGGCTGGGTGGCGCGACCGAAGGATCGAGCATGCTCTTCACTTCGCCCGTCACGCGCTCCATGTTCTGGAGTTCCGTCTTCGGCTTCAAGCTGCTGTACCACACGTTCGGGAACGCGAGGATGATGTGGAAGTGCTTGCTGTAGGGCAGGTAGTTGAGGAACGCGAGGATGCCGATGATGTGGAACCACCAGCAGCTGCGCTCCAGCATTTCCAGACCGCCATCGCTCAGGCCACTGAACAAAGGCGCGATCACGCTGCTCACCGGGAACGCACCCGCCGCGACGTAGTGCTCCACGCCCCGGCCTTGCAGGGTGAGGTCCGTTGCGTCCAGTGTGAGGAACGCGGTCATGAGCAGGATCTCGGTGGTGAGGATGATGCTCGCATCGCTGCGCGGCCAGGCCGTGATCTCCTTCATCCAGAACCGCTTCAGACGGAGCACTTCGCGACGGATGAGGAAGATGGCACAGGCGAGGAGCACACCCAACGCGAGCCACTCGAAGCTGCCGATGAGGAAGTCGTAGAACGGACCGAGGAAACTGAACACGCGGTGCGTACCGAAGAGGCCATCGATGATGATCTCCAGCACTTCGATGTTGATGATGACGAAGCCCGCGTAGACCACGATGTGCAGGATCCCGGCGATGGGGCGCACCACCATCTTGCTCTGGCCCAGTGCCACACGCGTCATCAGCGCCCAGCGTTCGGCCTTGCGGTCGTTGCGTTGCTCATCTCGCCCCAGGCGGATGTTGCGCACCACGCGCCGCACGTTCCGGGTGAAGAGGCCGACGGCGGCGATCATCAACAGGACGAAGACGATGCTCGAGATGGTCATTTCTTCTGCTGTTCCTGCACAGCCTTGCCGATGCGATCGATGTCGCTGCCGCTCAATTTGGGCAGCTTGTCCTTCTTGCCGAAGACGGAAACATGCACGTACCGGTTCGGGTTCAGGCGGAAGTCCTCCAACAACAGGTCAAGCTCCTTGCTCGACTTCTCCAGGTTCGTGTAGAGCGTATCGTTCTTCAACAAGGCTCCGAGCGTTCCTTCGCCCTGCTCCAACCCCGTCATGATCGTCTTCAGTTGCGCCCCGCTCTCGCTGAGGTCGGCGATCATCTTCTTCAACTTGCCATCGGCCAGCACGGCGGTCGCGCTGTCCATGTTCTGCACCACATGGGTGAGTTCATCGTTCATGCCCGCCAGGTTGTTGGACACGGAACGCAGGTTCTCGATGATCGCATGGATGGCCGTGGTCTCCGTGGCCATCAGTTCATCCATCCGATGGGTGGTGGTGTTGAGGGTCTCCAAGGTCCCCCGGATACTGGCGAAGCTGGCGTGGATGTCGCCGACGGCTGTGTCGTTGAGGACCAACTGGAGGCTGCTCAGCACCGAGTCGATACTGGCGAGCATGCCTTCGGCCTTGCGCTTGAGCGGATCGATCTGCTGGCCCACGGCATCGGTGAGGCTCAGTTGCGCATCGCCGATCAGCGTGTCACCCGTTTCCGCCGCCGGGCCGCCACCAGGAAGGATCCGCAGCGCCCGAGAGAAGAGATCGGAACTGTAGATCTCCACCTTGGTGTCCTTGGTCAGGATGAGTTCGTCCTCGTCCAACTGGAACCTCACGGCGATACGCCCGCTCCCATCAGGCATCAGCTCCGAGCCGATGACCTGGCCCACTTTGAAGCCGTTGTAGAAAATGGGGCTTGCGCCGGTGATACCGCTCACGTCGTTGTACACGACATGGAAGATGTTGCGTTTCTGGAGAAGATCGAGCCCCTTGAGGAAGTTGATCCCGAAGATGAGGAGCGCCACGCTCCCAAGCACGAGTAGGGCAATGGAATACTCCTTCCTGATCTTCATCCGCGTCTGGAGGCCTAGCGCCCCTGGGCCAATTTAACCGCTTCTTGCAGATCGATCCGTTCCCCGTTGCGGAAAGCCACGATGAACGCACCATCGAAACCGTTGTCGCGACAGCGCTTCTGCACCGTTCGCGCACCATCCACCGTGGCCTCGTCGCCCACGGTGTATTTGAACATCCCCAGCCCTTTATGCTCCTCGACCCCCTCGATCCCGTTGAAGTTCTTCGCCTTCGGCTCGATGCGCTTGGTGCTCGTGGCGATCTGCACCTTGAAATGCACGGCACCCGCTGCGGTGGTCGAGGGCGTCGCCACCCGCGTGGTATCGGGTTCGGCCGGATCTGGCTTCGGCGGCACGGGCGCGGTGTCCGTGCCCTCCACCATGGCCTTGTATTCCTTGAACGCCCGGTAGATCCCGCTCGCCAGCAGATCTTGCCCCTCGCTGCTCTGGAGGTAGTCCTCCTCGGTGGCGTTGGTGAGGAAGCCGAGTTCGACGAGCACCGCAGGCATCGTGGTGTAACTGATCACCAGGAAGCCCGCCTGTTTCACCCCCCGGTCCGAACGGCCCACCCGGTCCTTGAACTGCCGCTGGATCGCGGCGGAAAGCGCCAGCCCCTGGTCCAGGTGCACGTTCTGGCGCAGGCTGAGCGCGATGATGCTCTCGGGGTCCTTCGGGTCGTAGCCATCGTACTTCAGCTCATGACCATCCTCCAGCAGGATCGATTCGTTCTCCTTTTGCGCCACGCGCATGTTCGCCTGGGTCTTGTGCAGGCCCATCACATAAGTCTCGCAACCGCTGGGTGCGCTGCTCTCGTTGGCGTTGCAGTGGATGCTGATGAACAGGTCGGCCTTGTTCCGGTTGGCGATCTCGCACCGCTCCTTCAACTCGATGAAACGGTCGTCATCGCGGGTGTAGATCACCTTCACGTCCGGGAAGGCCTCATTGATGTACTTGCCCACGAGCCGCGCCACGTTCAGTGCGACCTGCTTCTCGGTGGTCTTGTAGCGGCCTGTGCCCAGGTTGCCGGGGTCCTTGCCCCCGTGGCCGGCATCGAGCACAATGGTGCGGATGCGGTTCGGGTCGCGCCCGCCCTGCGCCCAGCTTCCGGTGCACAGGAGCACCACGGCGATGATCGCCGCAATGATCCGCCCGACCTGCTTGTTCATGTGTTCCATGCTACCGGAGAGGCGATGCGTAATTTTCGGCCCGCTTTTCCGTGTGGAGAGCAGGTCAATGACGGTACCACCACGCATCCGGCCTCCAAGGCGCGAAACT
>JBDTNF010000033.1:0-12492 GCA_039933875.1 Flavobacteriales bacterium | reverse complement strand
CCTCCTTCACAGTCAGCAGCGCAGGGACTTACAGCGTCGATGTGCTCTTGAACGGCTGTTCAGCGAGCGATGCGATCAACGTTGCTTTCAACCCATTGCCGGTAGCCAGCCTCGGGCCCGATCAAGTGCTGTGCGCCGGTGCTATGCTGAACCTGAGCGTCGCCCAACCCGGAGCAACCTACCTGTGGCAGGACGGAAGCACCGGCTCCTCCTTCACGGTCAGCAGTGCTGGGACTTACAGCGTCGATGTGCTCTTGAACGGCTGTTCAGCGAGCGATGCGATCGACGTCGCTTACTCCCCGGTTCTGGTGATCGATATCGGGGCGGATCAAACCCTCTGCGCGGGTGACCAACTGGTACTTGATGCCACCACCGCGGGAGGAACCTATCTCTGGCAGGACGGATCTACGAACCCAACGCTCACCGTGACATCCGCCGGCAGCTACAGCGTGGATGTGACTACCGGGACCTGCTCGGCCAGTGACGCCCTCACCATCACCCTCACCGCACTACCCGTGGTGGATCTGGGGCCTGATCAGAACGTTTGTCCAGGCACGAACGTAACGCTCGATGCGACCGTTCCCGGAGCGACCTACCTCTGGCAGGATGGCTCTACGGCCGCCACGTTCACCAGCGATCAACCGGGGAACTACAGCGTACAAGTCACCGCAGGTGGATGCGTAGCCAGCGACGCGGTGGCCATCGCGCATTTCGATCTGCAAACGGTGGACCTAGGTCCGGATGTGAGCCAGTGCCAGGGCGACGTCGCAGCACTTGGCGTGAACATCGCTGGTGCCACCTACCTCTGGAATACGGGCGCAACAAGCAACACGATCAATGCAACGACCGCAGGAACCTATTGGGTCGATGCGACCCAGAACGGCTGCACGGTGCGCGATTCCATCGTTGTGCAGGTCACACCTCTGCCGCTGGTTGATCTGGGCAGCGATCCTTCAGTATGCCCCGGCGATGTGGCCACGCTTGATGCCACGCAACCTGGCGCCACGTACTTGTGGAGCACTGGCGCATCAAGCCCGACGATCAATGAAGGTCCGGGCAACTACTCGGTGACGGTAACGGTGAACGGATGCTCGAACGGTGATGCGATCACCGTCGATGCGTTCCCCGCCGCGCAAGTTTCGCTGGGCAATGACACGACCTTGTGTCCCAGCGAGCAACTCGTGGTCGATGCGGCCCAGCCCGGTGCGACCTACCTCTGGCAGGATGGAAGCACGGGATCATCCATCACTGTGACATCAGGAGGGACCTACACGGTGGACCTGACGAACGTGAACGGCTGCACGGCCACGGATGACATCCTCGTCGCGTATGCCAGTGCCTCTGCCGTCGACCTGGGTAATGACACCACGCTGTGCCAGGGAGCCCAGCTTTTGCTCGATGCGACACTGCCTGGTGCTTCGTACATGTGGAGCACCGGGGAGCAGACAGCCACCATCAGCGTGACATCCGCAGCCAACTACAGCGTAACCGTTACGCAGGGCGCATGCACCGTTAGCGGTGCGGTGAATGTGCAAGTGACCGCGGCTCCGAGCGTGGACCTCGGACCTGATGTTGCCCCATGCCCGGGCGAGAACCTTGTATTCGACGCTACCTCCGCGGGGGCGACCTACCTGTGGAGTACCGGGGATCAAACGCCGACGATCGACGTTACGCAAGATGGAACGTATTCCGTGACAGTGACCAATGCCGCAGGATGTGAGGCCTTCGATGATGTCGCAGTGACCTACTTCTCCCCGACCGCGATCGACCTTGGTCCCGACCAGGACCTTTGCAATGGACAGAACGTGATACTCAACGCGGCACTGCCTGGAGCGAGTTACGAATGGAGTACCGGCGAGCAAACGGATGAGATCACCGTTGGTACATCCGGGGAATACTGGGTCGAAGTGACCCAGGGCTCGTGCAGTGTGAGCGACACGATCACGTTGAACGTGAACCCCGCGCCACAGATAGACCTCGGCGCGGACCAGGTGCTTTGCCCGGGGGATGCGGTGATCCTGGACGCGAACTGGCCGGGTGCCACGTACGCATGGAGCACAGGCGACGCGACATCGAGCATCAACGTGAACACGACGGGTACCTATTCGGTCACCGTCGATCTGAACGGGTGTGCTGATACGGACGACGTTACCGTCACCGTGCTGAGCCCCTCGGCTGTGGACCTTGGACCTGATCTCGCTTTGTGCGCTGGGGACGAAGCTCAACTGGACGCGACGATACCCGGAGCGACGTACTTGTGGAGCACAGGAGCGGTCACACCCACACTCACCGCCATCACGAGCGACACCTATTGGGTCGAGGTAACGCAAGGCACTTGCTCCGTCACGGATACGGTCATCGTGAACGTCTTCGATCCCGGAACGGTGGATCTTGGACCTGATGTCGCGGCATGTGAAGGTGAAAGCGTGATGCTCGATGCCACCCTGGCCGATGCCACGTACCTCTGGGACGACGGGTCGACCGCTGCTACGCGCAGCGCGACCACCAGTGGCAACTACAGCGTGCAAGCCACCATCGGCCAGTGTTCTGTGAGCGACGCGGTGCAGGTGACCTTCAACCCGTTGCCCGTTTTCGATATCGGAGCCGACGTCTCACTCTGCCCGCAAACCTCCGCGTTGTTCGATGCCACGGTCACCGGTGCGTCCTACCTCTGGCAGGATGGCTCGACAGCCGCCACGTTCAGTGCTACGACGGCGGGCCAGGTCGGGGTCACGGTGACGCTCAACGGCTGTGATGCCAGCGATAATGCATTGGTGACGATGCTAACGGGCCCTTCAGTAGCGTTGGGCAATGACACCACCTTGTGCGAAGGCGCATCGCTCACCATGGACGTCACCCAACCTGGTGCGACCTACCTCTGGGGCGATGGAAGCCTGGCACCAACACTGACCGTATCCACGGCGGATACCTACACTGTGGAAGTTGAACTCAACGGCTGTACCGCCACGGATCAGATCGCTGTGGTCGTCTTCTCCCTGGCGAGCCTCGACCTCGGCGCTGATGTGACCTTGTGCCCTGGCGAGACGGCCACTTTGAATGCCGGCTCGTCCGGAAGCTTCCTATGGAGCACAGGGGTGAACACTTCTTCCATCACCGTCAGCCAGGGTGGCTTGTACTGGGTGGAAGTGCAGGTGGCCGCATGCAGCGCACGCGATTCCGTACAGGTTTTCGCGGTGGATCTGGAAGCGCCTGATCTGGGCGAGGACCTTTCCGCTTGTGCCGGTGAGAACGTGGTGCTCAGTGTGGTCCCTGGCAACGCGACCGTCGCATGGTCCACGGGTAGCTCTGCGGATGCGATCACCGTGACGAGCACCGGCACATACACGGTCACCCTTGAGTTGGATGGCTGCAGCGCGACCGACGCAGTGCACGTCAACATGATCGAGTTCGTGGACGCGGTCGATCTGGGAGGCGACCAGCAGATCTGCCCCGATAACCCACTGCTGCTCGATGCCACCACGCCGGGAGCGACCTACCTCTGGAACGATGGGTCCACCTCGCCAGCGATCGCGGTCGCAACGCCGGGCACCTACACCGTGCAACTGTCGGGTACGTGCATCGACGCCAGCGCATCGGTCGTGATCACAGCAGGCGATTGCGATCCGCTGGTCTTCGTGCCGAACTCCTTCACCCCGAACGGCGATGGCTTCAACGATGTCTTCTTCGTGTCGGTGTACGGCCCGATGCTCGAATTCAGCCTGGACATCTTCGACCGTTGGGGCGAACGCATCCACAGTTCGCAACTACCAGCGTCGTGGGACGGCACAATGGGCGGCCAGCCGGTTCAGGATGGCGTATACGTATACAAGGTGCGCTACCGCGCGCGGGCCAATGGCGATGTGGTCGCCAAGGAGTTGATCGGGCATGTGACCCTACTCCGTTGAGCCTGCCGGTTTCGCGGTCGGTGCATCGAAGCCCTCCTCTTTCCAGATGAACTGGCCATCCGCCAGGCGGAGATAGCCCATGTGGCCGTTGCGTTCCACCTGTGCGACGCGTTCGTTCACAAGCGTCGCCTTGTCGTAGATCACCGGCACGACCTCCTTCCCCGTACGATCGAGGAAGCCTGCGCCGGCCGTGGTACGCGCTGGAAGCACGCCGTTGGAGACATCACCCAGTTCCGTGTAGCGCAGCGGGATCACCTCCTTGCCGGTACTATCGATCGCGCCGAGAAGCCCCGCGTTGCGCACCCGCGCCAATCCACCGATCATCTCCCAGGCCTGCTCGTAGCGGTTATCGAAGAGGATCACGCCTTTCCGATCGGCGTAGCCCCACTTCGCCTTCTTGCGCACAGGTACCAACGCTCCGGTAGCCGCACCGATGTCGGCGAAAACGCAGGGGAACACGCGTTCGTTGCGCGCCGTTATCAGGCAGCGCTTCTTGGTGAACTGCACCTCGGCAAGGCCCCCGCGCATATCGCCGAAGCTGGCGACGCCTTCCGGAGCCTCATAGTCCAGCGCCACGACGATGCGTCCGGTGGTATCCACGTAGCCGCATTTGCCGCTCTCCACGAGCAGCGCGATACCATCCACGAACGCACCGATGTGATCGTACTTCACCGGCAGCAGGGTATCACCGAACGAACTCACAAGGCCCATCTTCCCACCCTTCCGCACACGGGAGGCGGGTCGCTCGAAATCCTCCACCCAATCGTAGCTGAGCGGGATCACGATGTTCCCCTTCGCATCCACGACACCGGAACGATCGTCCTTCTCCACCACGGCCATGCCCTTGTGGAAGGTGCCCGCCGCGCTGAACTGGAACGGGATCACCACATCGCCCCGTGCGTTCACGTAGCCGTACGACCCGTCCTTGGACGCGGCGGCGAGCCCACCGGAGAGATCGCCCAGGTCATCGTAGATCATCGGCACCACCAGATCGCCGCTGCGATCCACCGCACCCACGCGACCGGCACGCTCCACCGTGCTTGTACCCTCCACCGCGTCGCCCACATCATCGTATTCGATCGGCACCACGATCCGACCGGAACGGTTGATCGTTCCTACACGTCCATCGCGGCTCACGATCGCCTGCGCACCGACAAAGGGTTCCACCCACTCGTATTCCGCCTTGATCCGCTCCACACCGTCCTCGTCGATGAACCCCCACTTGCCTTCCCTGCGGAACGGCAGCATGCGCAAACTCGCGGTCTTGTAGTCCTCCACCAATTCCTCCACGAAGGGATAGTCCGGGAATTCCTGCAGGAACTTGGTGATGTTGCCCACGCTCAGGTCGCGCGAGTACACCTCGTAGATCGCACGCCAGGCATCGGGAACACGGTAGTTGAGCGGATGATCGGTGATGAACTTCCGATACTCCTGCACCGTCCGGCCCGGTGTGCTCAACCGGTATACACCGTCCTCTGCCTGCCGCACATAGGGGCTTTCCGGATGCGCCGCGATGAACGCCATGTAGGAAGCGATGTCGCCCTCGACGATGGACTCCCTGAACAAGGCTTCCTGGAGTCGGGTGCGCGCCTCGTAGATCTCGCGGGCCACCGGATACCGATCGACAAAAGCCTGAAAGGCGGCCGCGGTATTCGCCTCCCGGGCTTCCTCGAAGGCGAGATGGTCCCGCACCAGCGTGGCCTCCTGCACGTGCGGGCTTTGGATGTACGTGTTGACGTAGCGATCGTAAGCAGCAACGCTGTTCACGGCTTTGGCGGCTTCCCACGTCAGGGTATACACGTGGTTCTTCTGCCCTTCGATGGCCGCATGGTCCACGCCCACTTCGGCGATGGAGGCGCGTTCCTTGTCCTGCGCAAGGGTGAACGCGGCATCGGCCCGCATGATGAACGCGTAGGCCGAGTCGGCTTGGAAGAACGGATTGTCGTTGCGCCCACTGATCACACTAAGGCCATACCAAGCAGCGGCAGGATGCTTCTTCACCTCCTTCTGGAAGAGCTCGCGCGCCAGGAAGTAGTTGTGGATCCCCAATGCGTCGAAGGCTTTTTGCAGGGAACTGCCGAACACCGGGGCGCACAACAGGGCAAGAAGGAGCGCCAGGGAATGACGGGGACGGGCTCGTAACATCGGGCGCCAAAGTAAGATGGCCCCCACAGGTTGGAACGCTCGCGGATCCCCTTGAAATGACCGACCTGTGTTCAGCCGGTCAGCGGGCAGGTCGCTTGCAGTACATTCGGGTGTCCCGAACCATCGGGATATCGCACGATGCGTTTGCTCTGGGTCCTGCTTATGATGGGTGCCTTGGTACTGATCGGCGCGTTCCTCGGCCGTTCAGCCAAGCGCAAAAAGAAACGGTCCGCCGTACGGCGGACCGTTCCGTGATCGTTCCAATGGTCGGTCACTTCAAGGACTCCCACATGCCTTTGAAGTCGGGCTCTTCCATGAAGACATCCTTGCCCAGTGAGGCGTACTGACGGGCGCGGTCGCGCATGCCCTTCGAGGTGAGGTAGTCGGCGTAGCGGATCAACGCATCCTTCAGGGTGACCTGCTGGTCCTTGGGCAGCGTCTTGATGTCGCCGACGGCCGCCATCACCTTGTCGAACTCCACCACGCTCAGGTCGCCCTCCTTCACCAGGTTGCTCTTGTACTGGCTCAGCGCCAGCAGCAACCACGGTCCCGGGTTCTCCGGATAGTAACCGACCATGGCGTCGAAGATCTGCTTGGCCTTGCTGATGCCTTTGGGGTCGTCCAGCAGGTTCTCGCCCGTCGTGGTGGCATTGGTGTTCAACTCGGCCCAGTAGTCCTCGTAATTCCCGAAGAACTCACGCTCCTTGTCCTTCTTCCGGTACTTCTCGGCCCATTTCAGTGCATCACGGGAAGCCCGGGGATAGTCCGCCGCGAACTTCTCCACCTTGGACATCTCGAAGAAGCACATGCTCATGTACAGGAAGGGCAGCGCGTCCTTCTTGGTCTCTTCACCCATCGTGTAGGCCTCGGCCTTCTCGATGCACTTCTCGTACTTCTCATCGACGTACATCACCAAGAGGTCCTCGTACACGTGCTTTTGCGCGAAGGCGGAAAAACAGAGCAGGAAGGTGGCCAGGGTTAGAAGGTTCTTCATGGGTGGTGGGAATGTGCCCCGCAAGGCAAGTGCCATGCCGAAAGGTATGTGAAGGATGCGATCGGCACGGAAGTGCGCGACCCACAAGCCCGGGGATCGGAATGCGCCCCACATTTGCACTCTCCCATTCCCGACCCGTGCGCATCGACATACTGACCGCCCTGCCCGATCTGCTCCAGAGCTGGTTCGGTGAGAGCATTCTGCAACGAGCACGCACCAAAGGCCTGGTCGAAGTGCATGTGCACGACCTGCGACAATGGAGTACCGACAAGCATCGCCGGGTGGACGATTACCCCTTCGGCGGAGGAGCGGGTATGGTGATGACCATCGAGCCGATCCACCGGGCGATCGAACAGCTGAAAGGCGAGCGCACCTACGATGAAGTGATCTACATGAGCCCGGATGGAGAATTACTTGATCAACCACTAGCCAACCAACTGAGCACCAAAGGGAATATCATTCTCCTTTGCGGCCATTACAAGGGGGTGGACGAACGCATCCGGGAGCACCTGATCACCCGTGAAGTGAGCATCGGGGACTATGTGCTTACCGGGGGCGAACTGGCCGCTGCGGTGTTGAGCGATACCATCATCCGGCTGGTGCCGGGGGTGCTGGGCGATGAGACCTCGGCCCTGAGCGACAGTTTCCAGGACGGCCTCGTGGCCCCACCCGACTTTACCCGCCCTGCGGAGTACAATGGCTGGAACGTCCCGGACATCCTCCTGAGCGGCCACCAGGCCAACATCGATGCGTGGCGCCACCAGCAGGCCGTGGAGCGCACCCGCCAGCGCCGTCCGGACCTCCATCGTTCGGGCGAAGGCAACGAACCGCGGGACGGGAACTGAAAGTTGCTTAATATTGCGGCCCCAAATCCAACGGGAGCTGTTATCCCCCGACCGTGTCGGGGGCGCTGGGCACCCCTCAATACGCACTGCCATGGACCGGATAAAACAACTCGAGAAAGAATACGCCCCCCTGAACGCCCTGCCGGACTTCAAGGGCGGTGATACCATCACCGTTCACTACAAGATCGTCGAAGGCAACAAGGAGCGTATCCAGTTGTTCCAAGGCGTGGTGATCCAGCGCAAGGGCTCGGGCAGCACGGCCACCTTCACGGTGCGCAAGATCAGCAACAACGTGGGCGTGGAGCGCATCTTCCCGGTGTCCTCCCCGTTCATCGACAAGATCGAGGTGAACAAGCGCGGCCAGGTGAACCGGGCCCGCATCTTCTACCTGCGCGAGCGTCGTGGCAAAAGCGCCCGCATCACCGAGAAGCGCCAGGCCATCGTCGAAGAGGCCAAGTAAGGCACACTTTAAGAGAGATCGAAAGGCCCCGGCGACGGGGCCTTTCTCGTTTTGGTGCGTTGCGTAGCCGCTGGCTACAATGCCTTGGGGCTTGTGGAGCGTAGCTACGCTCAGTGGGATAGACCTTCTAGAGAATCGAAGATCTCCAACAAATCCCTTTGCTCTTTGGTGAATTGAAGTCTGTCCAGAGCGTAGACCCTCTTCACACAATCCTTGCCTGGGGCTGGATAGATCAGCGCCACGACCCACTCAAGCTGATCCGAAGGCAACGGCCACGATGCTGATCCACGCCCAAGTACGGAAAGTGAATCATCAGGAAACGAGCAAACCCGATCGAACTTGAGACTGATCAGCTTGTCCTTCGCACCATTGTCGCAGGGTTCCTTCACCAATACACTCTTCACCTGGGCCTTACCGGACAAGGTATCGTAGACAAAGATCACTTTCACTTTGCGAATTGCGCCTTTGTCGAAAGCGAAACCATCCGCCGCCAGATCATCCTTCCAATAGCTGGCCCTGTCGAACAACAGCAAGGTATCGACGTGGGGGGTTAACCTCCGCAATTCCGACCGGGTATCCTCGCGCGTCAGACATTCCGGTGTGACCTGAGCGAAACATGGGACACTGGCCCATGAGACGGTCAAGGCGACAAATGAGACGATCCACTTGCATCTGCGGCCCAATGTGTTCATCCTACTCCGGGGGTCTATGATCTGTTTGTGGTCCGGATCTCAGATCCGAACCAGCGCAAGGAACACTCGCACTAGCTGGGTCAGGAAGCGATCATCATGTACAAGCGGTCACTCCAGCTAGATCCTGGAAATGAGAACTCCATGGAGGCTGTGAGGGCGTTGGAGCACAAATGAGGACTAGTACACTACGTAGCACAGATCCGCGGCAGCAAGGGTTCAATGAAGTACTCTGGACTTGAAGACAAAGAGCACTAGTGCAACTGCGCTGTACAACGCCGCATGGATCCTTCCAGACGAGATCCATGATTTCTCCCTAGCAAGACGATCTCGTTCCTGAAGAACGCGCGATTTTGTTCGCAAGAACACAGAGATCACAATCGCTCCAGTGAATACCACCACCGTCAAAGAGAACCAAAGGCCCGATCTCAGGTAGAACGCAGGGAACAGCACCGCGACCGATGTCAGTATCAAGAAAGACGTCGAAAGAGACAGAATGAAAACGGCCGTAGCCATGGGTTCGCTTTCGACCCTGGTTGATCTATATAGAAAGTAGTGCCCGAGCAGTAGTTTCAGATATACACTCATCATCTCCCATAAGTGTTCAACGTCCGTCCGGCCACCCTCACCCCACCAACTCCTTGTTCCGGTTCGGGATGTCCTCAGTGCTGAAGCTTACTTTCTCATCCTCCTCCTTCAGCTTCAACACCAACGCCAGCGCGTCAGGTACCACATCGCTACAGAGCGTAAGGAAGCTACCGGGCTTGGCCGTGGCGATGGCGTGACGGATGGCCGCGTCCTCCTTCTTGATGATGATGTACGGCTTGTTGGGATCCACCTCCTTGATGCCCTTGACCATGAGCGCGATGATCTCATCGTCGGTCTTCCCGCGCAGATTGCGGTCCTGGCGGATGATGATCTCGTCGAACATCTGCGCGCTGAGGCGGCCGAGGTTCACGGTGTCCTCATCGCGGCGGTCGCCCACCCCAGCGATCACGCCCACTTTCGGGCTGTCCGGGATCTTGCTCAGGAACTTTCCGAGGGCTTCGAAGCCGTGCGGGTTGTGGGCGTAGTCCACCACCACTTGGAAGTTCTTGAATTGGAAGAGGTTCAAGCGGCCCGGAGTCTGCGCGGCGGATGGGACGAAGGTGGCCAGCGCCTCACGCAACTCTTCGACCTTGACGCCCTGCACGTAAGCGGCCAGAACGGCGGGCAGGACGTTCTGGATATTGAACACGGCCTTGCCACCATAGGTCAGTGGCACGTTCGCTGCCTTCTCGATCCGCAATTTCCATTCGCCCTTGCTGATGGTGATGAAGCCGTTCTCGTAGATCGCCGCAAGGCCACCCAATTTGCAGTGCTGGCGGACCAGGCGGTTGTTCTCATCCAGGCTGAACAGGGCGATCTTGCAATCGCACTGCTTGCGCATGGCCATCACCAGTTCGTCATCGGCATTGAGGATGGCGTAACCGTCTCGACGCACGCTGCGCGGCACGGTACTCTTCACATGCGCCAGGTCCTCCAGTGTGTGGATATCCTTCAAACCCAAGTGATCCGCTGCCACGTTGGTCACGATGGCCACGTCGCAATGCTCGAAGCCGAGACCGCTGCGCACCAGTCCGCCCCGCGCCGTTTCCAGCACGGCCATATCCACGACAGGCTCCTTCAGCACGAACTGAGCACTGGTCGGGCCGGTGCAATCGCCGGTCATCAGCAGGCGGTTCATGATGTACACGCCATCGCTGCAGGTCATACCCACTTTGTAACCCACACTGCGCATCAGGTGGCTGGTGAGACGCGTGGTCGTTGTCTTTCCGTTCGTCCCGGTAATGGCGATGATCGGGATACGGCTCGGTGAGCCCGGCGGGAAGAGCATGTCCACCACCGGTTCAGCCACGTTGCGCCCGAGACCGCCAGTGGGATCCAAATGCATACGGAAGCCCGGTGCAGCGTTCACTTCCAGCACGGCACCACCCGACTCATTGAGCGGGATGGTGATGTCGTCCGTCATGATGTCGATGCCGCAGATGTCCAGGTCGATGATGCGGCTGATGCGCTCTGCGAGGAAGACGTTGAACGGATGCACCACTTCGGTGACATCGTCCGCCGTGCCGCCTGTGCTGAGGTTGGCGGTGGCTTTCAGGTAGACGGTCTCCCCTTTCGCAGGCACGCTTTCGGGTGTGAGGCCCTTGAGTCCGATCAGCTTCAGCGTGTGGTCGTCGATGTCGATGCGCGTGAGCACGTTCTCGTGGCCGTAGCCGCGACGCGGGTCCTTGTTCACCTCGGCAGCGAGTTCCGCGATGGTGCTCTTGCCATCGCCGACCACACAAGCGGGTGTGCGTTTCGCACCGGCGACGAACCTATGGTTGATCACGAGCAAGCGGTGATCGAGGCCCGTGATGTAGCGTTCAACGATGACGCTGCGACTGATCTCCTTCGCCTTGGCCAGCGCGACTTTCGCTTCTTCCAAACTCTTGATCCCAATGGTGGCACCACGGCCGTGGTTGCCTCCGCTGGGCTTGATCACACAAGGGAAACCGACGGAATCCAACGCGGCCTCCAGTCCTTCCTCGCTGCGCACCACGCGGCCCTTGGGCACAGGGATCTCGTAGCTCTCGAGCAATTGCTTGGTCTCCTCCTTGTCGCACGCGATCTCCACACCGATGTTGCTGGTCTTGCTGGTTATCGTCGCACGGATCCGCTTCTGGTGGATACCGTGGCCGAGTTGCACCAGGCTCTGCCAGTTCAGGCGCAGGTATGGAATGCCGCGGTTCACCGCTTCGTGAACGATGCTGCCCGTGCTGGGTCCCAGACGACTTTCCTCGCGCAATTCGCGCATCTTTTGGAGGTCGCTCGCCAGATCGTACTTCTCGCCGCTGATCAACGCCTCGGCGATGCGCACGGCTGCCTTGGCCGCATACATGCCCACCGGCTCCTCGATGTAGCTGAACACGACGTTGTACACACCATTGTCGCGTGTGCTGCGCGTGCGACCGAAACCGGTGTCCATACCGGCGAGGGTTTGGATCTCCAAGGCGATGTGCTCGATGACGTGGCCCATCCATGTGCCGCGCTTCACCCTTTCGAAGAAGCCGCCCTCGTGGTCCTCACTGCAGCGGTGTGAGTAGAGCGAAGGCAACAGTTCCTTCATCCGCTCCAGGAAACCGGGGATCTTATCGGTGGGCTTCTCCTCCAGGTCCTCGATATCGAGGCGCATGACGATGAGGTTGTGCCGCTTGACCGACCAATAGTTGGGGCCACGCATGGCCTTCATTTCCAGGATGCGCATGGTAAGTGGGCTCTGTTGGCCCGCCTTGGCGGAGGCGCTACGGCGGGCGAGGTGGGTAAGATAGCAGTGTGGGCGCGTTGATCCGTCGAAAGTGGGCCCTGAACACCTGCATCCCGGGCCCTGTCGCTATGGAAAACCCTGTTGATGACCATTACCGGGGCGTTG
>JBDTNF010000032.1:0-14633 GCA_039933875.1 Flavobacteriales bacterium | reverse complement strand
TAGGTGCCCGGCGCGATGCGGTCGAAGAAGAAGTGCATACCCGCATCACGGATGCTTTGGTAGTAGCCGAGGCCGCCCTGCCATTTGTATCCACTCAAGGCCTCCACTGGCTCCAAGCCGGCAGCACGTTGGTCCTTTAGATGGACGAAGTCCACATAGCGGTCTGTACGCAGCTCAATGCGTATGGTGAGCTTGTCACCGGGCTTCAGCCCTCGCGCTTGGTCAAGTGCGACGAGCCGTGCGCCAGCATCGGTCTGTTCGTGTAGCATGACCTGCTTGCGGATGCTGAACGGACTTTCATGCGGCGTCACCTTATCCATGCGCTCGAAATACTGCCAGTGCAATGCGCCCCACTGCACGCCGTCGCTCGATGTGCTCACGCTCACCTGGCCCATGGCAGGCTTCACCTGATCCGCGGTCCAGCTTTGCTCGAAGTAGCCCGTTCCGGCCTCCTGCCGATCCGTGTTCACGCGCTCCCCTCCAACCATGATCATCGGGGGCGTCTTCGGATCCAACCAGTCGTCGCCCGTCAGCAACAATGCATAGCACGCATCAGCCGTGGCCTTGGTCGTCTTCCAATCGGTCGTCTGCTTCAGCTTGAGCAAGTATTGACGCAGCAGGTCCACACTGGCTTTGTCCTTCGTCACCTCATTGAAGGCTTCGATCATGAGCGCGTGCGTCTCCGTCGGGAACTCGTACCAGTACGATCCAGCGTTGAAGTCCTTCCAGTACATGCCCAACTCTTCATTGACCGTGGCGCGTTGCTTCAACGACTCCATGATCAATGAGGCAGTACGTTCATCGCCCATTCGATGCAGTGCGATCGCGATCATCACCTGCTCCTGCGACCGGTACTGCATCCAACCCGTGCGGCCGCGGTCCAGAATGAACTCCACCGCTGAGTTCTTGCCCTTATCTAGCGACCACTGCGGGAAGAAACTACGCGCGTAAAGGAAGTGGAAGTCCTCTGGAGAAGGCATTGGCAATGTGTCCCCCTTGAACTCGCGCAGCATCCGGCGGTGGTCCTCTTCCACTTGCTTGTCCAACCACTGCACCGCATTGTGAAGCATCTCCTGCGCATCACCCTCTGGATCAAGTGCGCCGAGTTTCTCCAGATGCCCCAGACCCGTGACGATATGTTGCGTGATGTAGCGCGAAGGCGCCATGCCGCTCCACCAGGGCCATGCACCGGTCGACAGTTGCATTTCCTGCAATTTCTTCAGCGATGCGGCCTCCTCCTTCGCCATGCGCTGCATATCGAAGAACAAAGCCACACGTCGCTTCCGCTCTCCCTCATCCTTGGCATTAAGGACCCATGGTGTTTCTTCCAACACAATGCCCTTCAGTTCGGTGTTCTTTTCCAGGGCACTCATGAAACTCTCAGGACCGGCCTTGCTCCACGCCTCGAACACCTGCTTGATCTTCGGTCGCTCTTCGACTATATGTGATGCCAACCGGTTCGCGTAGTAGCGGCTGAAGGTCTGCTCGGCACACTCGTGCGGGAATTCCATCAGGTACGGCAATGCCTGCACCGCATACCACGCCGGGTTCGGGGTGAACTCCAGCTTCAAGCTCTGGTGGCGCAGTGTGGTGCTTGTCGTGTTCTTCAGTTTCTCCAGCGTGAACGTTTTCGTCCCCGCCTTCGTGATCGCGATCGGCAGGCTCTCCGTAACCAGCACCTTGTCGGTGAGAATGGGCAGCACGCGCTCCTCGCCATCGCTGATACCGGGTGCGCTCGCGGTGATACGCAAGGCTACCGCATCAAGATCCTCCGGAACGATCAACGCCCAGCTCACGATCGCACTCTGGCCAGGTGCTGCCGAGAACGTTCGAGTTGACTTCGACATTCCGAACAGGCCCGTAACCGCCTTGTTGGTGAAGGGATCGTAGAGTTCGAGCGCCGCGGTGCCGTTCACGGTGCCGCCTTCGATCACATTGACCTTGGCAGTAAGCGTGATGCGATCGCCCTGGCGCAGGAAGCGCGGCAGGTTGGGCACCACCATCATCGGCTTCTGCGTGACGGTCTCTTTTGTCAAGCTCGCGAGTTGCAGGTCCTTGGTATGCGCCAGGCCCATGAACTTCCAACGCGTCAGTGCATCCGGCATCGTAAAGCGCAACACCACCGAGCCATCCCGATCCGTCAATAGGTCGGGAAAGAAGAAGGCCGTCTCGCGGAAATCGCTGCGCAGTGCTGGGGGCCCATTGTCGGTGGCCGGTCGGCCGGTCGTTGATGCTGGATCTGCTGGCGGTTTGTCGTCTTCCCCTTTCTTGCCTGCTTCATCGGACGATCTGTCAAAGAAGCCAAGGGTCGTTGTCTCGGCGCGGTCCCTATTGCTTCTTTCGCCGTCACCAGCCCAGCTATTGGTCACTCCAGCCAAGCTGTTGAGCATAACGGTATAGACCGCAACTCCACCATACTTCAATTGCGGGTAGCTGCGGACGGTGTCAGCGGGCATCGTTTCTGGGACGTAGATGCGTTGCGCACCCGCAGCGCCGAAAGGCTCTGTGCGCGACCACGAGCGTTGCACCGGGTTCTGTTCCCAGATGTTCAGATTCCAACTGTGCGGCACGAAGTGATCGAGCGACGCATCGTAGAGTACGCCTAATAGTTGTGCTGCGACCTTCTCCTTCTTCGGTCCGCTGATGCGCAAGCGCCACTCCTCCTTCTGTCCGGGCAGCAATTTGTCGCGGAAGCTCGTCCACTCCACCTGCAGGTCCTTGTTGCTCCAGGGTACGTCGATCCATTGTGTGGTGTTGTGCACACGCCCGCGTTCCACGCATAAGAAATGGATCGCGAAGCCACCGCGGTCGCTTTCCATCACGGGTAGTTCCACGCGCTGTTGTCCCTTGCGCAATGTGAACCGCCGAGCCACCACGATCATGCCATCGCGCTCCACTTCCATCAGCACACGTCCTTCCGGGAGCGCACTGCTAAGGAGCAGGACCGCCTTCTCCCCGGGCTCGCAGCTCACCTTGATCGGCTCCACATGGAAGGCCTCGTTCACGAACCCGGTGTTCTGGATCGCGGTGTCATAAACGGTGATCACGCGGCTCGCCTTCACCATTACGCCATCAGCGTCCTGCGCTTTTACATCGATGCGGTACATCCCCACCGGCCAGTCGGTGATGCCGGTCAGCTTGAGCGCTCCGCCTTTCGCGCGATGTTCGCTGCGCAACAGGTAGGCGGTTCCGTCGGTCCAATGCAGTGGGTCAGGATCCGCCACCACACTTCCATCCAACGTACGGTCAGGTCGTTCCCATAACGGATCACGATGCGGTGCATCGGCCGGTGGCGTCAGTCCAACGACCAACACCTCCATCGGCAGATCGACCTCCTGGCCGTTGAGGTTCTTCAGGTGCAGATCCAGCGTGTCCGTATGCGCCCGATCGATCGCATCACCTGTGTTGATCACGATATCGATGCCGCGGTAGCCAATGTTCAGCGACGTGGTCGCTTGCTGCGTTTCACCATTGATGTCGGTGGCCGCTGCCTCTACCGTGTAGAAGAACGTCGGATCGGCACCGCGCGGGAACGAACGATCCGATTGCGCGACGAAACGAACCGTGAACTTCCCCTGGGCATCGCAGGTCGCATCGCCACTCGCGATCTCCGTCTCGCGCCCCCACGGCAATCCGCGCCAACCCCAGCCGCACCACCACGGCATGCGCGCACCACGTTTCACGGTCCACTTCACCTGCGCGCCGTCCAGCGGTGCCCCCGCGTAGCTTTTCGCAAAGCCGGTCACCGTGGCCTCCTGTTCCAGTTTCGGCGTTGCTGTGATGGGGTCGAAGACCAATTCGAACGTCGGGCGCTTGTACTCCTCCACTTGGAAGTACTGGCTGCCATGTGCTTCCTCGATGCGCATGCCACCAGTGAGCGCACCTTGCGGTGCTTTGAACCGACCGTTGAACGAACCGAAGGCATCGGTCGCGACATTGACCGAATCCACCAACTGGCCGTTCACGTCAAAGAAGCGGACCGTGGTCATGTAAGCCGCTTGTGTCACGCTGCCTTTACCCCGCTTCACCGTGACGATGCCCTTGAAGAGCACCTCCTGGCCCGGTCTGTAGATCGCGCGATCGGTGAAGAGGAAGGTGCGCAAGGAGTCTGGAACGTCCGCTCCTCCATTGGTGTATACCCAGCGCTGACCGCTGATGTACTCGTCGTCACCGTTGGACAAAGACCAGATGATCTGTCCCTGTGCGCCTTTGATCGTCGTGCGCACCATGCCTTCCGCATCCGTACTGAACTGCTCGACCCCCACGAACCGATCGATGCCGGTGTAGTCATAATTGCGCACGTAGGACCAGGCCTTCACTCCCTGAAGCAGCGCACCACTCACGCGGTCGACGACCAGCAGGTCCAATTCGGTCCCTTGTGAGCGATCGGCCAGGGCCATTCGCGTAACCCAGAAGCCAGCGTAGACGAGCTGGTCGACACCCTTGGAGAACGTCGGGGAACCTGAGACAATGATCGTGTAGTGCCCGAACGGAAGTGCGGCTACGGGGATCTCCACCATGTGCAGGTTCAGGTCACCATCATCCGGAAGGTCGACACTCCATTCGAACGTCGGCTTTCGTCCAAGCAATTGCTCTTCGCGATCGGGCTCGGGCGAGAACCATCGCGCCACACGGTTCTTCGGGTCCTCCAACGGTTTGTCCTTCACGATCCGCACCCATACTTGCTTCAGGTTGGTGTACCGCAGCGCGGCAGGGAACGGGGTGTTCGGTGGTACCGCTTCCTCACATTGGACATCGAACTCCGGCCGTTCAAGCCGCGCCTTCAAAGCGAGCGCATTTCGCGCACCGAACGATCCCGGCCAGCGTGCGATGGCTGAGTCACATTGCCAGAGCGCGGTCCGCTTCTCCCATTTCCACGCGTCTCCCGCCAAGCGATCGTATTTGATCCCATGCTCCGCATGCCAGCGTGCCATGGCGACGGTCACTTCGCTCCAGCAACTATCGCCCGGCAATCGCGATCGCAGCATCTCAAGCGCACCCAGGTACAAGGAATCCTTCCGAGCGAGCGTGCTGTGTTCGCGGACGAATTCCAACCGGCCGAGGGTGGCATCCACCAATGCGTCGATCGGTTCCTCGTTCAGGTGCAGGCGCTCCAATTGTTGGTAGAGGCGAAGTGCCTGGAATTCCCACGCGGTGCTATCCCGGTGCGTCAGCTTTCGGAACACGAACGGTTCGAAGAGGTCGAACGCCCGCACATCGTCCAGCTTGAAGCGCCATGCCGGTTCGGTGATGCGCGTCTCCGCGTTCGTGAACACATCCAACGCGCGGTGCGCCAGCAGGTCGAAGAGCGTGGAGCGCAAGGGCTGAGCGCTGCGTTCATCGGTGAGCAGTTCCCCCAGATCACCCACGGGGATCCGCTTCAGCGTATCGTACGGTTCGAGCGATGCCCCGTACTCGGCGATGATCCTGGCCATGAACTGGCCCTGCGTCCAGGTCTCTGGATCAGCATTATCCCCGGCGGTCTCGGTGCGCTCCAACACCTGCCAGCGTTCGCTTCGGTAATAGTTCCAATAGGCCTCCCCCAGCGCGGATCGCAACAGTTGTCGCAGCGGGACGTCGCTGTTGTTCGCACGCTCCTCGATGGCTGCGAGCGCCTCTTGTCGATCGGCCCCGGTGAGTGTTTCGAAGCGGCCCTTGTTCATCCATGCGCGGAACTCGGTGCGCCAGTCGTTCTTCGCTTGGGCATCGAAAAGGATCGCTTGCGTAAGCTCCAATGCGCTGGCGTACTGGCCGATGTCGCTCAACGAATCGACCGCCACCCAGCGCGGGTCGCCATCCTTGGATACGGAGGAGCGCACGCTTGGGCGCCCGTTCGTGCACGTGAGAAAGAACGCGGCGAGAATGAGCAGTGGAAAAACGGAACGTGTGGGGTGCATGCGATCGATCGGATACGGCGACAAAGGTGCGCCGAGGTCGCACATCCAACGTCATACCACGGTACACACGACCGCGCGGTCCGCTCACGAAGTGAACCGCGCCACATCCACCTCGGGGTCGATCGGCGATCCGTCCAACACGTGTTCGGCGAGGTGCTGCGCGCACCAGGGCGAGAGCATCACGCCGCGCGAACCCAACCCGTTCAGCACGGCTTCGTGGGGCGCGGTGCGGCCCAGGATCGGTCGGCGGTCCTTCGCTGCGGGGCGCACGCCGGCCCAATGTTCCAGTACCTCGATCGGAACCTTCACCACACGTTCCAGCCGATCGAGCAGCGAGCGTTTCCCTTCCGCCGTAGGGCCGCTCCAAACATCGTCCCATGCGAAAGTGGCACCCACGTAGTAACGCTCATCGCCCAGCGGCAGGATGAACACACCGCGATGCACCATGGCGCGGGAAATAAAGCCAGGGATGCGCACCGTGAGCCCTTCGCCACGTACCGGAGTAAGACCGGGAACTGTCGCGAACGGACCTGTGCACGCAATAAGCAACTGGGCATAGCGCCCGTGCAATTCGACACCATCCGGACGGCGAACGACGGCATCTTCGGTCACGGCACGTTCTTCCAAGCCACCGGCCGCGAGCCAGCGTTCGCGATGCGCGAGCAACAGCGCCTTCACATCGAGCCATGCGCTGCGCTGCACCACGCCGTAGCCATAGGGTTGGGGCAATTCGGCCAGGGCCGGATCGTTGATCGGTCCGCGACCGAGGAAGCGCGCCAGTTCGGGATCCTTCATGCGCAGCTGCCAGATGCCGGCCTCCTGCGCGGTGGGGAACAACTCGACGAGCGGGAGTGGATGCCAGAACGTGGTGTCGTAACGCAACTCGAGTTCGCGATAGAACGCACCTGCCACCGCCAGCATCTCCGATGCGCGCCAGGTGAGCACCGTGCGCCGTAACACGATCGGATTGACGATGCCATTGGCCACCCACGAGGCGCGGCCATCGCGAGGCGTATCGAACATCATCACACGCAGTCCACGTCGCACCAAGGTCTCCGAGAGCACCGTACCCGCGAGGCCCTGACCAATGATGATGACGTCGTGTGTGAACGTGTCCTGCGACAAGGACACAAAGATGGCCCCGGAGGGTATCTCAAAATTATCCTTCGGGCTGCGCAAGGGTCTTTCGCGGCCATACTTCGTTGCTCAACCCTCACATAGCCACCGGCTATGCTCGGCTGTCGCGCCTTGTCTGACCACGAAATCCTCCTCGCTCGCTTCCAAAGAAACAATTTTGAGATACCCTCTAGGCCGCGAGCAGGCGCGTCATGCGGCGCAGCAATTCCTGCTGGTCGTAGGGCTTCTGCACCAGGTCGTTGGCCCCGGAGCCGCGCACCGTGGCGTGCAGGTGTGGCAGGTCGTAGGCGGTGAGCATCAGTACCGGCGTATCGATACCCCGGGCACGCAGGCTTTCCACCAGGGACAGGCCGTCGATATAGGGCAGGCCCATGTCGATGAGCAGCAATTGTGCTGGGAACTGTTGAAGCTGCTCCTGCAACTCACGTCCATCACGCAAGGCCAGCACATCCCACCCTGCAGCGAGGAGGCATTTCTCCAACAGCTTACGGACGAGCGCATCGTCCTCGATCAGGATCACACGGGGCATGGAAGGGGAACTGGCCCTTCCTACGCGAAGACGCACACACTGGTTCCTGCGCCCTACATCTTCCCCGAGATCCACTTGAAGACGTCGTTGCCGTTGGCGAAGAGGATGAGGCCGAACAGCAGCGCCATGCCCACCATTTGGGCCACCTCCATCACACGTTGGTTCGGCGCGCGGCGTGCCACCATCTCGTACAGCAGGAATACCACATGCCCGCCATCGAGGGCAGGGATGGGCAGGATGTTCATGAAGGCGAGAATGATGCTGAGGAAGGCGGTCATGTTCCAGAACACCTGCCAATCCCAGGTATTGCTGAAGAGGCTGCCGATGGCGCCGAAGCCACCGACCTGGCCGGCGCCCGACTTTGAGAAGAGCAATTTGAGCGAGCTGACGTATCCCTTCAGGGTCTCCGTGCCGTGACTGATACCGGCAGGGATGGACGCCAACAGACCGTAGCGCTCCTTCGCGATCTCGAAGTACGCCGAAGGCATCCGGTTGCCGACGCCGATGATGCCCGCATCGCTCACGCGCACCAGGTGCGACGCGAACCTGCCATCGCGTTCGGTGTCCACGAAAACATACTTCCCCTTGTTCGGCGAGATCGCCTGCACGAAATCACCGAAGTATGCGGCGGGGATCCCGTTCACGGCAACGATCCGGTCGCCTTTCAGAAGTGTGCTTTCCGCAGCCGGCTTGCCGGGCTGGACCGTGTCGATGAAGAACGGGACACGCGGTGCGAAGAGCTGCTTCTCGTTGCGGTCCATCACCTCATCGTGCACGTTCGTGCTCAGTGTGATGTCCTGCTTCACGCCGTTCCGTTCGATCGTCAACGTGCGTGCATCGTCGATGATGATAGCCTTGGTCACATCCTCCAACGTCTTCGGCGCATCGCCATTGATCGCGAGGATCCGATCACCCTCTTGGACGCCTTGCTCCTTCATCACTTCGCTCGGGTGTACGCCGTACTTCACCTGGTCCAGGGGGAGGTAGTCGCGACCCCACACGAACAGCACCATGATGTAGATCACCATGCCGAGCAGCAGGTTCACGGTAACGCCGCCCACCATCACGATGAGGCGCTGCCATGCGGGCTTGCTGCGGAACTCCCAGGACTCCGGTGGCTTGGCCATCTGCTCCTTGTCCATGCTCTCATCCACCATGCCACTGATCTTCACGTAGCCACCGAGCGGAAGCCAGCCGATACCATACTCTGTGTCGCCCTTCTTCATCTTGAAGAGCGAGAACCACGGGTCGAAGAAGAGGTAGAATTTCTCCACGCGGATCTTGAACCAGCGGGCGGGGATGAAGTGGCCCAGCTCGTGCAACACCACGAGAATGGACAGGCTCAGGATGAGCTGGGCGGCTTTGATCAGGAATTCCATGCGGAGGGAACGTGTTCGCGGGCCATGCGACGCGCTTCGGCGTCGCTGGCTTCGAGGTCGGTGAGTACAGGGTTGGCGATGAAAGGCACGTGTACGAGGCAGTGTTCGATCAGCTCGCTCATCTCGAGGAAGCCGATGCGGTCCTTCAGGAAAAGCTCCACGGCCACTTCGTTCGCAGCGTTGAGGACACAGGGTGCGTTGCCCCCCTTGTTCAATGCGTCAAGCGCGAGCGCCAGGTTGCGGAAGGTCTCCAGATCGGGCTGCTCAAAGGTCAGCGACGCGTGCGTGTGGAAGTCGAAGCGCGGCCAGTTCGTCTTGAGCCGGTCCGGGTAGGCCATGGCGTATTGGATCGGAAGCTTCATATCGGGCAGGCCCATCTGGGCTTTCATGCTCCCGTCCTGGAATTGCACCATGCTGTGGATGATGCTTTGCGGATGCACCACGATCTCGATCTGGTCGGCGCGCAGGTTGAAGAGCCACTTCGCTTCGATGGCCTCCAACCCCTTGTTCATCAAGCTCGCACTGTCGATGGTGACCTTGGCGCCCATGTCCCAGTTCGGGTGCTTCAGCGCTTGCGCCCTGGTCACTGCGGCCAGTTCGGCGCGTGTGCGGCCGCGGAACGGCCCACCGCTGGCGGTGAGCACGATCTTCTCGATGGGGTTGTGCCACTCGCCTGCCAGGCATTGGAAAATGGCGCTGTGCTCGCTGTCGACAGGGTAGATATTCACGCCTTTCGTGGCCGCGGCCTTCGTAACAAGTTCACCCGCAACAACCAGCGTCTCCTTGTTCGCGAGTGCGATGGACTTGCCCGCTTCGATCGCTGCAAGTGTCGGGCGCAGACCCGCGTAGCCAACCAACGCGGTCAGCACAAGGTCGATGTCCTCCATCGCCACGGATTGCTCCAACGCAGCGGCACCGGCGAAGACCTTGATGCCTTGCGGGAAGAGGGCATCGCGCACCGTGTCGAGCTTGCGTTCATCGCCGATCACCACGGCGTTCGGCTTGAACTCCAGCGCCTGCTGCACCAGCAGGTCGGCATTGTTGCCACACGTGAGCAACTCCACCTGGAAGTGCTCCGGCTGTTCGCGCACCACCTCCAGGGCTTGTGTGCCGATGGAGCCTGTGGAACCGAGTATGGCGATGCGCTTGGTCATGTGCGCGCGGCCATGTGCTCATGACCGCGGTGCGTTGCGGGTGCAAAGATCGCGGTTATCCGCGCTTGGCGGCCGCCCGCCGCAAGCGGTCGTTGATGGCCCTGCCCAAGCCTTCCTCCGGGAACACTTCGGCAAGGATCACCGCACAGGCGCTCGCATCGAGCCTGCGCAAGGCCGCGAAGAGATGCCGCGCTGCTTCGTTCAGGTCGCCTTTCGGCGAAAGGACCTCATTGATCGCGGCTCCATGGTCTGTTCGCAACGCGATCACGCCGCAACGCTCAGGACCGTGCTCGCGGAGCAGCGTGGCGATGTCGCCGATAAATACCTGCTTGCGCGGTGCGTAGTGGCTCGCGAGCATGCCGGGAGCCACGGTCTGTAGGTGCCCGGCCCGCTCATCAACCCGACCGATCACCATTTCGATGGCCTCCACGGGAATACCACCGACCCGATAGAGCATCCACTGGCCAGCACCGTTTGCGTCGTTCTCCCACCCGATGATGGTGCTCTCGACACCCACGGTGCAAGCCCCGCCGTCCAGGATGTACGGCACCTTCCCACCCAATTGGTCCGCCACATGTTGCGCGGTGGTCGGGCTCACGTATCCGAAAGGGTTGGCGCTGGGTGCCGCCAACGGAAAATCCAATTCCCGGAGCAGCGCCTGCGCCATCGGATGCGCGGGCATGCGCACGCCCACGGTATCGAGTCCGCTCGTGACCAGGTCGGGCACCACACTGCGCTTCGGAAGCACCAGGGTGAGCGGCCCCGGCCAAAAGGCGCCCATCAAGGCCTCGGCACCGGGTGGCAATGCCGCCGCCAGCCGGTCAAGGTCCGCGCGCCGGGCAATGTGCACGATCAATGGGTCGAACGACGGGCGCTGTTTCACCTGGAACACTTCCAGCACGGCCGCCTCATCGAAGGCGTTCGCCGCCAGGCCATATACCGTTTCGGTGGGCATGGCCACCACGTGCCCGGCACGCAACAAGCGCGCTGCTTCGTTGATGTCGGTACCTATGCGCGTGGCCATGCGGGCGCAAAGGTCGCGCACTGGCACTTCCGTTACTGCACCACCACCCGCTCCGTAGCCATGCGGCCGTGCGCATCCCACACCTCCACGCTGTACACACCACTGTGCGCCATTGTGAGCGTGGTGTAGTGGTCCGTTACACGGTGGCGCTGCACCTCGCGGCCCAGCGCATCGCGCACGATCAAGGTGGCGTTGCGCGGCACCGTTGCCAACTGTAGTGTAACTGCTCCACTGCTCGGGTTCGGGTAAAGCGAGAACAACGGCTCGTTGGCAACAGCAGGTGCGCTGGTGCTGATGTCGCCCACATGCAAGCGCGTTACGAAACGTTGCAAGGTGTCGTTGGTGGTGCCGTCATCATAGCCGGTGTAAGTGCCCCAGATGTAATAGTGCGTGCTGTCGGCATCAGTCACCAACCCATGCACCGATGCGTTCGTGATACCGGAATAGGTGAACGAGCTCACACCACACGCATCGAAATCGTCGGATAAGACACCCGTGGTATCCATCACGCAGATACCACGGCGCGGTTGGCCATTGACGTATTGGAATTGACCGGTGACAAGAAGATGCCCCGCTCCCCATGGGCGCACGCGCGCCACCGATGGGCCTAAACCACCCGTATTGGGAAGCAGACCGAGGCTGAAATGGGGGATACCGAACGTAGGATCCAAGGAACCATTTCGCAGGAATCGCCCCAGCCGAACAGTGTCGTTAGCTGCATGGTTGGTCTGGTAATTGCCCACAATGTAGACCCGCCCATCAGGCAGAGGCAGATAGTCGCGCGCGCTTCCCCAAAACACACCGGAGTGGAAGGTGGTATCAGGCACGCCCTCGGCATCCGTGCGGAACACGCCATCCACGGCCAGGCCCTCGAACTGCGTGCAGGAACCGCTTACGATGAACCCCCCAGCGGGCAGTTCCTTTAACTTGTTGAGCACCCCATTGCCCCCTGCGATGCACGCGCGTGGTATCGAGATAGCCCGTGTTGGTGAACCAGATCAAATTGTAGTTGCCCACGAAGCCACGGGCCGTATCGCTCAGTGTGTGCTTGCCGCTCACCAGAACACGGCCATCCGGGTATACATGGCAATCACCCCCCTGCAAGGAGCTGAAGTAGGGGATGGACATAACGCCAACGGCGAATGTTGGATCGTTATTGCCGGAGGGCAAAAGGATTCTGCGTGGAATCCCAGCGTTCACATAGAACTTATCGGCCTGCCAAGAGATGAGCCCCCCCCCCAAGCCACTGTTGTAGAAAGACTCGTCTCGCGTACCGTCGGGCAGCAAACGCACCAATCGTTTATCGCTGAACTCATCGGGGAAGCGCATAATACCCGAAGCGATCAACTTTCCATCTGGCAAAGGCAAGACCGAATTCACGTATTGCTGCCCGATCACGGTGCGAAATGTTGTATCCAAAGAGAACGGAATTTGCGCGCAAATTGTGGTGGCCAGCAGAGTGCTGCTGGCCACCATATTCATGCATCGTATCGCTGTTCTTTTCACGGTTGTACTATCCCCCCTGCTGGCGCAAGTGTTCCGCATTCGCTGGCGCGGATCTCGTGATCCGTGCCTCTGCGTTCAACCTGTTCGATCCAGAGTTCATGTTGTAACGCGATCTCCCGATCGCCTCATTCCCTCACATTCGACGGGCTCGGGTGATCGTGCTGCTCATTCAACCACCAGCATCACCGAAAGTACGGTAGGCGAAAGATCCGCCAGCGACGTGGTCACGACGCGCCGCCTGAGTTAGCCACGCACACTTCCTCCTTCGAATGAAAGAGGCCCGGGGTCGCAAGGGCTTCTGTCGATTCAACCGCCAGGAAAGTTGACCAATGTGGAACTCATTCCCCAACTCCGTGGAGCCCGCCCTACACGCTGTTGTTGCTCGTCTTCATCATCGTTCTTGAACGCCTTGGTGATCCTTTTGGCACGCGATCGCGTATGTGGTGTGAACCAACACGCTCCATCATGCCACGCACGAAGAAGAAACTCATCCTGACCCAGCCCATCAAGGACGGCCTGAAAGCCATCAAGGTGCAACTGGACCACCGCACGGTGATCACATTGGCGAGTATGAAGGCGTTGGACTTTTGGAAGAAGCGCTACCCGCAGGCGCAGGTGCTCCGCTGAACTAACGCCAGCGATCGGGCCGCCGCAGAGGAGCTTTATGACCGGGCTCCTGCGGCCCCTTGTAGGGGAGGAAGATGTTGCCGTAGAGCACTTTCGAGTAGGCGTACGTCAATGGCGCCAAGGCCAGCACCACAATCGCGATGGCCGCTACGTGCCACGGGAGCGGAAGCCGCGGCGCCAGGGCACCTACCAGAAAATACGTAGTGATGCCAAGCAGCACCGAAGTGCCGTACGAGAGGTACATGGCTCCCATGTAGAACCCGTATTCCACGCTGTACGCGCGGTGGCAGACCGGACATTCGTCCAGCGTGTCGCCCGTGTGCTTCAGGTCGTACGGATGAGAGATGTAGAACCGCCCCTTGCGGCAGAAGGGGCATCGCATCTTGAGGATGCTGATGAAGCGCGAGGGCTCGGGTCCCTGGATCTGGGCGGTCGTTGAGTGGCTATCCGGCATGCGTCGCACCGATCGAGGCGGACGCCAAAGTTAGTTCGCGATGCACCCGGGGTTCCGGTTACGGCGCGGCGCTCTATCTTCATCCAACAACATTCACCCATGGACCGCCGGAACTTCCTCCGCAACGCCTGCCAGGCCTGTGCTGCCCTGGCCTTGGTACCCGCCATCGCTTCGCTTGAAAGCTGCGCCACCGCGAAAGGGGCCATGGCAGATGGCATGCTGACCGTGCCGCTGAGATCACTGAAGGATGCGACCACCGTGGTGAAGGCGAAAGGCCTTGCGGATAACCTCCTCCTGGTGAAACGCGCCGACGGCAGCTATACCGCGCTTGTGCTCAATTGCCCGCACAAGCATGGCCCGGTGAAAGAGAAAGGCGAACAACTCGTGTGCGAATGGCATGGCGCAGTTTCGACCTGGAGGGTAAAGTGCTGAAGGGTCCGGCCAAGACCGATCTGAAGAAGTATCCCGTGGAAGTGGCCGGTGATGTGGTGAAGGTGAACATGGCTTAGGGCGCAGCGCATCCTAGCCCAACCCCTCCACATACCTCCGGTCGTTCGCCAACCGCGGCATCTTGCTCTGGGCATCGTTCATGCCGCGCTCTTTCATCCAGCTGGCGAAGCCTCCGCGTGCGACCACTGTGATCACCAAGGGTCGCAGCACACTTCCTGTGATCAGGTCGCGGTAGTAGATGTTGCGTGCGCGCATCGCGCCGTCGATGGCGGCGGCGAGCCCTGCAACATCCGCCGGTGGTGCTGCGAACTCGATGAACCACTCATGGTAAGGCAGGCCACCATCGGCAGGTGCGAGTTGGGGCGCGACCGTGAACTCGGCGACCTCGCACGGGAACCTGGTCATGGCTTCGCGCAACGCGCTTTCCACTTCCTCGGCGATCACGTGCTCCCCGAAGGCGCTGGTGAAGTGTTTCG
>JBDTNF010000031.1:0-5792 GCA_039933875.1 Flavobacteriales bacterium | reverse complement strand
AGTTGGGACTTGCCCTCGACCTGCGTGCGCAATATGACGCGGTAAAGGACAGTGTGCTTGATGCCGACAAGGCCCGGGCTGTTTCGTTGTTGCAGGTGCAGTACGAAACCGAGAAGAAGGAACAGCGCATCGTGTTGCTCGGCAAGGACAAGGAAGTGCAAGCCAAGGAGATCCAAAAGCAGAAACTGTTGCGCAATAGCTTCATCGGCGGTTTCGCTCTGGTGCTGGCCTTTGCTAGGGTGTTCCTCTTCCAACGCAACCGGATCAGCAAGGAGAAGAAGCGCAGTGAGGAATTGCTCCTGAACATCCTGCCTGCGGAAGTCGCGGAAGAACTGAAGGCGAAGGGGTCCGCAGAAGCGGTTCACATCGATCAGGTCACCGTGCTCTTCACGGACTTCAAGGGCTTCACGGCCATGAGCGAAGTGCTCACTCCGCGGGATCTGGTGCGCGACCTCAACGAGTGCTTCAGCTCCTTCGATCATATCACCGGGAAGTACGGCATCGAGAAGATAAAGACCATCGGCGATGCGTACATGGCCGCTGGTGGATTGCCCACCCCCAACACCACGCACGCCACGGATGTGATCAAAGCCGCGCTGGAGATGCGCGACTTCATCGCCGAGGGCAAGGCGCGGAAGATCGCGGCTGGCCAACCCTACTTCGAGATCCGCATCGGCATTCACACCGGCCCCGTTGTCGCCGGCATCGTGGGCGTGAAGAAATTCCAGTACGACATCTGGGGCGATACGGTGAACACGGCCAGCCGCATGGAATCTTCCGGTGAAGTAGGACAGGTGAACATCAGCGAAGCCACGTATGCTTTGGTGAAGAACGATGCGTGGCTAACGTTCACATCGCGCGGCAAAGTGCAAGCGAAGGGCAAGGGGGAGATGGAAATGTACTTTGCAGACAACGCATGAAAAGGATCCTCTTCTTACTTCCGTTCGTCCTGCTCGCTGCTTTCGCGTCCGCTCAAAAGGCACGGCTGGACAGCTTGCTGCGCGTATTGAAGACGCAACCCGATGCGAACGCGGATCGCATGAACACGCTTACCGCGTTGGGGAAGACCTATAGCACCATCGATCTTGCAAAGGCCAGCGATGCGGCAAAGGAGGCCGGACGCATCGCCGAGCGGATCAAGAGCGATGATGGCCGCATCGGCGCATGGATCAGCGAGCGTTGGGTGGCCTACTACACAGGCGACATCGTACAAGCAGATTCGTTGAACCGCCTTGCAGAAGCGCTCGCGGAACGAACGAAGAACGAAGTGCAGCTCGCCGTGCTGCGGATGTATTTGTATTCTGACGAAGATCTGGATACCCCTGCGGCGAAGGAGAAGTACCTCGATCGGTTCAGGCGATCACTGGAGGTGCTGCGCAAAGCGAACGCCAAGGCGGACCTGGCCGAGGCCCTCGCTTGGTTCGGCTTCAACTCGGTCTTCAACACTACGGCCGACAGCCTGGACCGCGCCAGGGCGCTGTATGAGGAACTGGGCGACAAGAGCGGGATCGCCTTCTGCCTGATGCTCCGCGACACCTACGAGCCTTACCTGTCCGATCCGCATAGCTGGGAATTGGACCTTGCAAAGGCCGTGGAGCTCTATACTGCGGATGGCAATGTGTACTGGGCCATGGGCGCTAACCTGAACTGGGCCATGGGGCTGGTGGAGGAAGCCCGCTATCAGGAGGCCGTGCAGCGGCTGCTCGTCACCCTGCCCTTGGCGCAAGCGTTCGGATCAAGTGACAGCGAAGGACTCGTTTATTGGAATCTGGGTCGTATGTACACGGCCATGAACGAACCGCAGAAGGCGTTGGAGAACTACACCATGGGTTCGGCTTTCAAGCAACTGGGGCTCCCGTGCCTCATTGGCATGGGCGAAGCGTGGGTGCAGGCACAGCAACCGGACAGCGCGCTTGCCTGCCTGCAGCGTGCCATCGCAGCGCATGCCATGTTCGGTGGCGACGATCTCTATACCGGCGAGATCAACGGGTTCCTGGGAGACGCTTATTCCATGAAAGGTGAACTGGCGAAGGCAGCGGAACATTACGAAACGGCGGTCGCGATCCATAGCAAGTATCCGTTGAACTACGCGCAGGAGATCAAGTACTCGCTCGGTCTTGGTCGGCTGCTTTTGGAGGCCGATGATCGCTTGCTCGCCCAACGCGGGCTGAACCGCGGACAAGCTCACGATCGCGCGCAGACCCTGTTTGCCCGCGCTCTTGCACGGTCCAAAGAGATGAACGTGCGCAAGCTCCAACAAGAAGCACTTCTGTCGCTGAGCCGACTCTACGAAGGCGATGGGGACCTGCGCAAGGCGCTCGACTACCACCAGCAGTACGCCGTAATGAAGGACAGTGTGCTCAACGCCGACAAGGCCAAGGCGGTTGCCAACTTGCAGATCCAGTACGAGACCGAGAAGAAGGAACAGGAGATCTTGCTGCTGGGCAAGGACAAGGAAGTGCAGGCCAAGGAGATCCAAAAGCAGAAGCTGGTGCGCAATGGCTTCATCGGCGGCTTCGCGCTGGTCGCCTTGTTCGCTAGTCTGTTCCTCTTCCAGCGCAACCGCATCGGCAAGGAGAAGAAACGCAGTGAGGAATTGCTCCTGAACATCCTGCCTGCGGAAGTCGCAGAAGAACTGAAAGCGAAGGGTTCGGCCGAAGCTGTGCACATCGATCTGGTCACCGTGCTCTTCACCGACTTCAAGGGCTTCACGGCCATGAGCGAAGTCGTAACACCCGCACAACTGGTGCGCGACCTCAATGAGTGCTTCAGCGCCTTCGATCACATCACGGAGAAATACGGCATCGAGAAGATCAAGACCATTGGCGATGCCTACATGGCAGCTGGTGGCCTGCCCACACCCAACACAACGCACGCCACCGATGTGATCAAGGCGGCACTGGAGATGCGCGACTTCATCGCCGAAGGCAAGGCGCGGAAGATCGCTGCCGGGCTGCCGTATTTCGAGATCCGCATTGGCGTACACACTGGCCCTGTTGTCGCTGGCATCGTGGGTGTGAAGAAGTTCAGCTACGATATCTGGGGCGATACGGTGAACACGGCGAGCCGCATGGAGTCTTCCGGAGAAGTCGGGCAGGTGAACATCAGCGAAGCGACCCACGCATTGGTGAAGGACACGACCGGTTTCACCTTCACCCCGCGCGGCAAAGTGCAGGCGAAAGGCAAGGGGGAAATGGAGATGTACTTTGTTGAGCGCACGTGATATGACAACCATGGGGAGCCGATGCCTGCGAACGACCGCTCGATCCAAGTTCTCCCGGTCGGTACTACTTGTCCTTTCGTTGGTATGCTCGGTGTGCCGCGTTCATGCACGCACCTCGGAGCTTTCTGGTGACACCTTGCGCGTCCTGCAACTCTTGGAACGGGCGCGCACACCCTCCGACCGATCCCTCTCGGGCTTTACGCATGACTCCGCGCTGTGCGCGCAGGCCCTGGAGCTAGCCGAGCGGATCGGGTGGGAACGAGGTGTCTTCAAAGGGCATCTTTGGTCGATGCTCAGCATCTCGGGCCGCAATTTTCGCGTGCGCGATGAGGTGTGGCAAGAGCATCTGCAGGGTGCCATGACGCGGCGCGGCTTGGCCAGCGCGCAAGAGATCGCATTGCTCTATCGCACCCTTGCGCGGTTCAATGTCATGGTGAACGATCCGGATACGGCGGAGCTGTACCTCGATACAGCGCAATGGGCCGCAGAACGATCCGGAGACAAGCGCTTGGTGACCTTGGCCACCTACTCCCGGGCGCAGCTTTTGCGCGGCAGGGAGCGTTGGGGGGAGGCATTCCGCATGGCCTTGGCAGCGAACGCAATGGCCGAGCAGTTGGACGATGACCTGGTCAAGGCCGCCACGTACAACCTATCCGGGTTCATCCGGGGCCGCCTCGGTGATCTGGATGGTGCTGTCAAGGACCTCACGGCATCCCAAGCGTTTGCGGACAGCATGGGGAACAATTCACTGCGCTTCCTGAACCGGAGCAATTGGGGGTATATGATGGAAGTGAAAGGGCACTGGCGTGAGGCGTTGGAACAATACCGGGCGCTGCATGACGCGGTAAGCACCACCGGGGAAGAACTGGAGTGGCTTCCGGAGGTCGAACTGGGCATCGGATACATGTTGTTGCGACTGGACAGCGTTGACCAAGCCGAGGCAGTACTAGGCCGCTTGCACCGCATGAAGACGATGGTCGGGCATCCGTATGAACAGGCGTTCAACACCGCCTGGGCCTTGCTCCAGTTGCGCCTTGGCAACTACCAGCAAGCCATATCCTCCGCTCACACCGCCTACGTTACTGACCAGATCGATGAGAATGATGTGGTCAAGCGTGATGCGTCACGCATCTTGTCCGACGCGTACGTGGCCATTGGCCTGCCGGGCGAAGCGTTGAAGTGGAACGAATTGGCCCATCAATGGAAGGACAGCGTGCTGTACCGCGATCAGGCGAACGATGCCCTCCGGACCGAACTGAACCGCGAAATGATGAACCGAGTGATGCAGGACAGTCTTGCACATGCACAAGAAACCGCCCGGGCCGAATTCGCGAGCCAGCAAAGGCTTTACGCGGAAAGGAACCGCCGCAACATCTTCCTCTTCGCTGCGCTGGGGCTTCTGGTGTTCGGGGTCGTGGTTTACCGGCAACGTGGCCGCATACGGATAGCGCTCCACCGAAGTGACGAACTGTTGCTCAACATCCTACCAGAAGAAGTCGCAGAGGAACTGAAAATGAAAGGTCACGCCGACGCGAAGCACTTCGACAACGCCAACATCCTCTTCACCGATTTCAAGGGCTTCACCGAGGCGAGCGAGAAACTCACACCGCAAGAACTGGTGGAAGAACTGAACACCTGTTTCAAGGCCTTCGACAACATCATCACCGCGCGCGGCATCGAGAAGATCAAGACCATCGGCGATGCGTACATGTGCGCAAGCGGCTTGCCGGATCCGAAGACCTCCTCACCCGCTGATGTCGTGCATGCGGCGTTGGAGATGCAGGCGTTCATGATCGCGCGCAAAAAGGAACGCGACGCGTTGAACAAGCCAGCGTTCGAAATGCGCTTGGGCATACACACCGGCCCCGTCGTGGCGGGCATAGTGGGCGTGAAGAAGTTCCAGTACGACATTTGGGGCGATACGGTGAACACCGCGAGCCGCATGGAGAGCAGCGGCGAAGTGGGACAGGTGAACATCAGCGAGGCGACGTATGCGCTGGTAAAGGGCGAAGCCGGACTCACTTTCACCCCGCGCGGCAAAGTACAGGCGAAAGGGAAGGGAGAAATGGAGATGTACTTCGTTCAGCATAGCTATGAAGGGACGTAGCACGCGCGGCAGGGCCAGCCCCGGCCTCCGAGCCGGGGTGCAAGCGTTCTTGAACTATCGTTCATCGGGAAGCGCCTACTCCTACTGGTGCACTTGGCTACTGCGAAGAGATACAACGTCAACGTCGCACCACGCGCACGGTGTAGGCCCGATCGCCATTATTGATCCGCACGAGGTACACGCCGCTGCTCCACGCCGCAGCAGCAATGCGCGTGTTACGACCCGTGATCGACCCGGTGGTTATCGTGCGACCGGTCACATCCAGCACGGTGTACCGCGCGGAGTTCGATCCATCGCCGAGGCCGATCATAAGTTCATTCGTGAAGGGGTTGGGCCAGACGCGCACATCCGCCGCCGCATGCTCCTCCGTACCCACCACACCGAGCAGGTCCACCACCGTGGCGTAGGCGTTCACCTTGCCCATACCCCACACGTAGCTGCCCTGCGGCGGGATGACGCCGG
>JBDTNF010000030.1:0-25787 GCA_039933875.1 Flavobacteriales bacterium | reverse complement strand
GCAGCGCGTCGATGCGCTCGCGGGCGGTCATCTTGCCCTGCTCGTGCTGCTTGGCAATGCGCTTTTCGCCACCGCCCTCATGGATCTTGTGCAGGCGCTTGTTCAGGTCCGAGACCTTCAGCTTGTTGTGGTCCTCGTTCTTGGATGCTTCGATGTCGATCTTGTCTGCCATTGGGCTAAAAGTACGGGCGGGGTTTTTCACCGCAACGACGCAACGAGGGCAACGGATGCGCACGCAATGTTGCGGGACCGTGGCGTCCGTTGCGTCGTTGCGGTATATCTGTATTTCACTTCTTCTTCGCCGCGCTGATGAAAGGCATGGTCGCCGCTTGCTTCATCCACGCCGCCACCTGACGTTCGTCGAGATCCTTCACGGATGCCAACTCGACGCCCCGTGTGGCCTTGCCCATCGCTACGGGTGTCACCGGTGGTTCCGGCTTGAGGTCCGTGCCGCGTATGAACATGAGTTTCACATGGCCGACGAAGGCGCCGCACGCGAAGCACCAGCCAGCTCCGAGCGGAGACGAGGAGTCAACACCATAGTACGCCATGCCCCATTTCACCCCACGCTGGAGGCCCGGCATTGTCTTGGCCGCAAGGGCATCGATGCGCTCGGCGATGCCGCGCTGCGGCTGTGGTAAGCTCGCGATGTAGGCAAAGACAGGCGCGTCGCCGTCAGCGGCCTTCGCGGGGCTGGCCTTGCCTTTCATGGCGGGCTTCAGCTTAGTGGTGGTCTTTGCCGGGGCGGTCTTCCTGGCCTTGGCTTTAGGCTCGGCGACCTTGAGCTTCTTGGGGTCGATGTTCTTCGGGGGGGTGGGAGCGATCTTCTTGGGCATGGGACGAAAGTAGGAGAGGGCAGGCATCTGCGTGGATGCTTTCGCGCGCAACGCCAGGCCCTTCGCTTACGGGTTCAGCCGCGCGAACGAGGTCTTGTATAACTCCGGCCACGCGTTCAGTCGGTCCTCGCTGAAGCCGAAGGCCACTTCGTCGCTGCCAGCTTCCAACTGCGGGAAGATGGCGTCGAGGAAGGCGCTCACTGGCGGGGCCAGATCGTGCAGGCCTTTGCCGCCGAGATCGGTGTTCAGCGCGGGCGGAATGATCTCGATCACTTCGATGCCGCGCTCCTTCAACAGGTGGCGCAGCGAAAGCGTGAATGAACGCATGAAGGCCTTGGTTGCCGAGTAGACCGGTGTTTTCGCGAGCGGGGAGAAGGCCAGCCCGGAGGACACGTTCATGATGGTCTTCAACTGCGGCAGGTCGAGGAAGACCTGGCTCAAATGGATCGGCGCTTCGATGTTGATGGCCAGTTCCTGTTTCGCGCGTTGGTAGAAATCGGCATCGTCGACATTCATCCATTGCTGGATGCCGGCGTTGTTCACCAGCACGTTCAGGTCGCCATGTTCTTGGGCCACCCAGTCGCGCAGGGCGATGCGTTCCTCCTCGCTCGACAGGTCACAGACCTTGGTGATGACGCCAGGAATGCGTTGCGCAGCTTCTTGCAACGCGTCGACGCGGCGTCCGCAAATGATCACGGTGTTGCCGCGTTGGGCGAAGCGTTCAGCGAGCGCGAGACCGATGCCGCTGGCGCCACCGGTAACAAGGATCTTGTTGTTCGTGAGGTTCATGGTCCAGTGGACGAACGGAGAGGACGATCACTTTATGTATCTGGCGAGGTGTTGAGTTCATCGCCTCGTATCCGCCGTGGGCCCGAAGAGTTCGGGGATGGGCACATCGAGCAAGCGCAGGTACACGCTGAGTTGCCCGCGGTGGTGCACCATGTGCTTGATGTGGTGGCGCGCCATGTCCGCTCGTGTCATGGACCAGATCACGTTCTCACCACGGCGCATGGTCCACATAACGGCAAGGTTGGCATCCGTGGCGTTGTTCAGGTAGTTGGCCGCCTTCATCCAAGTATGCCCCTGCATGGCAAGTATCTCTTCGATCGTTGTTGGAACGGCCGGTGCAATGGGTGTTGCCACGAAATCGAACTCCGGCATCTCGAACGACTTCACGATCCAATGCGGCAGTTCGGCAACGTGCATTCCCAAGCGACCCAGGGTCATTGACTTTTCGTGGGGCTTCCATGCGAGCTTGTCGGAAGGAATGCGTTCCAGGAGAGTGCGGGTTGGAGCTTGGAGCTTTTCCAGTTCCGCGGCGATGGCTTGTCCTTGGGTCATGGGCGAGGATGAGGCTGGCGAAAGTAGGAGCGGAGCTGCCGTCATCGCGCTGGGTCGTATGTTCGCTGGGTGACGAGCGCCACCACCTCCCCACGCTTCAGTTCCATCGACCTGCTCCGCGGCCTCGTGATGGTGGTCATGGCGCTGGACCATGTCCGCGATTATTTCCACGCGGACGCTTTCCTGAACTCCCCGACGGACCTGGCCACCACTTCGGTACCCCTCTTCTTCACCCGCTGGATCACGCACTACTGCGCACCGGTGTTCGTGTTCCTCGCGGGCACCTCGGCGTGGATCATCCATCAACGCAAGAGCACCAGGGAGCTGACCACCTTCCTGGTCAAACGGGGCATCTGGCTGATCCTCGTGGAGATCACCCTGGTCAAGATCGCCTGGGTGTTCAACCCCACCTTGCCGCGCTTCGGCCTGCAGGTGATCTGGGCGATCGGCGTGGGTATGTTGGCGCTGGCCGCGCTGATCCAACTCCCGTTCCGTGCCATCCTCATCACCGGGCTCATCATCGTGTTCGGGCACAATGCGTTGGACGGGATCCATTTCGATGGTGCGTGGTGGTGGAAGATGCTCCACGAGCGAGGGAAGGTGGAGGTGAACGGTATCAGCGTGGTGTTCGCCTATCCGCTGATACCCTGGATCGGGACCATGGCGCTGGGCTATTGCTTCGGCGCGTTCTATGGCAAGGGCTACACGCCCGAGGTGCGGAAGCGGTTGTTGACCCGCCTGGGTCTGGCGATGGTGATGCTCTTCGTCGCCTTGCGCTTGGTCAACGCGTATGGCGATATGTTGACATGGTCCGTGCAGGCTTCACCGGCCTTCACCGTGCTCTCATTCCTCAACGTGCAGAAGTACCCACCGAGTTTGCTCTACCTGCTGATGACCCTCGGGCCGGCCATCCTGTTCCTGGCCTGGTCAGAGAACATCCGCGGATGGCTGGCATCGGTGTTCATCGTCTTCGGCCGCGTGCCCTTCTTCTACTACATCCTGCACCTCTACCTGATCCACACCGTGGCCTTGGTCGCCGCCGAACTCACCGGCTTCGGATGGCAGAGCATGATCCTGACCACCTTCGTGAACGGTGCGACAGAGCTGAAAGGCTATGGCTTCTCCTTGACCGTGGTCTACCTGGTCTGGATCGGTGTGGTCGTTGCGCTGTACCCGCTGTGCGCCTGGTTCAACAGGATCAAGAGCACCAACCGCCAGTTGTGGTGGCTGAGCTACCTCTGATGCATTGATCGCCCATGTGTCGCGATCCCCGGATCTTTTTCAGGCGAGCATTGAGGTCGAAGAGCAACGAGCAGCCCGGTAATGTCGGAACATGCCGTGCGCGAAGGAATGCGCGAGCTAGAGCACCCATGGGAGCAGAGCCTTTGTGGTGCGGGTATAGGCAACGTAGTCATCCCCGAATACCTCGCCCAACCAGCGCTCCTCCTTCTTCAACTTGAACCAGAAGGCCAGGAAAACGATCGCCACGGCGATCAGGCCGCGATAGTCGCCAACGATGATGGCGTTACCGAAGAACAGGAGCAGCAGGCCAGTATAGATCGGGTGCCTGACCAGCTTGTACGGCCCTCTAACGATCAGCGTGTGGTCCTCTTTCTTCTGCACTGCGAGGCTCCAGTTCCTTCCCAACAGGTAGCGCGACCAGCAGGCGAGAGCCACACCAAGTGAGCAGAACGCCAGTCCGACCATCCCGACCAAATTAGTGTGGGGCACGAACTGCTCCCGGATCAACGCGTGCCCGAACCATTCACCGGGTCCCAACAACAGCGCGGCAACGATCAATGGTAGCCAGTAGAGCAGGATCTGCTTGAGGATCGTTTCCTGATGTGCGCTCCGTTTGCTCCGAATGGCCGAGATCGTCCAGTAAGCGACCAGGATGATCCACAGCACCCGCAAGGCGATCTTGATGTGGTCGCTCATGGCGCGGTTGAGTTGTTCGGGTCGTTCGCCTGAAGACAGCGGCTTGTCCTAGCGCCCAACAGCGAAGCGTTGCACGGAGATCCCATCACCCGTTCTCACCCGCGCCGTGTAGATGCCCGAGGGCAATGTGGACAGATCCCAAACGCCAGCACCAGCAGGCGTGGTAAGTTGCTCCACGATGCGCCCTTGCTGATCAACGAGCGTGATGGACATCGATGGGCTGTTCTGCTTGAACACGAGCCGATGGCCGATGGGGTCATAGTAAGGCACGTTGCCGTTGGCCTGCGCTTCCGCGATCCCGATGAACTCCGTGGCCTCGATCTGAACAACGTCCTCACTGCTGCCACACGGGCCGTTGTCGCAGTTCCACTGGAACGCGCTCAGGCCGGGAACCAGTTCGCTGACCGTGGCGTTCGGGTCGTTCGGGTCGGAGATGAAACCTCCGCCCAAGACCAGGGTCCAGAAGCACATACCGGGTGCGGTCACTGGCGAAGCGCTCAGGGTGACCGTGCCAGGCAGGGCCGCCACCACTTGGTCGGGGCCGGCATTGGCCACGGGCATTGCGCTGTCGTAGCACCAGATGGATACCGCGTCGGATGTGGGCCCCGAGGGTGTGACCACCATCCACCGGAGTATGTTCTCCCCGAAGTCCAGTTCTGTCACAAAGGACGTGGGACTGCTCCCATTGACGAAGGTGGCGTTGCCTTGTACCACGGTCCAGAAGCCAGATTCACCCACACCCAATGGATCCGCTCCCAGTGTGGTGGCCGTGCCGCAAATGAACTGGTCCGGTCCTGCGAAGAAGGATGCCAGACACAGGCAGGGGGCGAAGAGGATGCCGACGAGGAACGATCGTCTAAGGATCACGATGTGAATTTAACCACATCCCCGATCATTCGAATGCAGGCGTTGTTCAACGGCCAACGGCGAAGCGCTGCACGATGATGCGATCATTGATCGTTGCGCATCGCCCCGTGCGAGGCACCTGAACGAACGACGAGCCATCAACGAACGGCGCTCAGGCCTTCCGCACGCGCACCGCGTTCATACCCTTCAGGCCGCGCTCCACTTCGAAGGCCACCTTCGTGCCCTCGCTCACCTCATCGATCAGGCCGCTGACGTGTACGAAGAACCGTTCCTGGGTGCCGTCCTCCTTGATGAAGCCGAATCCCTTGGAGGTATCGAAGAAATCGACTTTGCCGACCCGTTCTGCGGTGACCTCGTCCTCGGCCGCACGCTTGGGAACGCCCAGTTCGATCGTCGAGGCATCGATCTCCGTCCGTTTCGTTGGGTCGGGCGGAGTGCTTGTGATCATCCCGTTCTCGTCCACGTAGGCGAGCATGCTGTCCAGCCCACCACCGGAGGGGTTCGCCTTGCGCTCCTCTTTCCGGCGTTGTTTCTCCTCCTGCTTCTGCTGCCGCTTCTTCTCCTTCTCGCGTTTCTCGAATGTTGCCATGGATGGTGCTGAACGTTGGTTATCCGTTCAGCGCCGGCAGCGGGCCGATCCGCTTTTCAGCGGGGAGGGAACACTTGCTTGCGATCAGAACGACGTTTGGTGGGCCGAAGGTAAGCCATGTCGGGGCTGCGCTGCCATGCTCGGACCCGGTCTCTTGCGCAGAGGGCGGTGGGATCACTCCAAGAACACGTCGAGCGCCTGCCGCAAGGAGGTCGAAACCTCCGCATCGGTAACGTCCGCCTCCGGGTCCACCTTGGTGCGTGCGAAAGGGATGAGCACAGAGGTTTCGGGCAGTACCACGGCTTCGATCACACGAAGAGTTCCCAGTAGCGACGCTTGCGCCTGTTCGCCGCCGAGCGAAGCGGTGACCAGCATCGTGGACTTGCCGCTCAAACTGCTCGAGGAGACGCACCAGTCCAAGGCGTTCTTCAAAGAGCCAGGCACGCCCATGGCGTATTCCGGTGTGCAGATCAGCAGGCCATCGCTCGTGTTGAGCAACTCCCTGAAGTGTGCGACAGCAGTGGGTGCGGGGTCTACGTCGAGGTCGGGGTTGAAATGCGGGAGATCCGCCACCGATGGATAGACCGTGAATTGCGCGCGATCGCCCGCCATGCGGACGATGGCCTGGATGAAAAGACCATTTGTGGATCTGGCGCGTGTGCTGCCGTTGAGGACGAGGATGCGCTTCGGCATGGTGCAAAGGTGCTCCGTCGGCCTGCTTCGTGGGATACGGATCTTCGTGGCTCCGCGTTCATCGGCCATGGCCATCGGTCCCGTCGTCCGCTATGCCGCACTGGGTGCCACCATCGTTCTCGGGGTCCAGTGCTTCATGCATTGGGACGCTGTGCAGGTGCCCGGCACCGGCTACTTATTCCGGGATCTCTTAAGCGGGGAACTCTTCCGGGAGAGCGCGCTGGAGAAGGGGTTCTTCGCGATGGTGCTCGCAGCGATCCTGACCTTGCTGCTCTTGGCCGTACACTGGTCGCGGAAGAGGGCTGAGCACAAGGGAGCCTGAAAGGTCAGTGGTTCAGGAATTGACGCATCGCACCGATCAATTCCGGATGCGCCTCCTCATGCATGAAATGCCCGGCGCTGGAGGAGGTCCGCATGGCCGCATGCGGCAAAGCCTGTTTCCAGCGGTCCAATAGATCGGATGGGAAGAAGCGATCCCTCAGGCCCCAGCAGATCAACGTGGGAACGGGCTTCAGGCGGTCAATGTGCGCCCACTGCGTTGCCCAGAACGGCCCGGCGTCCGTGATCTCCTTCGCCAGGGCATGGGTGGCGATGCGCGAACGAGCATCGGGCAGTGCGTGCTTGTAGTGCCCATGAACGGTCCTGGTCAACTTCGTCCGGTCGCCGTAGGCTGAAGGCATCATCACATTCACGCTGAAGCCGAGGCGCAGGTAGAGCAGACGGCCGAGCCAGGAGTGGATCATCCGGGCAGGCCCAGTGAAGCGCTTGTCATCGTTCAAGGGCCACATCCAGGTGTTGTACAGCACGATGCCTTTCACGTTCTCCGGATGAACGAGCGCATGCTGCAGCCCGATGCCGCCGCCGAAGTCGGTCACCACGAGGGTGATATCGCGCAATTCGAGATGATCGATGAAGTCCTGCAGACGCCGGGCGTGTGCGGCGACACCATAGTCAGCGTCCTGTGGCTTGGCGCTGAGCCCGAAGCCTAAATGATCGATCGCGATGCAGCGGTGCGTTGCACTGAACGCCTTGATCACATGCCGGAAGCCGAAGCTCCAGTCGGGCGTGCCATGAACGAAGAGGAGGAGGGGCCCTTCGCCTTCATCCACGTAGTGAACCAGGCCGTCAGCGTGTTCGAAAGTGCGGCTGGTGAACGGGTACTCCGCTCGATCGAGCCAGGCGGGAATGTTCATGGTGCATCGGGTTTGCGATGCGAAATTGGACCGTACGCCGAGCCGCGTTCTTGGTAAAAACCAAGACTTCAGATGCGGATGCTGTTGTAGAGTTTGCTGAAGTTCGTGGGATGGATGCCCAGATAGCTGGCGATGAGCTTGTGAGGCACCAACTGGAACAAGTGAGCGCTCTGTTGGGCGAATTGCCGGAACCGCTCCTCGGCGATCGTGGAGACCTGCCGGTAGCGTCCATGCGCTGCGGCGATCAGCATCGCCTCGGTGATCTTGCGGAAGAGCCGCTCGATGGCAGGGTGGGCATCGAACAAGCGCATGAGGTCGACGTGCGAAAGGGCGAAGGCGCGTGTGGCGCTGATCGCTTCAAGCGTGTAGGTGCTGGGCTGTTGCGAGAGGAAGGACTCCGGGATGCCGCTGATCCCGATGGGATAGGTGAACGCCATCACATAAGGCTTGTCGTCCTTGAGGAAATACGAGTACTGCACCCCTTCGAGGATGAACAGCAGGTCGCGTTGCACATCACCAACCCCGGTGATCACCTGGCCGCGTTCATAGGTCCGCGTGCGAAAAGCTGAGGCCATCGCATTCCAGGCCGCATCGTCCAACGGATGGAACAGTTGGAGATAGTCCCGCACCGATCGTTGTTGGTCCGCTGCGCTCATGTGCCAGCACGAAGATGCTCCAAGGCTTTCGGTCCGCAATTGCATACCAGGTCGATGATGCTCATGCGTGGAATGGCACCATGCCGATCCGCGAACACCTGTGGGTAGGGGGGTACGGCCCCGACCTCCAGCGGGAGTGCCTTCTTTGGGTGGAATCGCGAACGGAGGTCCACCAAGCCATCCAGGTTCTCGATGTAGTTGTCCGTGACCAGCACCTCGGTCGTCAGCCCGAGCCATCGCATGCCGAGGTCGATCGTGGCGACGTGCAGGTCCACCAGGCGGTCGTATCCTTTCAGCAGCGTCGCTTCGATCTCATCGATGTAATGGATGAACCAGGGCGTTTGCCCATAGGCGCTGCGGATGGCGTGCAGGTGTTGGGCAGGCCAGGTCTCGGCGTAACTCAACCGCACATCGCACATGCGCATCTTGTTGCCATGGTCGTGCTCGACCTGGACGCTGAGATCCTGCTTCCCGTTCGGACCGATGATCCCAGTGCGGGTGCGATAGCTCTGTCGCTCATAGTGCTCGCCGGTGTCGATGACCACCTTTTCGTGCAGCGCCAGCAGCCGGTAGTGTTCGACGCTGCCGAAATAGAACGCGGAGAGGAGTGGGGTAGGGCTCACGTTGTGCGAAGATGCGGCGCTAGTTTTGCGCCACGCACAACGACCATGAAGCACTTCGCATACCTGTTCCTCGTCGGCGCATTGCTGGCCTCCTGCGCGACACCCGAAACATCTGCCGATAAGGGCGGTGCCGATAGCACACAGGTGGCGGCCGATACGGTCGCCATGGTGACTAGCTGGCCCGGCTATTACACCGGCGCTCTGCCCTGTGCCGACTGTCCGGGCATTGAAACCACCCTGTGGGTTCGTTCGGATAGCACCTTCGTCCTCCAACAGCGGTACGGCGATAGCGACAGTATCCCGACGGGTACGATCGGCCAATGGCACGTGGTGAACAACATGCTCACCATCGGCCAGGATGGTGACAAACCCGATTTCTGGCGCAGCACGGCCAAGGGCATCGAAGAGGTGGATGAGATGGGACAACCGTTCGAGGGTGATTTGAACTACACGCTGGAAAAACTCGCGGACGAGATCGGTGATGCCATCCCACGCATGCGACTGGCGGGCACTTTCACGTACGTGGCCGATGCGCAGAGTTTCCAGCCCTGCCGGTCGCACTACACCTGGCCTTGCGCTGCGGGCATGGACATGGGTGAGGAGGAAGGTGAGCCCTTGGTGAAGTTCACGAACGTGGAATTGCAGCAGGCGTACCGCAAGGGCGTGAAAAAGGCGGGTGATCCCTGGGTGGTGGAAGTGATGTGCACCATGGGCATGGGCCCGGCGATGGAAGGCGATGGCGCGGATGAGTACCTCTACCTGGAACAGGTGTTGCGCACGCTGGAAAGCTGCCCTTGATCCATTGGCGTTCGCTCATGCCGGCACGACCCTTCGCGGCTTGCGCCAGAATCGGCGCTCGAGCCAGTGCTTGAACAGCGGATCGAGCCACACGGTCTTTGGCCCCTGGTGATCGAGGATGTCCTTCTTTTCCAAGCCGGTGCGGATACGCCCGACCATGGCCGATGATCCCAGTTCATAGCGAGCGAGCACTTCGCCGGTTGTGAAACGCTCCACGCCGTCGGCCATCGCTTCCAGGTAGCGGAGTTGCGGGGTGGTCAGTCCGTCCACCAGGTGCTGGAACAGAATGGCGTACTGGTCCAGCAACTCCTCCAAGCCGTTGTCGATGTCCGCAGCGGTGCAGGTCAGGTCGGTCTGTTGCCATGCGGCGTTGGCCAGCAGTTGCACGGAGTAGGGGTGGTCCTCCATGATCGCGGCGATGGAGGTGGCGAGGTGCTTGTCGATCTTCTTCTTCGTGCGCTTGAAACGATCGACGATGTAGGCCGTCCAGTAGGGGCGTTCGATCCGTTCAAGGAACATGAGGTCGCCGAACTTGTAGAACGGCATCGTGCTCCTGGTGAAGATGTCCAGCATCATATGCCGTTTGCTGCCATAGAGCATATGGGTGACATGCTTCTGCCGCTGCCAGGCCGCCCGGAGCAACTTCTGTGTGGCTTTGGGATCGGGGAACTGCCCGATGTTCTGGAACTCATCGATGCAGAGCACCAACTGGACCTTCTTGGCCTTGGCCAGTTTTTCCGGCAGGTCCAGCAACTCATGCCGCGAGCGTTGGAGATCCTCCCAGGTAAGTCCGATGCTCATCTCCTGTGTGGGGTCGGAGCCCAGGCTCACCTTGGGAACAATGGCCTGTACGAAGCGCTTCAGGTCGCGTAGGCGCTCCTCGAGCGTGTTCGATGTGGCGATGATCACGGCAGCGGTGATGCGCTCAAGCATCTCACGCTCGTCGCGCACTTCGAACAGGTCCACCTGCGCGAAACGGATGCGCTTGTCCTGTGCAAGATCCTCGGAAACCTGTTGCACCAGTGAGCTTTTGCCATACCGGCGGGGCGAGATCAGGATCGTGTTCACGCCGGTCAGTACGTTGTTCCTCAGCCGCTGGCGCTCGCGGTCGCGGTCCACGAAGTGCACGCCTTCCGCCAGCTTGCCGAACTTGAAAGGATGGTGGTCCATGGTGTCCTGAAGATGTAACAACAATGTTAGTAACAAATATGTTACAAACAAAACTGTTACACGGCGGGTCCCCACCAATGCTCGCTTCCCGATCGCCTACTTCCCGATGCAGAAACGCCCGAAGATCGAGCCCAGCAGATCGTCGGTGGTGATGCGTCCGGTGATCTCGCCCAGATGATGCTGGGCGCGGCGCAGGTCCTGCGCGAGCAGTTCACCGCCGATCGCGTCCTCGATGGCTTTCTTCGCGTCGAGCAACGCGGCTCGGGCCTTGGTCAGTGCGTCCACGTGCCGGGCATTGGTCACCACGATATCGCCCGGTCCGGCCCGCATGCCCTGCACGTGCGCAACGAACGCGTTCTTCAAGGCGTCCAGGCCCTCGCCGCGCTTGGCTGAGATACGAAGCAACGCATCGCTGTTCTGCGAAGGGGGCAGGAGCGGAGCCGTGTCGCATTTGTTCAGGACCGCGATAAGCAGGGGCTCCGCGCCGATGCGTTCGCGCAGCAGGATCGCCTCGGTGCGCAGCGCGCCTTCGGCCACGATCGCTGCATCGCCCAGCAGGACCACGATCGCGGCCTCGCTGGCTTTCTTGTAGCTCCGCGCGATACCGAGCTTCTCGATGGTGTCGCTCGTGTTGCGTAACCCGGCTGTGTCGATGAAGCGGAAGAGCACACCGCCGATGGTCATCGTTTCCTCCACGGTGTCACGCGTGGTGCCGGCGATATCGCTCACGATGGCGCGGTCCTCCTGCAGCAGGGTGTTCAACAAGGTGCTCTTGCCACTGTTCGGTGCACCTACGATCGCCACCGGCACGCCCTGCCTCACCGCATTGCCGTAGCGGAACGAATCGATCAGCCCGCCGCACATCCCGATGAGGTGATCGACCAGTACCAGCAGCTCGCCGCGTTTGGCGAACTCCACATCCTCCTCGCTGAAATCCAACTCGAGTTCGATCAGGGCAGCGAAGTCAATGAGTTGCTGGCGCAGTTCCTCGATGCGCTGTCCGAAGCCACCGCGCAGCTGCTGCATGGCGAGCCGGTGCTGTGCCGCGCTCTGACTGGCGATCAGGTCGGCCACGGCCTCGGCCTGGCTCAGGTCCATCTTGCGGTTGAGGAAGGCGCGCTGGGTGAATTCACCGGGCAAGGCCATGCGCGCACCTGCACTGAGCAACGCTTCCAGCAGCCGCTGCTGCACGTAGGGTGAACCGTGCACGGAGATCTCCACAACGTCCTCGCCGGTGTAGGACCGCGGACCGCGGAACACGGTGATCACCCCTTCATCAACGGGGCTCTCGGCATCCACCAAGGGGACGAAGTAGGCCTTCCGGGCCTCAGGTTCTTTGGGCAGTGCCGGTGCGATCGCTATGGCCACGCTCAGTGCCGCCGGGCCGGAGAGGCGCAACAGGGCGATGGCCCCGGTGCCGGGTGGGGAGGAGATCGCAGCGATGGTGTCACTTTCATACATGGGGCGCGCAAAGATCCGGATCTTTGCACCGCGCACGACATGCGCCTGCCATGCCCAACAAGGTCCGGTTCGACTACGATCATCTTCCCTATCCGACCGTGGTGGTGGTGGGTGGCGGTTTCGCCGGCCTCCGCCTGGTGCAGGGTCTGGCGAACAAGCCGTTCAAGGTGCTGTTGATCGACCGGCAGAACCACCACTGCTTCCAGCCCTTGTTGTACCAGGTGGCCACGGCCAGCTTGAGCGCTGATAGCATCGCGCATCCTTTCCGCCGCACCGTATCGCCGATACCGAACGTTGCCTTCCGCATGGCATCGGTCATGGCCGTGCACCCGGCAACGAATGTGATCGACACCGATCATGGCCCGATCCACTACGACATGCTGATCCTCGCCACGGGCAGCACGACCAACTTCTTCGGCAACAAACAGCTGGAGGACCAGGCCATGCAATTGAAGAGCATTGGCCAGGCGCTGGATATCCGCAGCGATTTCCTGCAGGATTTCGAAGCGGCGCTCTACCTGGAGGATGAGCACGCGCAGCGGCGCCAGCTCAACTTCGTGATCGTGGGCGGTGGACCGACCGGCGTGGAATTGGCCGGGGCCATGGCGGAGATCCGCAAGACGGTGCTGAAGCACGAGTACCGCGAGATGGAGAGCGACCGCATGCAGATCCACCTGATCGATAGCGGCGACCGGGTGCTGAAGAATTTCAGTGAACAGAGCAGCACACGGGCCTTGCGTTACCTGAAAGGCATGGGCGTGAACGTGCGGCTCGGGGCACGTGTCACAGCGTTCGATGGCGATCGCATCACGTTGAACGATGGCAGCCTCATGGACTCGAACACGGTGATCTGGGCGGCTGGCGTGAAGGGCCAGGTCGTTCCTGGATTGGAAGCTGCGCTCGATGCGCGCAGCAATCGCTACAAGGTCGATGCGTTCAATCGCCTGGAAGGGTTGAACAATGTCTATGCGCTCGGGGACATCGCGTTGATGACCGCTGATGCCAAATGGCCCAATGGCCATCCGCAGGTGGCTCCTGTCGCCATCCAACAGGCAAGACGCCTGGTGAAGAACCTACTGCGTAAGGATCCTGCGGAGCGGAAGCCGTTCGTCTATTGGGATAAAGGCAGCATGGCCGTGATTGGCAGGGGCAAAGCCATACTCGATGTGGGCAACATCCATATGGGCGGCGAGATCGCATGGATGGGTTGGCTCTTCATCCACGTCATGGGGCTTGTGGGTTTCCGCAACCGCATGATGGTGCTCTTCAACTGGGCGTGGAAGTACCTGAGTTGGAAGAACACGATCCGCTTGATCATCCGCCCCTATGTGCGGCGCACCACGGTGACCGAGCAGGACGCAACGCCGGTTCCCTGAGGTCCGGTAGATTCACCGCCCACGAACCTGCGCATGGACCGCCGCCTTGCCATCCTCTGGCTGACGATCTTCATCGATCTGCTGGGCTTCACGCTCTTCATTCCGGTGATGCCCTACTTCGGTGCGAAGGTGGGCGCGAGCGAGACGGTCGTGATGGTCTCCGCGGCTGTCTTCTCGGTGCTGGTCTTCCTCTGTTCGCCGATCTGGGGATCGGTCAGCGACCGGTATGGGCGGCGTCCGGTCATCCTGGCCTCGGTGGTCATCAGCGCGCTCAGCTATGTGGTCTTCGCCCACGCGAACACGGTGTTCCTGTTGTTCCTGTCGCGCATCCTCACCGGTATCGGCTCAGGAAACATCGCGGCTGCACAGGCTTATGTGAGCGATATCACGGCACCAAAGGACCGCGCCAAACGCATCGGCCTGGTCGTCGGTGCGGCGTTCGGTGTCGCGTTCGCGTTCGGCCCTTTCATCGGTGGGCAGATCTTCCATCACTATGGCGGCATTCTCTCGGTGGGCTATTTCGCGGTCGGCCTATGCGCCCTCAACCTGCTCGGTGTGGTGTTCCTGCTGCCGGAATCGCTGAAGGAGAAGAACCCCGAGCGACCGATCAACATCAAACCCATCGCCAGTACGTTCGCGGCGCTGGCGGATACACGCTTCCGCGACATCTTCCTTATCGGCTTCGTTTACATCACGGCGTTCAGCATGATGAACGTGAGCATCGCCTTCCTCTGGCAGCAGCGCTATTCGCTCGATGTGGACCAAGTGGGTTTCCTGTTCTCCATCGTGGGCATACTCTCGGCTATTTCGCAAGGCGCACTCGTGGGCGTGTTCCAGAAACTCTGGGGCGAGAAGCGCATGATGATCTACGGTTGCGTCCTTGTTGGCATCGGTCTGGCTGCCATCCCTTTCGTTCCATTGGGTCTGCGCGCTGCAGTGCCCATGGGTGCGGATGGAACACCCGTCCACCAGGATCTGGACCTATTGTTCGTTCTCTTCAGCCTGATTCCGATGATCCTGTTATCGGTCGGCAATGCGTGCTTGAACCCGAGCCTCGTCTCCATACTCAGCCGAAAGGCCTCGCCACAGGAGCAAGGTGAGGTCATGGGGCAGAACCAGGGCTTCGGTTCGTTGGGCCGTGTGGTGGGGCCCATGCTGGCCGGCCCGCTCTATTCGCTTTCTCAAGGCCTTCCGTTCTGGGTCGGCGGGGCCATCATGCTCGGCACGCTCTGGCTCATCTTCGACTACCTGCGCACGAACTATACACCCCTCGTTGCCGCACCTGCGAAGGCCGATTAGCTTCGCCCCCTCTTTCAAGTCCCCTTCCGATCATGAGCGTACTCGTCAACAAGAACAGCAAGGTCCTCGTGCAGGGCTTCACCGGTAGCGAAGGCACCTACCACGCCACGCAGATGATCGAATACGGCACCAACGTGGTCGGTGGTGTCACGCCCGGCAAAGGCGGGCAGTCACACCTGGACCGACCGGTGTTCGAAACGGTGAGCGATGCGGTGAAGACCACCGGCGCCGACGTCAGCATCATCTTCGTTCCACCGCCGTTCGCGGCCGACGCCATCATGGAGGCCACTGAGGCCGGGATCAAGGTGATCGTCTGCATCACCGAAGGCATCCCGGTGAAGGATATGATCGTCGCGCGGGAATACCTGCGCGGCATGGGTTGCATCCTGATCGGACCCAACTGCCCGGGCATCATCACCGCCGATGAATGCAAGGTGGGCATCATGCCCGGCTTCGTCTTCAAGAAAGGCACGGTGGGCATCGTCAGCAAGAGCGGTACTCTGACCTATGAAGCAGCGGACCAAGTGGTGAAAGCCGGACTGGGCATCACCACCGCCATCGGCATCGGCGGCGACCCGATCATCGGGACGACCACTTTGGAGGCGGTGCAGCTGTTCGCGAACGACAAGGAGACCGAAGCCATCGTGATGATCGGCGAGATCGGCGGCGACCTGGAGATCCAGGCGGCCAGATGGATCAAGGCGAATTGCAAGAAACCGGTCATCGGTTTCATCGCGGGTGTCACCGCGCCGGCAGGCCGCACCATGGGTCATGCGGGCGCCATCGTGAGCGGGGCTGATGAAAGCGCCGAGGCCAAGAAGAAGGTGATGCGCGAATGTGGCATCCACGTGGTGGACAGCCCGGCGACGATCGGCTCGAAGGTGAAGGAGGTTTTAGGGCGGTGATCGGTCCGTAGGTGATCAGGCCTTGACCGATCATCGACCGCAGGCCGCATCTTTATTTGGAATACGAGGACACAACGGATCCATCGGGCTCTGCCCGCGTCGTGCCCTGTCCGCTCAATGCCGGGGCCGCTTTCCAAGGGCCGATATTGGCTCGTTCTTCTGAAGGAAGACGAGCCGGTCAGCCGGACCTCCTTCGTCAAGGAGTGATCGGCGCGAAAGTGAAAGAGGTGCTGGGCTGACCGGTGTCATGGCACCTGGCTGCTGAATTGCTTCACTTGCGTGGAGGTCGTGTTCGTCGCGAGTTTATCCCGTTACGTCAAGATCACTGTGACCCATGGTGATATCCCTCGTAGAATCGTATCGGATACCAGCCTCCAACCTCACCAGAACGAGCCCATGCCGCGTCGGAACCTATTGAAACCAATGACCTTTGTCCCTGCGGCCTTGCTCCTGGTCCTCGGGGTGCTGATCATGCAGTCCTGCCAGCATGAACCGTTGATCCCGCCGAATACCGAAGATGGAGGTGGAGGGGGTGGGACGGTGTTCGTTCCTCCGCCCGACACGTCCGAAGTCGTGGTTTGTGACCCCGATACGGTCTATTTCGAGCAAACCGTGTTGCCGCTGATGATAGCCTATTGTGCCACGACAGGTTGCCACAACTCGATCACCCACGAAGAGGGTGTCCGCCTGTACGATTATTCGCACATCCACCAGCAGGTGAACCCCGGCCACTCCAGTTCAAGCGACATCATCCAGTCGATCAACCAGGGTGGCGAGGATCATATGCCTCCGTATAACCATACGCAGTTGGATGCTGGTATGATCGCCGATATCGCGACATGGATCAATCAGGGCGCTTTGAACAATTCCTGCGAGCCCAGCCAGTGCGACACGTTGAACATCACCTATTCCGGCACGATCGCCCCGCTCCTCTCCAACCAGTGCACTGGATGCCACGGTGGATCAAGCCCTGATGGCGGGATCAACCTTACGTCTTATTCCGGAGCCCAAGCGGTTGCTGCGAACGGCCATTTGGCGGGTGCCATGCAGCACCAGTACGGCTTCACCCCGATGCCTTCGAGCACGTCCAGCTTGTCACAGTGCCATATCGATCAAGTGCTGATCTGGATCCAGCAGGGCGCACCGAACAATTGATCGGCGCACAAACGCAACAGTGCTGCAAGGGGCCGGGTAAACCGGCCCCTTGCTTCTTCCGGTAGGTGGATCGACATGATCACTGAGAGAGCCCTTCCATGTCGGGATGGCTCAGTAGGGTCCGTTGCTGCCTTCAGTGCTTCTATCTTCGCCGCATGGCACTACTACAAGACAAAGTTGCCTTGGTCACCGGTGGCTCCCGTGGCATCGGCAAGGGCATTGTGGAGCGTTTCCTGGAGGAAGGCGCTGACGTGGCGTTCACGTATGTAAGCAGTCCTGAGAAAGCGAACGCCGCAGCGACCGAAATGGCCACGAAGAGCGGACGCAAGGTGCTCGCCATCCAAAGTGATGCGGGCAATTTCGACCAGGCACAAAAGGCGGTGGATGAAGTGGTGGCCGCCTGGGGCAAGCTCGATATCCTCGTGAACAACGCCGGCATCACCAAGGACCAGCTGCTCATGCGTATGAGCGAGGCCGATTTCGATGCGGTGATCGCCACCAACCTGAAGAGCGTGTTCAACATGACCAAGGCGGTGATGCGCACCATGCTGAAGCAACGCAACGGCAGCATCATCAACATGAGCAGCGTGGTGGGGGTGAAGGGCAACGCCGGCCAGAGCAACTATGCGGCCAGCAAGGCGGGCATCATCGGCTTCACCAAGAGTGTGGCCCTGGAACTCGGAAGTCGCAACATCCGCAGCAACGCCATCGCACCCGGTTTCATTGAAACGGAGATGACCGGGGCCTTGGACCCGAAAGTGGTGGAGCAATGGCGTGAGGGGATCCCCCTGAAGCGCGGTGGCACACCCACCGATGTGGCGAATGCGTGCGTTTTCCTCGGTAGCGAGCTCAGTTCCTACATCACCGGCCAGACGCTGCATGTATGCGGAGGCATGCTCACCTGACGTTGTTGACGTCGTGAGCGACCTTTGTACCCCGTGAATTTGACCACAGCCCATAGCCTCTGGCTGGCACCCTTGTGCCTGCTGCTCGGCATTGGTCTGGCATGGATCCTCTATCGCAGGGCTGAAGGCCGTGAAGGGTTCTCCCGGAACCTATCACTTGTGCTCGGGACCTGTCGCGCATTGGTCATCGCGTTCATCGCCTTCTTCCTGTTGGAACCGATGGTGCGCATCCTCGTGCGCGAAGTGCGTAAGCCGGTGGTGGTGATCGCGCATGACGGATCCTCATCGCTCATGGCAGCGGGGGATACCACCACATTGCGCTCCGCTTACAAGGAGGAACTCGAGCGGCTCTCCGAAGCCCTGGGTGACAAGTACGAGGTGCGGACGTTCACCTATTCGAAGACGATGGGCGAGGGCCTCGACTTCGCACAGGGCGGAGCGCTCACGGACATCAGCGACGTTTTCAGGGAGGTGTACGATCGGTTCAGCGGCCCTGATCTCGGTGCGGTCATCATCGATGGCGATGGGATCTACAACCGGGGGCGTGATCCCCGCCTGGATGCTGCGCGCCTTGGGGTCCCGATCCACACGATCGCATTGGGCGATACCACGGTCCGCCCCGACCTGGTGTTGAAAGCCGTGGAGCACAACCGGATCAGTTACCTCGGCAACGACTTCCCGCTCCTGGCCCGCATCGAAGCGCGGCATTTAAAAGGCGTCCGCACGCGCATCACCGTGTTGCGCGATGGTGCGGAGATCGCTGCGAAGGAGCTCTCGGTCACCGGCGACCCTTGGATCCAGGAAGCCGCTTTCTCCCTGAAGGCCGACCGGCCGGGCACACAGCGATACACCGTGACGGTGCGTCCCGTTGACGGTGAAGTAACGGAGGTGAACAACACACAGGACATCTTCGTGGAGGTGCTCGATGATCGGCAGAAAGTGCTTTTGCTGGCAGCAGCACCGCATCCGGATCTGGCCGCGTGGCGCATGGCATTGGCAGGACTCGAAGGATATGAGACCGAACTGGCCTATGCTGCTGACTTCACCGGTACAGTGGAACAGTACGACCTCATCGTCCTGCACCAACTGCCATCGACCAGGGACCGTATCGAGCCGCTCCTCCAGCGCGCTGCGCAGAAGGGGATCCCGCTCTGTTTCGTTCTCGGAGCGGGCACGGACTTCAACGTGTTCAACACACAAGGTGCGGGTGTACGCGTTGCCGGGGCTCAGAGCGCCTTCACCGACGCGCAGGCAACCATCTCCAAGGAGTTCACCTACTTCACCATGGATGCGGAGGAGGTGCGGGCGATCGAGCGCTTCCCACCACTACAGGTGCCGTTCGGACAGTATGAGCCGGATCGCGCGGCATCGGTGCTCGCGCAACAGCGCATCGGAGTGGTGCGCACGGGTTATCCGCTCATCGCCTTCACGCAACAGACCGAACGCAGGCTGGCGACCATCTGCGGTGAGGGCATGTGGCGCTGGCGCCTCGCGGATCGCGAGCAGAACGGATCCACCGAACGCTTCGACCGCCTGGTGCATAAGATCGTGCAGTTCCTCGCGCTCAAGGTGGACAAGAGCCGGTTCCGGGTCACGCACCCGCCGGAATTCGCCGAGACCGATCCGATCCTCTTCACTGCGGAACTCTACAACGTGAGCTACGAGGCGGTGAACACACCGGAAGCATCCATCCTGTTGAAGGACGATGAAGGCCGTGAGTATCCATACACCTTCAGCCGCACCGGGAACACCTACAGGCTTGATGCCGGGCGGCTCCCCGCGGGCCATTACACCTGGCTGGCAAGCACCGGGTTGGACGGACAGCGCCTTACCGCCAGCGGGCAATTGCAGGTGCATGCGTTGGTGGCCGAAGGTCTGACCACCGTGGCGGACCATGTGTTGCTGGCCGATATCGCCGCGCGCAGCGGTGGAACGATGGTCCATCCCGGTGCGCTCTCCACATTGGAGGAAGCGATCCGTGGCCGGAAGGAGATCGCGGCGCGATCGTATGCGCACGCCAGTTTCAGCGACCTTATCGGCCTGCGCTGGATCTTCTTCGCCCTGCTGGCCTTGCTCACGCTTGAGTGGGCGCTGCGCCGTCGGAACGGAGCCTACTGAGCCGAAGGCATCCGTTCTACCTTGGCGGCATGCGTGCTGCAACGCCTGCCTCGGTCCGCCTGCGAAGGATCGGCGAGTTCCTCATGGGGCGTGTGATGCTCGTGCTCCTCACGCTCGTGCTCCTCATGGTGTTGATCTGGGCGTTCAGATACCCACTGTTGCGCGTTACAGGCCGATTCCTTGTCCGTGAGGACGCGCAGGCGCGGGGCGATGTGATGATCGTCCTGGGCGGTGCACCGATGGATCGTGGCCTGGCCGCAACTTGTTTCTTCAAGGAGGGGATCGCACCCCGTGCCGTCTTCACCGGTGAGAACGTTCCGCAAAGTCTTCAGGCCGCAGGTTTGCTCCACAGTGAGGCCCAGTTGACACGTGATGTTGCGGTTCTCGCTGGCCTGCCTGGAACGAGCGCCTTCGCGCTGGAACGCGGCACCAGCACGTGGGAAGAGGGTGAAGCCGTGCGGGATCTTGCCAAGGCGAGCGGTTACGACACCGTGGTGGTCGTGACCACCGAGTTCCACACGCGGCGTGTGGGGCGCGTGTTCCGAAAGCTGCTAGAACCGGCGGGTATCACCGTGTTCGTTCGTGCAGCACGATCCATGGAATACGACGCGGCGCATTGGTGGCGCACCGAGGACGGCCTGCTGATGGTGAACAATGAGTATGTGAAGCTGCTGTACTACGCGTTCAAGTATTGAACCGCCCAGCGGATCGCCCGCATCAACGCTGTACCACCACGCGCTTCACGGAGCGACCGGCCCCATGGTCCACCACGAGCGTGTAGATCCCTGCGCCTAATCCGCCAAGATCCAACACAGCGTTGGAAGGATCCACTGGCCGACCGTTCATGATCACCGCGCGGCCCAGACCATCGTACACCATTGTCCGCAGGATCCCGTCCGCTCCGGTCAGTCGAATGTTCAGCAGGCCGTTGGTCGGGTTCGGGAAGATCACGAGGTCCGCCGCGCCATCGTTCTCCGCGATGCCCACCGCCGCCAGGCAGAACTCATCGATGTTCTGGAAGGTGTACTGTCCATCGCTCTCGGCCAGGACCACCGAATCCACATCGAGGATCACGTAGCCACCGTCGCCCTCAGCGCAGCAGATGCCGTCGCCGAACTGGTCGTTGATCGTGAAGGTGTAGCATCCGTTCGTCAGGCAGAAGGTCACGGTATCGACCATGCCGGCTTGAAGATCCGCGTAGGGGCCGCCTTCGCCAAGAACAACGCTGCTGTCGTTCTCCAGGGTCCAGGTCACGTCCGACCCGAAGTTGTCCAACGTGAGCAACAGGGTGACGGCTGTGCTCGGATTGTTCGCGGTGAAGCCCCACGTCCACGTGTCGTTGGTGATCACCTGGTCCTGGTTGCCATTGGGTGCGCTGCAGGCAACGGTGATGGAGGTGGTACCCCACGAACCGATCGGGATGCCGGGCAACGATACGTTCACCGTCTGGTCGGGCTGCAATGACCCGGTCCAATCATAGATGTAGCTGGGCCCACCCAGAACGCCGTAGGTGATCGTGACCGCGGTGAGCACTTCGGTCCCGTTGTTCTTCAGGGTGATCGCGGGCCAGATCGAATCGATGCCGCACAGGAACTCCGGGATATTACCGATCGAGGTGACCGCCGCGTCGAAGGCGATGGGTGGTTCCACGTTCAGGTCCCAACCGCCGAGCGTATCGCCGCAGGTGGCGCCCAGCCATTCCTCCAGGAAAGGCCAGCTGGTCGCGAAGCGGCCGTAGTAGTCGTTCACGCTGTTGGAGCAATCCGCCTGGCCACCGTAAAGCTGGCCGATGAGCATCTTGTTCTGGTTCCAGAGGCCGCTGCCACTGGACCCCGGCTCGGTCGTCCCTGCATCCCATACGGTCACCTGCCAGCAATCGGCAGGCCCGTTGCCCACATCGATATTGGTCTGCTGGAAAGGACTGGCTGAAAGGCTGATCTTCTTGATATCGCCCGCGGGATGGTGGATGCCGGCGACCGAATCCGGTGTCAAGTCGCTATGGTCCCAACCGGACCAGAAGACGTTGTATTCAGCAGGGGGAATGCTGTTCAGCCGCAGGAAGGCCATATCGCTTCCCGGATTGCTCACGAGCAATTCGCAGCCGCTCACGGTCTGATCAATGGGACCGTTCTCCGTCGGGTCGCACACAGGGCTGTCCCAATTGAAGCGGAACACCCAGTCCGCGACATCGGCTCCCAGGCAATGGTTGGCGGTTAGGAAGTAGGGCGTACTGTCCTGCTCACAATTGTTCAACAACGTGCCGGTGCAGAAGCCGCTGCCGCCCGTGGTGATGATCGCCACCGAGCGGATCTGGTCGCGCCAGTTGTCGCCTTCGGGGCAGATCACGTTGATGTTGCACGGCCCGCTGGAGCCCAGGTCCTTCGCGTAGGCGAAGATGTCGCGGTAGCCATGGGTGACCCGATCGATGTGCAGGCGGCCTTGCCCAGCGACAGATGCGGTTTCATGGTACTCAATGACGATGCGATCGCCGGGCAATTGCGATACGCCCAGTGTGGTATGGCCGGGGTTGCTTTCCGCAGTGAACGCACCGAGCTTCGATCCCTCCGCATTGTACACGAAAACACGCGCCCCCTCCGGCACCACGTATTCATCGAACCTGAAGTTGATGCTGAACGCACCGGGACATTCGATCGCCAGGCGCCACACGCGATCGCCGTTACGCAGGGTATGCCACACGCCGGTGTTGCCCGTGCCCAGATCAGTGGCATGGTTGAAGCCGAAGCGATACGGCCCCTTCACGCCCAGCGCATAGCGAGCCTCGTCCTCGGCGATCAGCGCATCGGCATCCACGGTGGGCATCACGGCCACCGGTGGTTCAGGCAACCAAGGGGCTTGCGGCATCAGGCCGAGGGGTCTTCCGCCGAAGGAGATCTGCGCGGCAGTGGAAGCGGACCAGAGGAGCAGCGCAAAGGCTGCGAAGCGTAGCGGTGTTCGCATGCTCGGGGGTTGAGGCGTGAAGATAAACGGCCTGAACGAACGATACCGGCCGGGATCCAGGAGGAGGTTGGCATCTTGCCACCACCTTGCCCTCACCGCGACCGGTATCGCTGGAGATCGCCCTTCGAGGTGCTCAGCGCGTCAGAACCACACGCTCGACAGCGCGATAGGATCCGTTCACCAATTCCACGAGGTAGATGCCCTCCGTGCGGCCATCGAGATCGATGGTGGTCCGTTCGGCTCCGTTCAGGGTATTGCTTATCACGACCTGCCCCAAGGCATCGTAAACGACGAGTTTGCCATCGTTCCGCACCGCAGCAGGGATCGTCACGTTGAGCAGTCCGTTGGTGGGATTGGGAAGCACCGAGAAGAGATCGGGGTGTTCCACTTCATCCATGCCGACCGTCTGGGGATAGCCGGGGTGCGTGTTGCCGCAGGATCCCAGCCACGTAGCGAGCAGGGGGTAGCTCACGCTGAAACGGCCGAAGTAATCGTTCACGTTGTTGGAACAGTCCGCCTCACCACCATAGAGTTGACCGATGAACAGGCCGTTGTTGTTCCAAAGGCCGCTACCGCTCGAACCGGGCTCCGTAGTGCCATCATCCCATGCCGAAATGTGCCAGCACGAAGCGCCTCCGAAATTGCCATTGGAAACAGGATTGTTCTCGAAGCTGATCTTCTTGATGTCACCGGAGGGGTGATGGATGCAAGTGACCGAGGGGGACACCGCGCCGCTCTTGTCCCAGCCCGTGTAGTAGACGTTGTAGCTCGCGGGGGGGACGCTGTTCAATTGGAGCAAGCCCACATCGCTGCCTCCACTGCTCGCCAGGAGCGTGGATCCCGAGACCGTCTGGTTCGTTGGGCCGTTGGAATTGCTGGCGCACACCGGGCTTTGCCAGTTGAAGCGGAACACCCAGGTATTGCTGCCACCGAGGCAATGGTTCGCGGTGATGAAATAGGGGGTTCCATCATCATCGCAATTGTTGATCAATTGGCCGGTGCAAAGGCCCTGTCCACCCACGGTGATCATGGCCACCGCGCGGATCTGCGCACGCCAGTTGTCGCCCACCGGGCAGATCACGTTGTTGTTGCACGAGCCACTATCACCCAATCCCTTGGTCAGGCCCATGATATCGCGGTAGGCATGGGTCACCTGGCCCACACGCAAACGGCCCTGGCCGCGCACCGCCAGGGGCTCCACGTACTCGATCGTGATCCGGTCACCGGCCAGTTGGGTGACACCCAGTTCGGTGTGGCCGGGGTTGCTGCCCTCCTCGAAGGAGCCGAGCACTTCGCCAGCCTCGTTGTACACGAACACCTGTGCCCCTTCCGGCACCACGTAATCGTTGAACTCGAAGTTGATGCTGAAGGCGCCCGGGCATTCGATGGCCAGCCGCCAGATGCGATCGCCATTGCCCAACGTGGACCAGACGCCGCTGTTGAACAGATCGAAGTCCACCAGATGGTTGAAGCCGAATCGGTACGGCCCTTTGACCCCCTGCAACTCGCGTTGTGCGTCCTCGGCCTTGAGGGCTTCAGCATCCACCTCGGGCATCACCATGAGGGGGGCTACTGGAAGGCCATTGTCCTTCATGAGGCCGTGGGGATGCCCGCCGAAGGAGACCTGCGCGGTGATCGGGAGGGAACCGATGAGCAGGGCTGGCAGGAGAAGGGAAGTGTATCGGTTCTTCATTGTTCGGGTTCGTAAGGGGGGGCGCAAAGGACGGACAAGATAGGATCGGATGAACGGTTGTGATCGCCACGAACGGGTCATGTTCGACCAAGGATCAACCATTCGCGACGAAGATCATCCAGCGGCCGACACCTGCGGAGCCGATCGTTCAGGCGTCCTTGGATGCCCGTTCACGGTCCTGCACGAGCTTGCGCATGGCGAACAACTCATCACGGAGTTGCGCCGCAGTGATGTAATCCATCTCCTTGGCCGCTTTGCGCATCTGGCTTTCCAGGAGTTCCACGTTGCGCTGCAACTGGTCGGCGCTCATATACTGCACTACGGGATCGGCGGCGAGGCTCAGGCCCTCGGGTTCCACGTAGGCACGGCGGCCACCGGCATCGTGGATGTCGATCACTGCGGTCTGGCGCATCACATCACCACGGTCGCGCTTGATCTGCGTGGGGGTGATGTTGTGCTCCAGGTTGTAGGCCTTCTGCTTGGCGCGCCGCCGCTCGGTCTCTTCAATGGTGCGCCGCATGCTCTCGGTGATCTTGTCCGCATAGAACACCACCAGGCCGTTCAAGTTCCGCGCGGCACGACCGGCGGTCTGTGTGAGCGACCGGTTGCTTCGGAGGAAGCCCTCCTTGTCCGCATCGAGTATCGCCACCAGGCTCACCTCGGGAAGGTCCAAGCCTTCGCGCAGCAGGTTCACACCAACCAGCACGTCGAACAGGCCAAGCCGCAGCTGGCGCAGGATCTCGATGCGCTCCAAGGTTTCCACATCGCTGTGGATGTACTTGCTCCGCACCCCGTTGCGTCCGAGGAATTCGTTCAACTCTTCCGCCATACGCTTGGTGAGCGTGGTCACCAACACGCGCTCCTCCTTCTTGGCCCGCTCGCGGATCTCGTAGAGCAGGTCGTCGATCTGGTCCTTGCTCGGGCGTATCTCGATCGGCGGATCCAGCAGGCCGGTTGGCCGCACCACCTGTTCCACGATCACGCCTTCGCTGCGCTGTAGTTCGTAGTCGGCGGGGGTGGCGCTCACGAAGAGCGTCTGGTCCATCATGCCTTCGAACTCCTCGAACTTCAGCGGGCGATTGTCCATGGCGCTGGGGAGGCGGAAGCCGTACTCGACCAGGTTCTTCTTGCGGCTGCGATCGCCACCGTACATCGCCGTGATCTGGCTCACGGTCACATGGCTTTCGTCGATCACCATGATGTAGTCCTCCGG
>JBDTNF010000029.1:0-19091 GCA_039933875.1 Flavobacteriales bacterium | reverse complement strand
AAACCTCAGGCAAAGTCTGGCGAACCTCTCTTGATCCGTCGCAGACCTCAGGCAAAGTCCGGCGAACTTCTCTTGATCCGTCGCAGACCTCAGGCAAGGTCTGGCGAACCTCTCTTGATCCGCCGCAAACCTCAGGCAAAGTCTGGCGAACCTCTCTTGATCCGTCGCAGACCTCAGGCAAGGTCTGGCGAACTTCTCTTGATCCGCCGAGCACCACAGGTAAAGCTCCGCACCTCCACCCTCACCACCTCCCCTTGCCGAAATCCATGGCCAGCCCCTTGTGTACCAGGGCCGTCTTGCTGTGCACGCCCAACTTCTTGAAGAGCTGCGCCCGGTGCGAATCGATGGTGGCCAACGTCAGGAAAAGGCGGGCGGCCACCTCCTTCCATTGCGGCAGATCGGGAGTGCAAACCCTGTCCAGCACTTTGCGCTCCATACGCGTAAGGCTCGCGATCGCTGCCTCGTGTTCCATGGCCACGGTATCGCCTGCGGCCAGCATGGGCAGCAGGTCGGCTGGTTGGTACTGCCCATGGGTGCATACTGCGCCCAGTGCCACCTTCAGGTTGGCGGCCGGGGTCGTGAGGCGGCATACATAACCACAAGCTCCCGCGCGCAACACCCGCAGCAAGGTGCTCGCGGTGCGTTCGCACAAGAGGGCCAGCACCCGCGTGCCGGGCCAGTGCTCCTTCATCCAGGCCACAGTGTCTGCACCGTTCGCTCCGCCTGCCGGTCCGCGTGTGGCCACCACGGCCACACGCGGTGCTGGGCACTTCGCGGCCGCAGCCACAAAGGCCGGCCCGTGCCCCACAGCCAGCACCACGGTATAGCCGCCCAACCGTTCGATGTAGTCCACCAGCATGCCGCGCACCAGCACTTCCTCTTCAACTACCACCACCGTGATGGGTGCTTGGGTGGACATGTTGCTGCGATCTGATGGTCGAGGTCAGAACGCATTGTTATGGATTTGTTGCCTGTGGCTTTCGGTAATGCGTCCTGTGAAAACGATGGATTCGGTGCCCACATGCGTGCGCGAAATGCTCATCGACGAACGATGCGGATGCGCAGAACATTGGCTGGGCGCGGGCTGTAGCAGAAACCATTTGGGTCGGCGCGATGCGTTCGGAGCACACATGCGATGCGGCGGATATTACAGGAAGAACCGATGCGCGCACCCGGGAGAAATACCCCCCGGGGGGGTGAAAAACACCCTTGTGTAGCGTTGCCTCGCTTGCTCCATTTGGGAACAGCCACCAAAACCATCAGCCACATGCCCGATTACGTCTCCGACAGTTTTGAGATCTCTGAGACCGATACCCCGGTCACCGTTACCATAAGCATCGATGGCGGTACATATGAAGCAGCGACGGCTTGGGTGTGTAGCGATAAATCCGGTTCAATAGCCAACGCGGGTAGCGACCATGTGGGTGAAGCGAAAGACGCTATCAGCCATGACCTGATAGTCACCACGCGCGTTGTGGATATGGATCCGGAGCGAGAGGACTTCGGATATGTCTGTACGGTTCGAGCAGGGGATCAATCCCGCTCCTATGCCAGGGCGCATCGTTTCAGCGGGTCTCCAGACGTGGGCCAGAGCGACAGTTATGTAACCGTCATCTCATTCGATCGAAAACTATCATGAGAACATCATTCCACTACATGTTCGTCATGGCCGGTCTCTTGATCGGCTTGAGCGCAAGTGCTCAAGAGATCAAGGAAGAGATCGACCTCTTGAAGGCGCCCGCATCGCCCGCCTCCAATCTGGTCGGCATCGCCGTGGATGAGGTTGAACACCCGACTGATGTTACGAGTCTTATGGTTTCCATTCGTCAAGCTACCGGCGATTTTGGCGCGCTGCCAGCGAACTATGCGGTCGACTTCGCACCTGTCTGGCTATTCCCCGGCAATGGAAAACTCACCAGCATGTCCGCCCTTCTCGAACCCCATGAGAAGAACAGGTGGGGCAAGGATGTTCTACAGGGCTTGGTCGTGTCGACGGCCTTCGCGAACCTCAATGGAGACCTTGAGGGGAACACGAAGGCCGGTTTCGGAATGAAATTGCCGCTTCTGAAGGCGCCTGCTACAGCAGGCACCTTGGTAGCCTTGAGGAGTTTGAAAGGGATACTGGCGAAGGATGTCGGTGCGACCGTAGCAGAAATCGCCGCCACAGAGGCCAACGATGTAGACTTTCAGACTTATAATGCCAAGGCGAATGACGCCACTCTTTCAGCGGCTGAGCAGAAAAAATTCCGCGCACTGCGCGAGGCCCAAAAGCGCTTCATCCTGGAACGTCTTGCTACAAGCAAGCATGCGGCCATAGAAGCCGAGGTCGAGGCAGCTGCGAAGGCCCTCAAAGTGGAGAGGAAGGGTCCGTTCATTGATATGGCTGGCGGTGTCGCGGTCGATTTTCTTGAGCGCGATTTCAATCAGGGTGAATTATCCAAGGGAGGGCTTTGGTTCACTGGAGGGTCGACTGCCCCGCGATTCGACGCGGTGATCCTGACACGCTGGCTCGTCGAGAAGCAATTGCCCGGACCAAGCGACTCCCTTGCCACAGGTGAGGATGTGAACGACTTGGATATCGGCGGAAGCTTGCTGGTCAGATCCAAGAACGAACGGTTCACACTCAGCGTGGAGGGTATTATTCGGTTCCAACAGTTGGACGAGGAGAACACGGATACCTGGAGGCTTGTGTGCAACAGTTCTTACAACTTGGGCAACAACAACCTGCTCACATTCAGCTTCGGGCGCAACTATGACAGTGTGACAACCCAGTCCGGCAACCTGGTAGCCGCATTGAATCTCCTGCTGGGCTTGGGCAAAGGGCCAAAATAGAGGTGTACGGAACGGCGTATGGACCTTAAATCGCTGGAACAATGGCTGGTCATCGTAAGGATGAGTCTCCTGTTGAAAGGGGAAAACCCTCGCAAGGAGGACAAGGCAAGCGAGGGCCTAAGGAACGACGGCTGGAAAAGCTCTCAGGATCCCGCGGAGTAGCGCTGGTCGTTTCGTTCGGGCTAACGGGATTCCTGATCGGGTTCGTTTTCATCCACAGCAACCTAAGACTGGATCCGCAACCCCCGGAGTTGGTCTACCTGACAAGGGACTCGGTTGGACACACCATCGTTGCTGACACATTGCACCTTTTGCGGCCAAAACTTACTGTACCGGTGATCGTGGGCAAGGATGCCAAGGGAACACAAGCTGTGGATACACTGAAGAAGAAGACCACACCTGCGCCCGTTGTCGCTCTAGATACAGCACGAACGAAGCAAGCGCCCATTAGTGTGGATACAGCGAAAACACAGAAGCCGCCGCCGGATACCGCAGCAAAAGCGGGGACCCCGAAGGCTCAACAGAAGCCAAGGAAGCCGATCGATTCCAGGAGCGTGGATATCGGCGAACTGCTCATGAACCGATATCCGAATTTGCTGGTCTGGTCGGCGTTGGTGTGTTTGATGGTGGCCTTCTCGATGGCCTGTGTGCCTGTCTTCATAGACCAGTGGTTGAGCATGCGAGTGCAATTTGAGGACCTGGAGCTTGCCCTAGGGGTCAACCTGCTTGGGGCCCTGGCGGTCGGCATTGTAATGGTCGTTGTTCCCACAGGGCTGCCTGGGGTCTGGACCCCGCTCGACTACGGCAAATTGCTCGCAACTTCTTTTGAAAGCCCTTGGGTGTTCAAGGGGCCCCTGCTCTTCACGGGATTGTGTGCCTGCGTTGGCATCGGTGTCATGTTCTCCATCGGGTCCGGACTGATCCGGTTGGTAAACAGCAGTGATGGAGCAATGGACGTGGAATCCGTGCGGAAACTGTCCGAACGTTTCGAGGTCTTGAACAATGCACTGCGACTTACGCTGTACCTAATGGCGCTCATGGTGGCCTTCGCCGTGTTCACCAGCAATAACATGCGGATCTCCCTCAACGCCATGATAAGGATCAAGGAAGGAGATATTCTCTTCCCTCCCGAGTTTGTGAACATCTACGGATTGTTCTTCTCTGCGATACTTGCTCTGATCTATCTGCCGCTGCATTATAAACTAGGAGAGGCGGGCGCGGCGATAGCAGTCCGTCTGGAGCGGGTCAAGGCACTGGCCGCCGCTTTGCCCCCACCGCCCCCAGCAGCGGCACCGCCCCCTCCTCCCAATCCGATCATAGCTACCATTGAAGACGCACTCAAGAAGTTCAAGTTGACGGACAAGGGTCTCGACAACCTGAAACTTGCCCTATCCATCTTGGCGCCGGCGTTAACCGCCCTCCTCACGAAGTACTTGCCCGTGTGACACCGCCTTGCGGCGCTCCTACTGCCGACACAGGCCGAAGCCACTTTCGGTGAAGTGGCTTGGTGGCGTTCCCTGCTGCCCGCTACATTCAACGCCCCATGTCCACCCGCTCCGCCTCCGACCTCTTCATCGTCGACAACTCCGACACCGATTGGAAGCTCAAGTCGTACCTCAGTGAGTGGTGCGAGCTGAGCAAGTCCATCGACATCGCCACGGTGCGCTTTGATATGGGGTCGCTTCTAACCCGACGATCGTAGTTTCATCGCCCCATGTCCACTCGCTTCTTCACCAACACCGGAGACAACACCCTCCTCAACAAGTTCAGGGGCATCTTCGAGCACACCAAGGTCTCGGCCTTTGATGCGCTGGTGGGCTTCTTCCGGAGCAGCGGCTACTTCCGTTTGCGGGAGCACCTGCGCGGTGTGGGCCAGATCCGCATCCTGGTCGGCATCGATGTAGACCACCTGATCAGCGAGGCAGCGAAGAAGGGCCTTGAGTTCAACTTCAACACCGAGGTAACCCAAGAGGAGCTCGTACGCGAACTCCGCGACGACATCGAGAAGAGCGCCTACAACAAGGAGGTGGAGGAAGGCATACTCGAGTTCATCACCGATGTGGTGAACGGGCGCATCAAGATCAAGGCGCATCCGGACAAGAACATCCACGCCAAGATCTACATCTTCCGGCCGGAGCCTTTCAATGAGCACAACAGTGGCTCGGTGATCACCGGCAGCAGCAACCTGAGCGTGCAGGGGCTGGAGACGAACTTCGAGTTCAATGTGGAGCTGCGCGACTACGACGACGTGGCCTTCGCGACCAGGACCTTCGAAAGCCTCTGGCTCGAAGCGGTGGACGTGCTGCCTTCACAGATCGCTGAGCTGAAGGACAAGACCTACCTGAACGACAACTGGACACCGTTCGAGGTTTACATCAAGTTCCTGATGGAGTACTTCGGTAGCGCCATCGAGTACGACCCGGAGAGCATCACCGACCTGCCCAAGGGCTACAAGAAGTTGGTGTACCAGATCGATGCGGTGAACGATGGCTACGTGAAGCTCATGAAGCACAACGGCTTCTTCCTGGCCGATGTGGTGGGCTTGGGCAAGACCATCGTGGCCAGCATCATCGCCAAGAAGTTCTACTTCACCAACGGCTACCGAACGCGCATCCTTGTGGTGCATCCACCCGCCATGGAGTCAGCGTGGAAGCGTACGATCAGGGATGATTTCGAAGTGCCCAACGTGGAGTTCGTCACCAACGGCAGCTTGCACAGCATCACGCGCGCAGAGTACTACGACCTCATCATCGTGGACGAAGCACACAAGTTCCGCAGCGATGAAGCGCGCATGTTCCACGAACTGCAGCGCATCTGCAAGACACCGCGCAAGCGCCCCGCGCCCGATGGCAGCACGCTGAAGAAGGTGATCCTCATCAGCGCCACGCCGCTCAACAACCGCCCGGAGGATATCCGCAACCAGCTCTACCTGTTCCAGGACAGTAAGCGCAGCACCTTGGAGGTGGGCAATTTGCAATCCTTCTTCACGCCGCTCATCGAGCACTACCGCAAGCTGAAGAAGGAGGCCGACCCGCTGATGCTGGCGCGTGAGTTGAAGAAGATGGGCGAGACTATCCGCACCAAGGTGTTGGAGCCGGTCATCGTGCGCCGCACACGTACCGACATCAAGAACACGCCAGCGTATGCCGACGACATCAAGGCGCAGGGGCTCACCTTCCCTGATGTGGTTCCGCCGCACAAGATCCTCTACCAACTGGATGAGGAACTGGACGCGCTCTATGACAAGACACTGCGCTACGCCAGCGACACGGTGAACGGGCTGGGCTACTACCGCTACCAAGCCATCCGCTACATGAACGCGGATGCCCGAGCCGCGCACGAGCGTGCCACGGGTGTGAAGCAACAGCAGGCCGAACGCATCAGCGAGCAGCTCGCCTTCATCATCAAGACGCTGCTGGTGAAACGTATCGACAGCAGCTTCTACGCCTTCAAGCGCACCTTGCACCGCTACCACGAGGCCAACCGGGCCATGCTGAAGATGCTGGGTGACGACCGCGTCTTCATCGCCCCGAAGCATGATGTGAACGAGTACGTGCTGAACGAGGACGAGGACGCGTTGGAGAAGCTGATCACCGAGGCCACGGACAGCAAGGAGGTGCAGGTGTACCAGCGCGCCGATTTCATGGACCAGTTCATCACTGGCATGGAACGCGACCAGCAGATCCTGGAGGAGTTGATGATCGCGTGGTACAAGGTGGATGCCGACCCCAAGTACGATGAGTTCAAACGGCGGCTCGACGTGGAGCTTTTCGCCCGCAACGTGAACGACAACAAGAAGCTCGTCATCTTCAGCGAGAGCAAGGAGACCACCACCTACGTCGTAGAGCGCCTGCGCAAGGATGGCTTCACCCGCACGCTGGCCGTGGACAGCAGCAATCGCAAGGAACTGGAGGCCACCATCCGCGCCAACTTCGATGCGAACGCACCGGTGAAAGAGCAGGCCGATGACATCGACATCCTCTTTACCACCGAAGTGCTGGCCGAGGGCGTGAACCTGCACCGCGCGAACGTGATCGTGAACTACGATACGCCGTGGAACGCCACGCGCCTCATGCAGCGCATTGGCCGCGTGAACCGCATCGGCACCCGCAGCACACTCATCCACATCTTCAACTTCTTCCCCACCGCACGCACCGAGAAGGAGATCGAACTGGAGAAGAAGGCCTTCATGAAATTGCAGGCCTTCCACAGCGCGCTGGGCGAGGATAGCCAGATCTATTCGCAACGCGAGACCTATGGCACCTTCGGCCTTTTTGAGCGTGTGCCCGAAGAGGAACGCGATGAGCGCTTGCACTACCTGGAAGTGCTGCGCCGCTTCCGCACGGAGAGCCCGGAGGAATACCTGCGCATTCGCGGCACCGTGCCGCTGCGCGCCCGCGTGGGCCGCACCATCCCCTTTACGCGCGACACCACGCTCGCCTTCATCAAGGACCGCAAGCGCGACGCCTTCTACTTCATCAACACGGACCTGCACATCGACGAGAAGACCTTCGTAGAGGCCGCACGCATCTTCGAGGCGCATGCCACGGAAAAGGCGAAGCCCTTGCATGCGCAGCACCACGCGCAGATGGAGGCCGCCATCAACAGCTTCTACACCGTGCAACAGGTAGCCGCGCTGGGCGAACGCGCCAGCACCAAGCTCGGCCCCAACGAGCAGAAGGCCCTGCACTTCCTGAACCAGGCCAGCTGGATGGAATACGCCACCGCCGAGGACAAGCTGCTGCTGGAGAATGCCAAGGTGAGCATACGCCGGGGGCGCTTCCAGAAGTTGCCTCGCGAGGTGAACAAGCTGCTAAAAGACTCCCATGCCAGGAAGGTGGTGCCCATCGGTGGTGAAGATGCGCCACCGGTACACGGTCGCGAACTCACCTTCAAGAAGCTCATGACGATCCTGCGCGAATTCCCGCTGCTGGAAGCCGCTGACGATGAGGACCTGCCCAACAAGGCACCGAAGGCGGACCGCCAGGTGGTGGAACGGCTGGGCGGCTTGAAGCCCATGCCCCAAGTGATCATTTCCGAATCGTTCGTGTGAAATGCGCCCTCACCCCCAGCCCCTCTCCCAAGGAGAGGGGAGCAATGCAAGCCACGCCATGAGCGCATCGCCACACCCCCAGACGTCACTCCGGAAGGCGGGCACCGCGAAGCGGTGGGGACCCGCCTATCCGGAGTCTCACCCAAGGCCCTTGCGAGATGCCGGATGCGCGGAACCTCATTGCTGCGCAATGTCCGCGCTCCGGCATGACGTGCCCTGTGCAACAAGTGTCATTGTCGCATGAAGCAGCACGACATCCGCGCCCTGCTGGAAAAGCAGTACGACCGCGAGAGCTGGAAGAAGCTGGTCGGTGGCCTTTTCCGCAACCCCGCCTTCTTCGCCAGCCCGGTAAGCGAGAAGCCCGAGAACAAGGGCGAGCAGGCCGTGGTGAAGGAGGTGACCAAGCTCGGTGAGGTCAGCTTGGCGGACGGTGAACTCATCGGGTTCTTCGAAGTGAAGTTGCAAGACAAGGTGGATGTGGGGCGTAACCGCGTCTCCATCCGCCGCGCAGTGGAAGGCCGCATCAAATGGCAGGGCCTCAGCGGTGCGCTTATCGTCTTCACTGATCCCGGTAAGGACATCTGGCGCTTCAGCTTCTACAGCAACACCCTCAGCGCCGAAGGCGGCTGGGATACCGCCCACCGCAAACGCTACACTTACTTGCTGGGCGTTGGCGAAAAGTGCCGTACCGCCGCCGAGCAATTCGAAACGCTCGGGAAGAACGAAGGACAGGTCACGCTGAAGGACCTGCTGGATGCCTTCAGTGTGGAGAAAGTGAGCAAGGCCTTCTTCCGCGAATACAAGGAGCACTACCAGGACTTCGTGCAACATCTCACTGGTAAGCGCATGGTGAGGAAGGGCACCAAGTGGGAGGAGAAGGTCATGCAACCACCCAGCACCAAACTTGCCGCTTACTTCAACGGCAACGAGAAGGATGCCCGCGACTTCTGCAAGAAGCTCCTGGGCCGTATTGTCTTCCTCTACTTCCTGCAGAAGAAGCGTTGGATGGGAGCCACCACAACCGACTACTTGGACGGCGAACTCGACTTCGTGTATCGACTTTTCAAGGATAGTGGGAGTGACGAAGGCTTCTATCCTAATGTGTTGGTCGACTTGTTCTTCGACACGCTCAACACTGAGCGGAGGGATGAGAACTACAAGATGCCAGACGGTAGCCAGCGAAAAGTGCCGTTCCTGAATGGCGGATTGTTCGATATGGATGAGTTGGACCGCAAGACACGGTTACTCACATTCCCAAGCGACCTGTTCAGTAATCCCGCCAAGATCGATGAAGAGAAGGAGCGCGGCTTCCTGGACTTCCTGAACGCGTACAACTTCACCGTACACGAGGCCGGGCCGGAGGAACAGACCCTGGCCGTGGACCCCGAGATGTTGGGCCACATCTTCGAGAACCTGCTGGAGGACAACAAGGACAAGGGAGCCTTCTACACGCCGAAGGAGATCGTACACTACATGTGCCAGGAGAGCCTGACACAGTACTTGAAGAATTACTTGGTGCGCGAGGTGAAGGGAACACCGCCCGCCGACCTCGAAGACCACTTGCGCCGTTTCCTACAGGATGGCACCGGTGCTCCGCTGAGCACCTACTCGGGCCTTATGCTGCGTGCGTTGCGCGATGTGAAGGTGTGCGACCCGGCCATTGGCAGTGGCGCCTTCCCCATGGGCATATTGCATGAGGTGTTCCAAGCCGTCGAACACTTGCACGACCTGAGCCCCGACGAGACGGCCAGCATTTGGGACCTGAAGGAATGGGAACCCGCCGAGGTGAAGCTGCGCATCATCCAGCACAGCATCTATGGTGTGGACATAGAACGCGGGGCCGTGGACATCGCGCGGCTGCGCTTCTGGCTCAGCATCATTGTGGATGAACGCAAGCCCCGTACGCTGCCGAACCTGGACTACAAGATCGTGGTGGGCGATAGCCTGCTAGGCAAGTTCAATGGCGAGGTGCTGGAGATCGATTGGACTGGTGGTAGCGGTAGTGACCGTGCGAAGGAAATGCGCGCGCTCATCGACACACTGCACACCAAGACCGAACTCTTCTTCCGCGACCAGAAGCAAAAGGACAAGGAGAAGCTCGGAAAAGAAGTACGTGAACTGAAGATCGAACTGCTTTCCAAGCAACTCGAGTTGAACCGCGACAAGTTCAAACGGGACATGTTGCCCACCAATAAGATCGGCGGACTACACAAGCAAGAACAGGTAAAGGCGACCAAGGAGAAGATCCAGTTGGCGGACTATGATAGAGCACTTGCGGACCTGCGGGCATTGGTAAAGCAGAAGGACAAACCATTGAAGTACTTCGATTGGCAATTGGATTTCCCCGAAGTGCTGAACCCGAACGTGGCGAAGGACCCCGGTTTCGATATCGTGATCGCCAATCCGCCTTACATGCGGGTGCAGCAGGTGCAGAAGGCGATGCCCGAATTCAAGAAGGCGCTCGAGGCGAAGTACACGAATGCAAAGGGAGCTTGGGATCTGGCCAATGTGTTCTTTGAGCGTGCGGTGCAACTCGTGAAAGAGAGCGGCAACTGCAGCTACATCTTCCCGCACAAGTTCTTCAACTCGGATTCGGCGGATGTGTTCCGCGACTATCTGATGAAGGGCACCTACGTGGACAAGATTCTGCACTTCGGAGCGAACCAAGTATTCAACGAAGCGGACACCTATACCTGTATTACCCAGTTCAGTAAGGCGAGAAACACAGGCTTCCAGTTCTCCAAGGTGCCGTTCAAGGTTGGTAAGGGCACGTACATCGAGTGGTTCGCACCTTACTTAGGCACTATCAGCCACTTCGGCCACATTAGCTACGCCAGACTAGGCCAGGCTTCAAGGGCGTACGGGGGCAACCAATGGCTCTTTTTCGATTCCGAAGTTGGTTACGACACGTTCCATCATCTCTATTCCACCGCCACGAGACTTGAGAATCTGTTCGATGTATTCGTTGGACTTCAGACTAGCGGTGACAAGAACTATGTCCTTTCGCTTGAGTCAGAAACGAAGAAGGAATTCAGGCTCTTTTCCGAGAAGCTTGAGCGGTCGTTCACCGTGGAGAAAGCCCTGTTCAAGAAGATGCTGAAGGGTGGCGATGTACATCGCTATGACGCATTGGACACTCAGAACTACGTGTTCTTTCCATATACGATTGATCACAAACGAGACAAGGCAGAGCTAGTTCCTCTTGCGACACTCAAGAAGACCTATCCACTCACATTTGCTTACGTCGTTGCAAACGAGAAGGACTTCAAGAAGCGCGAGGATGGGAAGGCAGGTCGCTTGAAAGAGTGGCATGCCTACCTGTATCCTAAGAACCTGACAAAGTTTGACCAGCCCAAGTTGTCGGGGATGGAAATCTGTTCTAGTCAAGTCAACCTCGCAGTGAACGAGAACGAACTGTGCCACAACACCAAGGTATACAGCTGGGTCAAGAAGGCCTATGTGGAGCAGTCGTACGAGTACTTCCTCGCTATTCTGAACTCCAAACTGATGTGGTGGTTCGTGTACAATACCGGGGATACCTTGCAGGGCGACGCGCGCACCTTCAAGACAAACTACGTCAATCCATTTCCACTACCGACTCGTGTTGGTCCCAAGCTCGACAGCTTCTTCGCGTCACGCGCTAAACACATCATTGAGCAGAAACGACTAGGCTTGGTCACCACCGCCCTAGAGCGTGAGATCGACGTGCTGGTGTGCAAGCTGTATGGGTTGAGCTGGGCGCAGGCCAAGGTGGTGGACCCGTCGCTGGCCTTGAGCGAGGCGGAGTACGATGCCATTGAGTTGCCGGAGCGGGAGGGGCCGCCTACCAGCGTGGTAAGCGAACCCGGCGTAACGGGGCTAACGGATGAGGGGACGTTGTTCGGGCAGCCGCAGGAACCCGCACCCAAGCGCGCGCCGAAAGCGAGGCGCAAGGCCAGCAACTGATAGCGACTATCGGCGATGAACATCGGCAACCTCATAGACCTGAGCGATGTGATCGGTTCGCTGATCGGGGCGTTCCTGGGCTTCGCGGGGGCATACTGGCTCCTGCATTTGGAATGGGATAAGCAATTACGAAGAGCTGATGACGATGCGGAATCTTACTTCTGGTATGTGATGTCGCTCTTCCGTTCCGCCTTGCCGGGCTGGGAGAAGGCTGCCCAGGAGCATCTTAACCTAGCCATGGCAACGAAGAAGGAATGGTACAAAGCCCATCCGCATCATGTATCTATCAACAGTAGTGAACGTTCGTTGACTCGGGTCGACCGTTATCAGTTCAGGGAGGCCGCCTTGCTTGCCTTAGGGTCAGATGAAGGAGAGAAACGGCACGCGGAACTGATTCGTTTTGTGGATGGCATCGCGGAATCGGGGCAATTCATCTTACAGGCTATCGTAGGCATCAAAGGCGACGTCAATGAGGCCGAGCGGGCATTTGACAGACAATGCTTTGAGACGATGCAGGCCATGGAAGCACATCTGGCCAATGCTGTGGTCAAGTTCATTCCTGGATTTGCTTCTTGTGATCAGGAAATTGAGGTGGCCTTCCGTGCCATTGAGGCCGTAGTGAACCGCCGACACAATCCAGAAATCCCAGAAATGATTCGCACCGTGGTTCTTCCAATGGTGCGAATGGACACGTCGACTTCCATAAAGCCGGATTCCGCGGCGCTCATCTCCGTAGCAGCGAATAACGCCCTGAAATCATCCCAGTTGATGAAGAACGCGGCGGAGGATCTGAGCAACCGTGTTCACGAACAGGCCACGGCTATGAAGAAGCTAATCGATGAAGCAACCACACTGTTGGAACAACTGGATCCCGTTCACTGAAATAGGCACCAATAATGAATTCCTCAGTTCATAGAGTTGGTCAATGGCGGCACATTCTATTGTTTCAAGCAGCCATTCTGGTCGTCCTAGTCGTGGTGGTCCGCTCGCCAACTGCTCTGAAGTGGTTGCTGGTCGGCGAGATCATCGGGGCAGCAGGTCTTTGCCTGCTCACGTTGAGTCGGGACAACACCGGAAGCAGTGGGGCAGTTGGCGGGCGGCCAAGGCGCACACATGGCGCAGGCATCGGCCCCATCCTCACGTCGTTCTGCCTTGTGGGGGCACTCATTGCACTAGCCTGGCTTTGGCAAGCGGGGAAGTTGGCACCCGGCGTTGGTGAAGCCCAGCAAGAAATACACCTGGAATGTGCTAATCCTGTGATAGTGGTCGATTCCGTGGCTTGGTTCGCTTCGCCGCCAAGCAGTTCTAATTCCGATAGCGCAATACTGGTGCTAGTGGAGCAGAACAATCGCGCTCTCCTTCAAGGCATCAAGGAGGAGCATCTCACACTGTTGAAAGCCATTGGGCAACGGGAACAATCACCGCCGGTGGTTGTGTCGAACCCCGGTGGCGGGTGGCGCTGGTCATGGATACTTCTGGTCGTCGGGGTGGTTATTGCCGCCGGGTGGGTTGCGTTGTGGAATCGCGGAGGCGCCTCAACGCGGTGGTGGAACTCTCCGTTCACCACCACACTTATCACCGCATTAGCAACGATCATTGTCGCGTTCGTTGAGACCTGTGGAAAGAAGGAGGGCGGAAAGGCGAACGAGCCCTCGGTGAGCGTCGTGAACAACTATTGTTGCCCAAGTGATACCGTGGGCGATATCAACATCAATAGCGATATCCTCGCGCTGCAGATCAAGCTGGAGGCTTCCAAGTTGGAACTGAAACAATACATCGATGTGCATTGCCCTTGCCCGCCGGTGAAGCCACCTGTGAAGCGCAAGTGCGTCAAGAACTCGTGTGATGTAGTGCATGAGATAGAACTCATGCAGCTGCGACTGGACTCGCTCTGTTCCATAAAGGCCAAGCGTGAGTGAGAACTAGTGAGATGGAACTGCCAGCTTTCAACGAACTGGGGCTCTTGCCCGGTGGTGTCCATACCTCCGACTTGGGTGCCTTGCACGCGCGGTGCGTTGAACCCTTCGCCATGAGCAACCGCGGAGCATTATGGCAGGGTCTGCAACGCTACCAAGCAGCCTTGTTGGAATTGGGCATACACGCCACGCAATGGGTGAACGGCTCGTTCGTGGATGCTACGCGTCGCATGCCGGGGGATGTGGATGTGTTGAACTTCTGCTTGGAAACGAGCTTGCAGCGCATCAGCGAAGAACACATGGACCAAGCTGCTGCCCTGCTCGATGGAGGGCATGCGACCAAGGCCGATTTCGGCTGTGACACCCACTTGGTCATTGTATACCCTAACGACGACCCGCGGAACGAGGATGTACTGAAGCGTGTGAGGGATTGGAAGGTGCTGTATGGCACGGCCCGCAACTATTACATGGAGAATGCCCCCGCCGCGCCGGAGCGTGGTACCAAGGGCTTCGTTGAACTCACCATCGGTGACCCTAAATTGTGTCCGCATGTCCGACGGATTCGCTGACGATCAAAAGCGCCACCGGCCTTCTTCAGAGGTCGAAGAGCTGCTGGACCTTGTGCGGTCTTGGAAGGTATCCGAGCCGCAGGCGGAGCCCTACGGCACAGGCGCGTGGTTTCAGGCGCGTGCGGATGCGAACCACGTTAAAGGTTTGGAGCAGGAGTTGGAGGAGAGCATCACTGCCGAACTCACCAACGCCGACTTGACCCTAGCCTTGGACGGCGCACCGGTACGCGACCACAAAGTGCGCGCTGACTTCCTGGGCACCATTCTCACCAAAGCCCAAGGTTTGGTGAACGCCCTTGCCGCCGCGATGGAGCGCCCGGATGTGCGCAACACCAACCCGGATGCGAAGGAGGAGAACTGCTTGTTTGTAGGCACGTCGTTCGCATCGAGCTACGGCATACGGTTCAGCATGCTCAAGGCGGATGACTTGGGCCGCATACCGGGCAGCAACCAAGAGGAAGTGTTGAAGGCGTTCACCACGCTCATGGACCCCGGTAGTCCGGCGGAACAAGTGGATACGCTCTTGAACAAGACACCGCGCGTACGCACGAATTACCGGGACATGGTGGAGGCCATCGCGAGCAACGGTGCGCGTATAGTAGCGCGCACGCATGCATTGCGGCAAGGGGTGCGGATGAATACGGAGCAGGCCTTTGCGCGAGCGAACAAACTGAAAGCGGCAGCGGGCAATGCCACGGCGCTCCCGCCAATGAAAGGGCTGCTCTTGGGTGGCGACATCGACACGCGCAGCTTTCACTTCAAGGTGGGTAAACAAGATTATCGAGGAGAGCTTTCGGATGAAGTCATGTTGGTCTTCACCAAGTTCCGTTTCGGCGCCAAGGTGACCGCCACCCTGCGGGCCACGCCGAAGGTGGTACCAGACGGTTCGTCTACAGGCAAGCCGGAATACACGTTGCTGAAATTGACAGCAACGAGGGCGCCGCGCAAGAAGAAACAGTAGGGCAGCGTGCGTGGAGCGCTTCGATATGCCAACCAACAAGTCCCTACCCCCTTCGCCCTTTGGTTTGATATCCGCTGACCGCGACTTCGCGTCCGCATGGGAGTATTTGCCGATCGACTCAAAGAAGGCGCTTGCGGCTTGGCTCCCGAAGATCCCGAAAGAGGGTGTTGGTGAACAAGTGCGGAAGCGCATACGCAATGCGGTGGTGGCAGCTGGTGTCCTGTTCCGCGATGGGAGTACCGCCTATAAGGACAAGCATGGGCAAGTAGATCTGTTCACGGGGTCGGCGGCATCGCGTCGGCCGCCGGAAAAGCATGCCATGCACATCGCCAAAAGGCTGATGGGTTCCGACGAGAAGAGTCTACGCGTCTGTTTGAAGCGCGTGGAGAAGGTGGTGTATGCCTACAATGCAGCGGGCCATGCACGGTTACCATCGGACCGCATTCTGGACGACACCATCGAGTGGGCCTTTGCCGTGCGTGTGCGCAAACCAAGGCCATACACCGGTGAATGGCTCCTGGGCAAGCACGTTACCAGCGAAGCACAGTTGCCGTGGGCTGCCGTTGAGGCGGGTTTCATGGCGGGTTCGCTATGGCCAGGGGGCTGTGACGTTCCATGGTATGCGTGGTGCTGGAAGCTCATGGCCGAGACGGGATTGACCGAACAGCGCAGTGCCGCCGAACTGGACCTCGTGCGCTTGCGCGCCGTTGCCCTACAGCACATCTATGCGGACTATTGCATCATGGTATTCAACGAACGCCGCGCATGGACCGGCGAGAAGCTGTACGTCGCACTTGGGGGGAACCGGCTGGCTTGGGAACCGCAGGCGTTCATGGCTCAGCGAATGGATGTTGCGGGTGCCATCCTTGGGCACTACAAGCGGCTTGACGATGAACTACGGAACAAAGGACGGTTGCAGTTGGAAGGTGGCGCATCCGAAGCCTTACTGGAAGATCTGGAGACTTCGCTACCCCTGATGGGCGACACACTGAAGGAGCACTTCGATAACCCCGCTACATGGGTGAACAAGCCCGGTGTATCAGACCTTCGGAAGTACAATCGAGCGCGATTCGATAAGAAGATGGAGAACCTTCGACATTGGTTAGTAACGGGGATGGTGACGCTGCCGGTGAAGACGACAACCAGGAACCGAGTGGTGGCCAAGCCTTGAAAAGTGGTATGTCATGCCCGCAATATGTTTGAACGATGAGCATAAGCCCCGAGTCGAAGCTCTTTGGCTCTGACACTACCGAACGCGTTTCCTGCCGGGCAGGCGATATGCTCATTTGGTTCAAGTGGGGCAACCCCCTCATGGGTGGCGAGCTGAGCATAGCCGACCTATGGACCATGCAGGATGGTGACCAAGTGATCCTGACCAACCGGGCGGCCGACCTGCCACCATGGTTCCATCTCCACGGCGATGAGGTGCGTAGTCCCACCCTCAGCACACTTGAGAAGTTCCTTGAGGCGAACGAAGAACCCGCTGAGCCCATGGATGCACCGAACATCTGGCGGGCATTCTGCGGTGACCTTGTTGCTTGGACGGGTTCACCACGGCCGGGAGCTCCCACTGATGATGGAGTCTTGCGCATCTATCGGTTCACTACGGAGTGCCTTGTATTGGGCGACCCGAAGGAGATGCCGATGTTCGGGATGATGTTCGACGAGGCTGCCTCTCAGAGTCCAGTACAGATGGAACGAGCCCAGCGGGCTGCCTACTTGGTAAGGCAAATGGGAATACCCAATACGATGGCTGCGGACGATGAATGGAAGTTGAGCCTGAGGTCATGAGCACGGATGGCGCATACAATGCAGCGGAACTGGAACGGCTGCGAACGCACTATGCCGGGCTAAAGGACAAGGCGAGCTACGATGCCTTCGTGCGCTCGGCGCATGAACTGTTGCAGCGCATCGGCGCTGATCCCTACCATGTGCGCATGGCCATTACACGCGGCAAGAGCATGATGGAGTTCGGCAGTCGTGCAGCCTACCGGCACAGCGAGGGTGTGGGTGGCATCCGTGTGGGCCTGCTCATGATGGAGGCCGATGTGCCGCAAGTGCCGCAGGAGCTCAATCCGAACTTTCACTATTTCCAGCCCCGAGGCGAAACGGCCTATGTGAAGTTCACCATGCCTAAATGGGCCGACATTCCTCCCGAATTGCTTGCCTTGAACGAGAAGGCCATGCGCTGGGAGTACGAGCGCATCAAGGATACCAAGCTGGTGGAGATCCGCCGCGGATCAGGCACGGACAATGAAGCATTGAAGTACGCGGTGGTGAATGGTGTTACCGTTCCGGAATTGCCCAAGGCCATTGAGACATCTGAACAGAAAAGAAAGCAAGACATGAGCATTCCATTGAACCGCATTCTGTATGGCCCGCCGGGCACGGGCAAAACCCACCACACCATCAACGCAGCGGTGGAGATCTGCGACCCGGAATTCTTCGCACAGAACGAGGCGGATCGATCGAAGATCAGAGCGCGCTTTGAGGAACTACGCGTAAAGGACTGGCGCAATGTGCAGGGCCCAGGGCAGATCGGTTTCTGCACCTTCCACCAAAGCTTCAGCTACGAGGATTTCGTGGAAGGCATCAAGCCCCTAGCGCCGATAGAAGGTGATACGTTCTTGAAGTACGAGGTACGTCCCGGTGTGTTCAAGCAGATGGTGGATCGTGCAAGCTTCCATGCCAGCGGTGAAGCGGCTAAAGTGAAACAGCTCATCAGCCTTTCACCAAACGAGATGGCTAAGGCTGAGTTCTTCAAGTTGTCTCTGGGCAATTCGAATGATCCCAATGACCAAGTGATCTATGACTATTGCATTGAGCATGGGGTCATCGCGATTGGATTCTTGGGCCAACATGACTTGACGGGCCTTACCGAGCAGCAGATCCGTGCATTGCCCTTAGAACAGGGGCAGTCCCGGTATGACCATACGGCCATGTCGTACTTCGCTCACTACCTGAAGGATGGGAATTATGTGATCGTAACGAGCGGCAACTTCGTGGTGCGCGCAATAGGCCGGGTAACGGGGGGGTACTACTACGACCCCAAGTCCGAGATCGGGTACCCGCACTTCCGCAAAGTGGAATGGCTGGTAAAGAACGAAGTAATCCCAGCGCTGGAGGTCTATGGAATACCCTTCAGCCAGCAGACAATCTACAAGCTGAAAAAGGAGTCTGTGCAATTGGATTTCTTCGCCCCGAACAAGGCCTTGTCGAGTGGTGCGGATCCGGCCAAACGTTTCGTGCTGATCATCGATGAAATCAACCGGGGGAATGTGGCCGGGGTCTTCGGCGAGCTTATCACGCTCATCGAAGAGAACAAGAGGAAAGGGCGACCAGAAGCCCTGGAGGTCACCCTGCCTTATTCGCAAGAGGCCTTCAGCATACCGGACAATCTCTACTTGGTGGGCACCATGAACACCGCCGACCGCAGTGTAGAGGCCCTCGATGCCGCATTGCGCAGGCGCTTCAGTTTCGTTCAGATGGCACCTGATCCATCGATCATCACGCCGCTCGATTCAACGGAGATCGACTTGCGTCGCTTGCTCAACACCATCAATACCCGCCTGGTGCAATTGCTGGATGAAGACCACCGGATCGGCCACAGCCACTTCTGGGAACTCCACAAGGCAAGTGACCCCCTTTCAGCGTTGCGTGACGCGTTCGCCGACAAGATCATTCCGCAGTTGGAAGAATACTTCCACCGTGACCGGGCCCGCTTGCGTTTGGTCCTCGGCAAAGCCTTTGTCGAGCAAGTTGCGGCGGATGAAAAGCTGTTCCTGAACAACGAGGATATGGACTTCGAACCCCGG
>JBDTNF010000028.1:0-3031 GCA_039933875.1 Flavobacteriales bacterium | reverse complement strand
CTTCCATAGCGGTCCGTGCGCCCATGACCCCGGCTATCTTTGGCGGCGAAAGTACCCCGCACTGCCATGGCGATCATGATCACCGACGAATGCATCAACTGTGGTGCATGCGAACCCGAATGTCCGAACAACGCCATCTACGAGGGTGGTGTTGAATGGCGGCTGGCGGATGGCACTTCGTTGCATGGCCCCTTGACCACGCCAACGGGCAACTCCTACGATGCCGATGCCACCCACAACCCGGTGGCCATGGACGTTTACTACATCGTGCCGGACAAGTGCACCGAGTGCACCGGCTTCCACGATGAGCCCCAGTGCGCCGCTGTATGTCCTGTCGATTGCTGCGTGGACGATCCCGACCACCGTGAGACCAAGGAGCAGCTCATGGCGAAGAAGGAATTCATGCACCTGTGAGCCGGAGGGCGGCCGCCGGACGTACGTTGCACTTCATCCCACGCGTTGGAGCACCGATGAAGGTGTTTGTGCTGACCTCGGTCCTTTTCGTTTCATCCGCTCTGGCACAGGACCATCGCGCCGCGCTCATCGCCGACCTTGGCAAGCTGAAGTCCGCGACCAGCGATGCGCAACGGGATAGCGTCAGTGCCGGGATCAAGTCGCACCTGCGAGCGCTCCTCGAGGCGAGTGATGCCTTTGCCGCTTCGTTCGACGACGTGCCGATGAGCCGTGTGGACGCACCGGATGGGGTGTTCAGGCTGTTCACGTGGAACGTTCCCCGCACCGATGGCACGAACCGGTTCGAGGGCTTCCTGCTTACGCGGACAGGCAGCAAGATCGCCGTGTACGAGTTGCGCGACATGACCGCGAGCATTCCCTCCGCGGAAGTGCCGGAATTGGGCCCCGACCGCTGGTACGGCGCGCTCTACTACCAGGTCATCCCGGTGCAGAAAGGAGGACGGACCTACTACACGCTGCTCGGCTGGAAAGGCTACAGCAACGTGGAGACGCGCAAGGTGATCGAGGTGCTGAGCTTCAAGAGCGGTAAACCTCGTTTCGGGGCAGCCTTGTTCGGCAAAGGCAAGATCAAGTCCATGCGGAAGGTCTACGGCTATTCCTTCCAGGCAACGATGACGTTGCGTTATGACCCTGTGATGGAAGGGATCCTTTTGGACCACCTCTCCCCCTCGCGTGCGGACATGGTGGACCAGCCCGCCTATTACGGCCCGGACATGACCCACGACGCTTACTTCTGGTACAAGAACGAATGGTGGTTCGAACCGGACATCGATGCACGCGACCCGAAGCGGAGCTACCGACCCTTCAATTCGCCGCATCGCGAACCCCAGCCTTGAGCCTTGCACGATCGGGCCTTCAGAACTCATCCCAGCGGACCACGCGGGTCTGGGCTGGACTTTACCTTTGCGCGCTCAATAACCGCAGGCCATGACCCCCGCTACCGCATTGAAGGTCCACAACTACAGCGCTGGACCGTGTATCCTCCCCAGGGAAGTGCTCGAAAAAGCAGCCGAAGCCGTGCTCGATTTCGAGGGCAGTGGCCTCAGCATCCTCGAGATCAGCCACCGCAGCAAACCCTTCGAGGCCGTGATGGCCAAGGCCCAGAGCCTGGTGAAGGAGCTGTTGGGCGCGCCGGACCATTACCAGGTCGTGTTCCTTGGGGGCGGTGCCAGCCTTGGCTTCTATATGGTCCCGCAGAACTTCCTGAAGATCGGTGGCAAGTCGGCCTACGCCAATACCGGCGAATGGGCATCGCGGGCGATCAAGGAGGCGAAGCTGGCCGGTGACACCACGGTGGTCGCCAGCAGCGAGGACAAGAACTACAGCTATATCCCGAAGGGCTTCGCCATTCCCACCGACGCGGACTACTTCCACTTCACCAGCAACAACACCATCTTCGGCACGCAGTTCAAGCAGTTCCCGAAGAGCCCCGTGCCGCTCGTGTGCGACATGAGCAGCGACATCTTCAGCCGCCCTGTGAACGTGGCGGACTTCGCCCTGATCTACGGTGGTGCGCAGAAGAACATGGGACCTGCCGGTGCCACGGTGTATCTCTTCGACCCGGGCGCCCTGGGCAAGACCGGTCGCAAGCTGAGCCCGATGATGGACCTGAAGAACCACGCGGACAAGGAGAGCATGTACAACACGCCGCCGGTTTACCCGGTGTACGTGAGCATGCTCACGCTCGAGTGGTTGAAGAGCATCGGTGGTGTGGTCGAGATCGAGAAGCGCAACGCCGCGAAAGCATCGTTGCTCTATAACGCGATCGATCGCCTGCCGCTTTTCAAAGGCACCACCGCTGTCGAGGACCGCAGCACCATGAACCCCACCTTCGTGATGAACGACCCGGCCTTGGAGCCCGCCTTCGATGCACTGTGGAAAGCGGCTGGCATCAGTGGTATCCGTGGACATCGCAGCGTGGGTGGCTATCGGGCCAGCATGTACAACGCCTTGCCCATCGAGAGCGTCCAGGTGCTGGTGGATGTGATGGAGGACTTCGCTAAAAAGAACGGTTGAACGATGCGCGTACACGCGAACGACGGTATTTCGGCACACGCCAAAGCCAGCCTGCAGGAGGAAGGGTTCAAGGTGACCACGGACCATGTGCCGCAGGACCAACTCGTCGATTACTTGAGCAAGGAGAAGGTCGACGTGCTCCTGGTGCGCAGCGCGACCAAGGTGCGCAAGGACCTGATCGATGCCTGCCCCACGGTGAAGCTGATCGGACGCGGTGGCGTGGGATTGGACAACATCGACGTGGGCCATGCGAAGCAGAAGGGGGTGCCGGTGATCAACACGCCGGCCTCGTCGAGCATCAGTGTGGCGGAACTGGTTATCGCCCACCTCTTCAGCCTGATGCGCAACCTGCACAAGGCCAACCGCCGCATGCCGGCCGAAGGGCGCACCCACTTCAAGGAACTGAAGAAAGAGTACGAGCGACTCTCGACGGATGGCTTTCGGGTCCTCGCCATCGCATCAAAAGTACACGCGCAGCGGGGAATCGTCGCGGGTGACTCGACGCCCTATACAAAGGCCGACGAGTGCGATCTCGTTCTGA
>JBDTNF010000027.1:0-3529 GCA_039933875.1 Flavobacteriales bacterium | reverse complement strand
CTGCACGCACATGCTGCACTTCTCGATCACACCGCGGCCGCGCACCACCACATCGGGGTTCAGCGCCATGCGGCCCAGATCGTCCCACGCGGGGTTCACTTCGCCGAACTTCTCGCTCACGTAGTTGAACCAATTGAAGCGACGCACCTTGTAAGGGCAGTTGTTCGAGCAGTAGCGTGTGCCGATGCAACGGTTGTAGGCCATCTGGTTGAGGCCCTCGTTGCTGTGCGTGGTGGCCGCCACCGGGCACACTGTTTCGCATGGTGCGTGGTTGCAATGCTGGCACATCACCGGCATGAAGAGCACTTTCGGGCTCTCGCTCGGCACCTCCATCTTCAGGTACATGTCGATCTTGCCCAGGTCCTCCTCCTCCGCACGCTCCTTGTTCATGTCGGAGCTGTAGTAGCGGTCCAGGCGCAACCAGTGCATCTCGCGGCTGCGGCGCACTTCGTCCTTGCCCACCACGGCCACGTTGTTCTCGCTGTTGCACGCGGTGATGCAGGCACCACATCCGATGCAACCGTTCAGGTCGATGCTCAGGCCCCAGCGGTGGCCGACGCCTTCAACGGGATGTTCCTCCCACAGATCGAACTCGGCGACACCCACCTTGTCCTGCGCGTTGATCACACCATCGCCGTTCACGTCGGCGTGAACGCCCAACTCATGCGGTTCGTTGAACGCACGCTTGTTGCCGGCCTTGAACACCGCGAGGGAGGTCTCCTTCACGACGCTGTGGCGGTCCATCATCGTCAAGTGCGTCTGCGTGATGGCGATCGGATAGGTCTCGCCCGTCGCGGTCACCGTCACGCTCAGTGCTTCGTATCCCACCGTGCCGTTCAGGCTGGTGAAGGGGTACGCGTTCCGGCCCACGGGGCGGTACACGCCGTTCTCGTCGGTGACACAGGCCGCGCGGCCCACCTTCTCGCCACCTTCACCGCGACCGTAGCCGAGCGCGATGGAAATGGTGCCGGGTTTCTGTCCCGGGCTCGGCACGGCGGGCAATGTGATCTCGCGATCACCGGCCTTCACCGTCACCAAACTGGCAGGGGCTTCCTGCCCCAGGTAAATGTTCAGGTTCAGCTTATCCGGAGCCATATCCGTCGGGCTCATGCACACGTAGTTGTCCCACGTGATCTTGTTGAGCGGATCGGGCATCTCCTGCAACCAGGGGTTGTTGGCGTGCTGGCCGCTACCGATGGCTTCGGTGGTATAGAGCGCGAGTTCGAACTCGCCGCCACCCTGCGCGGCCTTCTTCGCAGCGGCACCGGCACTACTCACATCACCCGTGAAACTGACAACCTCGGGCGTGGCACTGTACGCGGTGTAAACACCGTTGTGCAACGATGTGTTCCAAGTCTCCTCGAACGGCGTGAGCATGGCGCCATGGCTCGCCAACGCGGCCTGCCAGGTGGTGCGGATGAACTCGTAGTACGTGCTGGACGAACCGCTCCACGCCAGCAGGCTTTCCTGCCATTGCCGCGTGTTGAACAGCGGGCGGATGGTCGGCTGGGCCAGTGCGTAGCTGCCCACCTTGGGCATGAAGTCGTTCCAACTCTCGAGGTAGTGGTGGTCGGGGCAGATCCAACCGCAGAGGCTCGCGGTCTCATCGGCATGGCCGCTGAAACTCACCGACAGACCGACTTTCGCCAGACCGCTCTTGAACGCAGCGGCGTTCGGCAGGCTGTAGGCCGGATTGACACCCTGGATCAACAGCGCGCCAACGGCACCCGCGTTCATGTCGGCGACGAGTTTCGTCACCGCCGCATCATCACCCTGCTTGAAGTAGGTATGACCGGCGAGATCGATCGTGTTGCCGTAGTTGCCCAGCATGTGGTTGATGCTGTTCACCAGCAACTGCACACCTTCATCGTTGCTGCCTGCGAGCACTACGCACTTGCCGCGCGCGGCCCACAGTTCATCGGCGGCCTTCTTCGTCGCGGTGTCGATCGCCGCGTTGCTTCCGCCCACCGCGGTGCCACCGGCCTGCTTCGTGATCGCGTCGTGCAGGCTGATCACTGCGAGGGGGAGTTCACTGATCTTCAGCGGTACGCGCACGTCGGCGTTCGCACCGCTCAGGCTCATGCGTGCCTCGAACTGCCAGTGGCGGTTCATCGATCCCACTTCGGGGGTGCGACGGCTGGCGTACTGCCAGGTGTTCTCCGTAGTGCTGCCCCAGTTGCTGAGGAAGTCGGCATCGACGCTCACGATCACCTCCGCCTTGGTGAGGTCGTAGCTGGGCATCACGCGCTTGCCGAAGCTCTTGAAGTTCGCGTTCGTGAGGCCGCTGTAGCTGATCGTGTCGTGCTGGACGTGCTCGAGCGTGGGGTACTTCGCGCGCAATGCAGCGATGGCACCCAGGGTGCTCGGGCTGATGACCGTGCTGGTGAGCAGCACCGCGCGCTTCCCGGTGGCGGCGGCCAATCCGTCGGCGACGGCCTTGTCGGCGGCTTCCCATGTGGTCGCCTCCATGCCGTTCTCACCGCGCTTCGCAGGGCTTTGCACCCGCTCGTTATCATACAGGCCCAGCACCGAACTGTTCACGCGGGCGCTGATGCTGCCTTTGTCGATGTTCGGGTTGCGGTTGATGCCGAAACGCGGGTTGCCCTTGATGTGGATCGGACGACCCTCGCGGGTCTTCACCAGGATGCTGGCGAAATCCTCCCCGTCATAGAAGGTGCTGGCGTACCAGTTGGCCACGCCCGGGGTGATCTCCTGCGGTTTGTTGACGTAGGGGATGCTCTTGATGACCGGCGTCTCGCAGGCGGCCAGCGTGGCGGCGCCCACCGAGAAACCCAGGAACTTCAGGAAATCGCGTCGGCCGGTGCTCGCTCCGGTAAAGGAGGGATCACCCAGGACCTGGTCGATCGCCATGTCCTGCGCGAACTCGTGCTCACGGCCTTTGATCACTTCAGGGGCTTGGTGCAGCTCCCCGAGGTCCTTCCAGTATCGCTTCGTGCTCGACATGCGGCGGCGCTATTCGGTCTTAGTAGTGGCACTTGGCGCATTCGAAGCCGCCAAGCTCCCTCACAGTGATCTTGTCATCCTCCAGGTACTTCTTCAACTCGCGGTGGCCCAGGTCGGTCTCCTGCATGCGGGCCATCCGTTCGTCGTAGTAGCCGTTGCCGGCCATCTTCACTTCCTTCTGGTTGTGGCACTCCAGGCACCAGCCCATGGTGAGCGGCGCCCACTGTTCAGCCACGTCCATCTCGGTGTCGATCGGACCATGGCATTCCTGGCATTCCAGTTTGCCCACGGCCACGTGTTGCGCGTGGCTGAAGAAAGCGTGGTCGGGCAGGTTGTGCACCTTCACCCAGCGCACCGGATCGGTCTTGCCGGTGTACTTGCCCGCCTCAGGATCCCAGCCCACTGCGGCGTAGATCTTCTTGATCTCTCCCGTGCCCGCCTCGGTGCGACCGCTGCTCACCGCCGTGTGGCAGTTCATGCACACGTTGGTGCTGGGGATGCCGGCGTGCTTGCTCTTCTCCGCACCGCTATGGCAGTACTGGCAGTTGATGGCCAGGTTGCCCTT
>JBDTNF010000026.1:0-2745 GCA_039933875.1 Flavobacteriales bacterium | reverse complement strand
CACCTCGGCGTTCAGGTGCGTGGCTGGTCCAACAACCTCGACCCACAACCCATCGTGTACCACGTCGCCCTGAACGCGGAACGAGGCACCCGCGATCTCGGCCATGCCGATGCCGGTGATGTTGTGGCAGAGGGAGGTATCCGCACAGCCGCTCTGGGTCACGATCACAGCATAATCACCATTGGCTGTGGCCATGTAGTACTGGCCCGTCGCACCGGGTATGGGTGCATTGTTGTTGCAGTCGATCCATTGGTAGGTGCCCGTGGCGGTGGCGATCAACGTGTTCGCGTTCTGCACCACGTTGGTGTTCACCGTGGGTTCCGTCAACGTCAGGACCACTGTCGAGTCGCACGATCCGTCTGTGGGGAAGGTCGCTGTATAGGTACCCGGCTCGGTAAGTTCCTGGCCGTCGAAGAGATAGCTCTCATCGGGACAGATCACACCGCTCACTTGCGTGCCCAGGATCGTTCCGCCCACGAAGTTGCTGGTGTTTCCGGTGAGTTCAAAACCGGCCAATGCGCCGGGGTTGATCCCGGTCTCTTCGATGAGGGTGGTGATGGAGGTATTATCACCACCGCCCACGCCTTGATCGAACTTGAAGTAGGCCACGAGGCCGGGCTGGGCATCGCAGAACGACGTGTTGACGTTGGCTGCGATGGTAGCCGCATCCAGCGTGATGTTCCAGATGCGCACCTCGTCCATGATCCCCTGATAATAGCGGTGGGTGGCGTTCACCGACCAATCACCGAGCACCAGGGGGTTGTCGGCGTGGGCGATGGGGATCGTGTTCACAAGGCTCGCCACCTGCACGCCGTTCACATAGAGGCGAACGAACGCACCGTCGTAGGTGGCGGCAACATGCTGCCAGGTGTTCAAGGTGAGAACATTCGCAGGACTCGTGGTCTCGTACCAGTCGACGCCATCGCCGATGGCGAAATTCAGTTGACCTGAGGCCCCGCAGCGGAGCATGAAGCCGGACCAGGCAGCGTCCTCCTTGTTGACGATGTTACCGCTCCAGTTGTTCGGCCCCCAGAAACCGGGGTTGATCCATGCTTCCACCGTGATGTGCGTACCGGTGATGTCCACCAACGCGTCAGTGCCGCAAACCACACGATCGTTGACGCCATCGAAGTCGAGGGCGTTATGCGTTTGGGCTGTGATCGTGGTAGTGAGCAACAAAAGCAGAGGAAGCAGGCCGGTCGGCAGGAAGGTCGTGTAGCGTAGTTCCATGGCGATGGTGGGTGTGGTCAGTTCCAAGACGAAGTTCGTCATGAAAAGTAATGGCCGGCCCATGGCACAGCCGGTGTTCGGGCATGTGTATTTTCGCCGCCCCTAACCGATCCCCTTCACCCCTCCCCTCCCTGTGAAGATCCTCGTCCTCCTCAGCCAGGTGCCAGACACCACAGCGCGCATCGCCTTCAATGCCGATGGCACGCAATACGATGCCAACGGCGTCACCTTTATCGTGAACCCTTACGACGAATGGTACGCGCTGGTGCGCGCCCTGGAACTGAAGGAGACGCAAGGCGGCACGGTCACCACGATCACCGTGGGCGGCACCGATACCGAAGCCACCATCCGCAAGGGATTGGCCATCGGTGCCGACGAAGCGGTGCGGGTGGACGCGCAACCGACCGAGGCCCTCCAAGTGGCCGAACAAGTGGCAGCCTACGCCAAGGACAAAGGCTTTGACCTCGTGCTTGCTGGCAAGGAGACCATTGACCACAATGGTGGCCAGGTGGGCGCGATGGTCGCTGAGTTGCTCGACCTACCCTATGTTTCGCTGGCCAGCAAGTTGGACATCAACGGCACCACGGCCACTGTGGAACGTGACGTGCCTGGCGGTGTGGAGGTCGTGGAGGTGTCTCTTCCACTCGCGATAGGTGCCGCGAAAGGGATGGCGGAACAGCGCATCCCGAACATGCGCGGCATCATGGCGGCGCGGACCAAGCCCCTCACCGTGATCGCCGCCGTAGCCACGGACAATGTGGGAGGCACGGTAAAATTCGAACTGCCACCCGCCAAAGGAGCCGTGAAGATGATCCCGGCCGACGAGGCCGGCAAGTTGATCGAGTTGTTGCACACCGAAGCCAAAGTGATCTGAGATGAGCGTGCTTGTTTTCATCGATACCCGGGGAACGAAGATCCCGAAGGCGGCCCTGGAGGCTGTGACCTATGGCCAGCACATCGCGCAGCAGCAAGGTGGCACCGTCACGGTGGTCACCTTCGGCGATGGTGCCGGGCTGGAAACCCTCGGTGCACAAGGAGCCAGCAAGGTGATCGTCGCGCGCGGCGTGAAGACCGTGGACGGCCAGCAACTTACGCGGCTGGTGACCGATATCGCAGCGAAAGAGCAGGCCACCACGATCGTGTGTGTGCACGATGGCACCGGCAAGTCGGTGGCGCCGCGTGTGGCCGCGCGCCTGAAAGCCGGGCACGTGGCAGGAGCGACCTCCCTGCCTGTGGGGGATCGCATCAAGCGCAATGTGTTCAGCGGAAAGGCACAGGGCTGGGAACAGGTGACCAGCCCGGTGCGGGTGATCAGCATGATGCCGAACTCGATCCCTGTCGAGACGGGTTCAGGCACTGCCACCGTGGAAGAATACAGCGGTGACCTCGGCGCGGCGCGCGTCACCTTGAAAGAAACGCGCAAAGCAGGTGCGGGCATCCCGCTGCCGGAAGCGGAGATCGTAGTGAGCGCCGGTCGCGGCATGAAGGGCCCCGAGAATTGGGGACCGATCGAAG
>JBDTNF010000025.1:0-6519 GCA_039933875.1 Flavobacteriales bacterium | reverse complement strand
TGGTGAAGATCCCCCGCAGCTCCGGCAAGGGTGGTGACATCACCGGTGGTCTGCCCCGTGTCACCGAGCTGTTCGAAGCGCGTAACCCGAGCAACCCTGCCGTGGTGAGCGAGATCGATGGTATCATCTCCTACGGGAAGATCAAGCGTGGTAACCGCGAGATCATCGTGGAGAGCCGCACAGGTGAGCACAAGACCTACCTGGTGCCGCTGAGCAAACACATCCTCGTACAGGAGAACGACTTCACCAAGGCTGGTCAGCCGCTGAGCGATGGTTCCATCGCACCTGCGGACATTCTGGACATCCAGGGTCCCACGAAAGTGCAGGAATACCTGGTGGATGAGGTCCAGGAGGTGTACCGCATGCAGGGTGTGAAGATCAACGACAAGCACTTCGAAGTGATCGTTCGCCAGATGATGCGCAAGGTGGAGATCGAGGATCCGGGCGATACGCATTTCCTGGAACGCCAGGGTGTGAACAAGACCGAGTTCATGGCCGAGAACGACCACATCTATGAGAAGATGGTGATCACCGAGGCTGGCGACAGTCCCAACTTGAAGGTGGGCCAGATCGTCTCCACGCGGAAGATGCGCGATGAGAACAGCGTGTTGAAGCGCAAGGACGCCAAGTTGGCGGAGGCGCGCGCGGCGAAACCGGCAACGGCCCGCACCATGCTGCAGGGTATCACCCGCGCTTCGCTGCAGACGGAGAGCTTCATCAGCGCGGCTTCCTTCCAGGAGACCACCAAAGTGCTGAACGAGGCCGCCATCAACGCCAAGGAGGACCACTTGAACGGCCTGAAGGAGAACGTGATCGTGGGTCACTTGATCCCGGCTGGTACGGGTGCACGTGCCTACCGCAACACCGTTGTGGCCAACAAGGACGAGTACACGCGCATGATGGCTGAGAGGCTGCAGGCGCAGGAGGTCGAGGAATGAGTTTGAAAGTTGAAATCTGAAAGCTGAAAGCTGAAACAGGGACTCGGTGACGAACGTCACGAAGGGTTTCCTGTTTCAGCTTTCTTCTTTCAACTTTTCTTGAATCATGGCAGACCAGAAAGATCAACCCCGCGCCAACCAGTTGAACATCGAGATCAGCGAAGAGGTGGCCGATGGCATATACAGCAACCTCGCGATCATCACCCACAGCAACTCGGAGTTCGTGCTGGACTTCGTGCGCGTGATGCCCGGCGTGCCCAAGGCGAAAGTGAAATCGCGCATCCTGCTCACGCCCCAACATGCCAAGCGACTGATGCGCGCCTTGGCGGACAACATCCAGAAGTTCGAGGCGGTGCACGGTGCCATCCGCGAAACGGAGATGCCGGAGATCCCGATGAACTTCGGCGGGCCTACGGCCCAGGCCTGACGAGATGCCGGGTCAAGCCCGGCATGACGGAGACGACGAAGAGAAACGCCCCGCTTTGCGGGGCGTTTCTCTTTTTTTACATGGATGTCATGCCGGGCTTGACCCGGCATCTCAGGACGCTACGATCGCATCGCCTTGATCCGTTCGGCGACGCTTTCATCCGCGCATAGCTCCTCAAGACGGCGTTGCACATGCCTGTCGTAACCATCCGTCGCGTAACCGTGAAGGCCTACCGTCGTTGGCTTCAATGCATGGTCAGCCCACATATGGCTGTCCTAGTGTTTGAAAAATTCCGAGCAGGTTCTGGCGAAGTGCGTCGTCCTGGCGAGATATCAACTGTTGATGGCCGTCAATGCCTCGGTGGATGATCGCTTTCATGGTGTCGTTCGGGTCAGCACTCGTGGACTGAACAAGTTCGGATGAAAAGGCTCCGGCTTGATCGGCGCTGTAACGCAGAACATCCATAAGCACCGTGATGACCAGCGCATGAACGTCGGGAGGCGCGAGTTGATGCGAAATGCCATAAGCGTGAGTGATACCGAACAAGAACGCACCGCAAACCTGACGCTACATCTCAGTAGTCTTGGCAAAATCAACATGGCAGACTCGGAGCAAGTCGTTCCCGTAAGCTGTGACCTGCGTGCGATGCTCAAGTAGTCCGGGCGCGCTCATCTACGCTAACAGTTTGTGGAGAGCCGTAGTAAGACCCCAAGGTTGCACACTCTGGCTTGCTATCGTTGTCATTCCCGTACTCGTCATAGCCGGATCGCGTGCATCCGCTCCACCACGCTTTCGTCAGCGCAGTCGTGCTCCAGACGCCGAGCAACATGCTTCTCATAGCCATCGCTCGTGTAACCATGGCGTATCAGGTGTAGATCCAGGAGGAGCTCATCCACAAGTTCCCATAGCGCGGCATCGGGGCGTTGCGCGGCCGGAAGTCGCTCAAGTTCACCCGCCACCTGCTCGTAGCGGTCCAGCAGCGCGTGGCCGATCATCCCGCTCATTCCTGCGCCTTCTGGTTGAAGAGGATGTAGCCGAAATTGATACTCCAAGCCCAAGGTTCCTCCAGTTGATCGAAATAGCTCAGGTTGAACCAGAGGGGTCCAATGGGGCTTTGGTAGATCAGGGAGCCAGACCCAATGTAGTAGCGGTCGGTGAAGGCTGGTGCGGTCTCCGGTTCCCCGTTCGGGCCTTTTATGATGGGCTCGTAAGGCTGGAACACATAGGCCTCCAGACGGAGGTCGAACCTGTTGCGCGCCACAGCGATGATGGTCCGCAACCCCCCGGCCAGGTATTTGGGTGCCCGGAATTCTGGAATGAAATAGGTGCGGCTCTCCGGGGTGGGCTGGAACGCTGGCGCCCGGATGATGCTCGCGGTGTAATTCTCGAACATGGGCATACCGCTGTACACACCTTCGGCGAGCACACCGAACTTGAAAATACCACGCGGTAGGAAGTACTGGTCGAGGGAGACCCTCGCCACAGGCCATTCGCGCCGGGCCTTGAACTCCACGCTTCCATCCTGGTCAGTAGAGCCGGGGATCGTGTTCTCGTCCCCGACGATGTAGCGCAACTCGGCCTGCAGGCATTCGCCGGCGTTCGGGTGTTGCTTGCGGTTCAGCGAATTCCGGGTGATCACCAAGCCCCCGGTAACATGCCGGAAGTAGGTCACATCGCTCGTGTCCTGTCCGTTGAAATCGTCGGTCTGGTAGTAGCGGTCCTTTGTCTCCGCCCACTTCAGATCGCCGCGCAAGAGGCCCTTGTTGCCAAAGCCCAGGCCTATGTTCATCCCCGCCCACATCTCGTTCATCACAATGAAGGAGGGCTTCACCTCATCGAAGAACGTGCTGAAACTGCGGAAGTAATCCCACCGCTGCAGGGTGAACGCCGGTTCCACGTACATCGGCAACCGGGTGGAGAGGTCAGCGCGTAGCTTCAGCTGTCCTGCGGTGTAGAATTTCCCGAAATACGAGAGCGCCTCAAGGCGTGCGCTGCTGCCGCCGAAGAGGTTGTAACGGAGGCCCACCATCCCGGTGTTGATCGGGCGCGAGGAGAACATACCGCCGAAGCGAACGCTCAGGTCCTTCTCCGGTTTCACGAGCAGGTCGAGGTCGTAGTTGCCACGCTCTGGGCGGTAGGTGGCCCTTGGATACAGGCCGGCGATGTTGTGGTCGGCGAAGAGCCGGAAGTAGCCCGGCTTCAGCCGCTCCACGGTCAACGGCTCGCCGTGGGGGTCGAGGCTGCGCGAAACGTAGTGGGCGGCGGAGCGGTTCAATCCCTCGATGCGGACATCCCCGAAGATCAGGGGCGGGAACTTCGCACGGAACGACTTGCGTCGCAGATCCAACTCCGCACGCGGTACCCTGCGTTCCACTTGGGCCAGGATCTCGGGCATGCGGCGCATCGCCTCTGCATAACCATCGGCGATGGATACGGAGGGGTCGCTGAAGTCGAAGACGCCGGTGGTTGTGCGGGGCTCAATGATCACGCCGTTCTCGCAGATCACCGAGAAGTTCGTTGGCGCCTGCATCATCGCGCGGAGCTGGCTTAGCAGGTCGTCCTCGCTCGGGGCGATGGAGTTGCTCGAGACGTTGCTGCCCAGGATGAGGTCCGGGAAGAAGTCCTCGTACATCACATCGCTGGGGAAGTTGTTGTAGAGGCCGCCGTCCATCATCAAGTGCCCGTTCACGCGGATCGGCTTGAAGTAGAACGGATAGCTCATGCTCGCCCGCACCGCTTGCGCCAGGTCACCTTGCCGGAACACCTCGGACCGCTGCGCCGTAAGGTCCGATGCCACGCAACGGAACGGAACGAAGAGGCTGTCCATGTTGTACCCGGAAGCCGCCGAGGCCGGGGAGAAGCCCCGCATCTGCTCGAAGTCCAGCAGCACCGGGCTGCGCAAATTGGTGGGCAGCGAAGTCTGCAGGGTGGTGTCCAGGTCGAAGCGCAGGTTAAGCAGCGATGCGTCAGGGAAGTCCTGTTTGAAGTAATACTGGAAACGGGGTTCCACACCGCCTTCGGCCATCATGCGGAACTGATCCGTATTGAACATGGAGTCGATCTCCCAAGGCGACCAGCCCGAGACATACAACGCACCGACCAACGCTCCCATGCTGCTGCCGGTGATGTAGTCGATGGGGACACCGTTCTCCTCCAACGCCTGCATGACCCCGATGTGCGCCATGCCGCTCGCGCCGCCGCCGCTCAGCACAAGGCCCACCCGTTGCGCATGGGCGGTCCATGTGCTCGAAAGGAGTACGAGGGCGAACAGGAACCGGGTCATGCGTGCGCGGGGCCGGGCAAAAGTAGGACCACGCTTCCGGCCCGGTGCGCCGTTCAAAGGATGGACAAACCGCTGAAGTAGGCGGGGGCCTGCAAAAGGCGGCTTCCATACCAACTGAACAGTTCCCCGTCGACCAGCCGCACGGGGGTGCCGGGGCAGATCATGTTCAACTCGGCGATGTGTTTTTGCGTGAACGGGTAAGGCTCCGAGGAGAGGAAGATGACCTCCGGATCGGCTTCGGCCAGTTCCTGTGCGGTGATCTGGGGGTAGCGCGCATCGTCGGCATCGAACACATTGATAAGGCCGCAGCGCCTTAGCATATCGTTCACGAAGGTGCCATGGCCTGATACCATGAACGGCGCGCGCCAGATGAAGTACGCTACGGTGCGGGTGGGTTCCATTGGGACCAGGTCGGTGAATGCTTCTTCGATCCCCTGCTTGATGGTTTGCGCTTTCGTTTGGGTCCCGAGCAGATCCCCGATGCGAAGTATCATGTCCAGTGCCCCCGCCAGATCACGCACATCGCTCATCCATACCGGGAACTCCTTCTCCAGTTCCTGTATGTCCTTCCGCTCGTTCTCCTCCTTGTTGCCGATGATCAGGTCAGGCTTCAAGGCGCGCACCTTGTCGATGTCGATCTTCTTGGTTCCGCCCACCCGGTGCTTCGTATTGAACCACGTTTCCGGGTGGACGCAGAATTTGGTGATGCCCACCACACGCTCCCCAAGACCGAGGGCATAGAGCAGTTCGGTCTGGGAGGGGACGAGGGAGATGATGCGCTGGGGATGCGGCGGCACCTGGATGGTGCGGTGCATTTGGTCGATGACGGAGGGCATGCTGAATCAGACGGTCAGAAAAATTAGAAGTGCATATGATCGGATCCCTCTTACGTTAACCTCTACTTGGCTTGATGAGCCATCTAATCAGAAGGAGGAGAGCCAGAGTGCATACGGCCAGAAACCATGTCCATCCAGAATAAACCATGACCTCTGCCCATTTTCCAAATCGATCCATCTGGTTACCATACTCATCGATGTCGATGTCCGACAAAATCCAATTCGCCCCAACCCACACTAAGAAAGCAACGATCGCGAGAACGCAGATCACAAGGATCGGATAACGAAACCCGTGTCTCATTTTCTGATCTTCCGATCGCCCAATGGCTGGATACTACTTGAGCTTACCGATGATGTCCTGCTTGGTGATGATCCCGAAGCCCTGCTTCATTTTCACCAGCACGGCCTGGCTTCCATTGCCCAGTTTCTTCGCGATCTCAGCCAGCGTTGCGTCAGGGTCCATCACGGGCAACGAAGGCCCCATGACCAAGCGCACTTTCTGGTGGCGCACTTCGGCATCCTCCAGGATCGCATCGAACAGTCGCGCGTCGGTGATCGTGCCAACGGGCTTGCCGCCTTCCATCACAGGTAACTGGTCGATGTTGTGCTTGCGCATGCGATCGATCGCGAGCAGCACGGGCTCATCGGCTTCAACGCTCACGAGCGAAAGGTCCTTGCCTTTGAGCAAGTCGCCCGCCGTTGGCTTCTCTTCCACGAGGAAACCGCGCTCGCGCATCCAGTCGTCGTTGAACATCTTGCCCACGTAGCGAGTGCCGTGGTCGTGGAAGATCACGACCACCACCTCGCCCTTCTTGAAGTTGTCCTTCAACTGGAGCAGGCCCGCAATGGCGCTGCCCGCACTGTTGCCTACGAAGATGCCTTCCTCCTTCACGATGCGCCGGGTGAAGATGGCCGCATCCCGGTCAGTGACTTTCTCGAAGTGATCGATCAGGTCCATGTCCACGTTCTCTGGCACGAAGTCCTCGCCGATGCCTTCGGTGATGTACGGGTAGATCTCGTTCTTGTCGAAGATGC
>JBDTNF010000024.1:0-4478 GCA_039933875.1 Flavobacteriales bacterium | reverse complement strand
CGTGGGGTTCAAGCGTGGGAAGCCCGATGCACCGGGAACCGGCAAGAAGCGGAAGTAGAGACGCACGGTCCCTTGCCACAGGGTTGACCGCTCAAGAGCAGCGGACCGACCCGGCGGACCTGGCTGCCGAAGGCAGAGGCTTAGGGAAAAGGAGACCCTCCGCGGGTCTAGTGAGCCCGCTCCCCGAAGACCTTGGACCCAGGGGTCCACTGATCAAGCACGTTCCGGATCATGACTTTCGTCACCGTGTTCGAGCACGTGTCCATCAACCTTTGAGCGACCCGATCGCACAGGCTGCGCAAGGGTTTGCCATGGGATCGCCAAAACGGGCTTTTGTTCTGCTGCTGATCGTTCCGTGGTGGAACGCTGTCGTTCACGCACAACCGCCCACCTACATCTGGGCGAAAATGCTGCCCGGCAACGTGGAGTCCATCCAACGCGGCACCGCTGTGGACGCCTTGGGTAACGTGTACATCTACGGCAACTTCTGGGGCACGGTCGATTTCGATCCCGGTGCAGGAGTGGTGAACGCAACGCCGCCGATCTATGGCACCAGCACATACATCGCCAAGTACGACGCTAACGGCAGCTACCTCTGGGCGAAGTACATCCCGCTGGTGACCCATGCCAACGCGATGGTGATCGATGCGTCCGCCAACATCTACATCTGCGGTTCCTACCAAGGCACCAATGTCGACTTCGACCCTGGCGCAGGCATGGCTTACCTCACATCCTCTGCTGGATCCACGGACATCTTCATGGCGAAATACGACGCCAACGGAAACTGCCTCTGGGCGAAAAGCATCGGCGCCGGCGCGGCTGATGTGGCCAACGACATCGAGGTGGACGGCGGCGGCAACATCTATTTGCTGGGAGACTACACCGGCACGGTGGACTTCGACCCCGGTGTGCTCACCTGCAACCGCACGGCTGCTGGCAGTGCGGATGGCTTCCTGGTGAAGTATGATACCAACGGGAACATGCTCTGGGCCAACTCCATCGGCTCCACCGGCGGGGAGAACTTCCGCGAGGCAGCGGTGAACGCGACCGGCGTCGCCTTCACCGGTTATTACAACCTCACGGCGGACTTCGATGCAGGAGCGAGCGTTGCGAACCTCACTTCCGTTGGGAGCTATGATGCGTTCGTGGCGAAGTACGACGCCAACGGCAACTACATGTGGGCGAAGTCGTTCAGCGGTCCGGGCAGTGATGTGGGCGTGGCCCTCACCATGGATGCGGCGGGCAACGTGTACTTCACCGGTTCCGCCAACCTCACGAACTCGGTCTCCGTTGGCAGCATCGACATGGATCCCGGACCCGGGACCGCGCTGCTGACACCGGGCGCATGGCAGACACAGGTGTTCCTGGCGAAGCTCGATGCGAGCGGCAACTACGTTTGGGCCAAACTGCTTCCGTTGAACGCTGCGGATGTCGACATCCAACTCGACGTGTACGGCCGTCTGTACATGGCAGGCGACTACATCACAGGTTCATCGCCCATCGATATGGACCCCGGTGCGGGCGTGGCCAACCTCGCGGTCGTGGGCGGTGGCTTCACGCCCTTGTACAACCATATCCTCGCGCGCTTCGATGTCAGCGGCCTGTACCAATGGGCGGGTGTCTTCGGACATTCCTGCTGGTGCAACGTGAGCGGGTACAAGGCCTCGCTCTTCACCGCACCCAATGGTTCGCTCTATTTCACAGGCATCATGCAGGCAGGTTTCGGTAGCGGCGTCGTGGATTTCGATCCGAGCGCGGCCGTCGCGAACCTCACGGCGCCTTCTTCCGTGGACAATGTGTTCTTCGCGAAGTACAACGATGTGCCCATCACGCTTCCGGTGGAACTGCTCGGCTTCCGCGGGCAGAACGAGGACGGCATCCACCACTTGTTCTGGACCACCGCCAGCGAGCATGACAACGATCGTTTCGAGGTGGAGCGCAGTGCGGATGGTGTCTCGTTCGAGATGTTGGGATCGGTGCTGGGAGCAGGCAACAGCCAGGTGGAACGGAACTATGCGTTCGATGACCGCGAACCGCTGGATGGTGCGAACTACTACTGCCTGAAGCAGGTGGACTTCGATGGTCAGTACGTGCATTCACCGGTGATCGCCTTGCAGAACGTACGCCCGGCGGCGGACTGTACCATCAGCACCATCGATCCCCTTGGCGTGTTCTCGTTCAATTGCACGGTCGGCCAGAACGCGACCCTCGAGATACACAGCGCGGACGGAAGGCTGCTCTCCGCACAACGGATCCAGGGCGGCACCAACGAACACATCGATCTCACCGCCTTCCGCTCCGGAACCTATCTGGTGCGTGTGGTGGATGCCGATGCCGCGCGCACCTACAAGCTGGTGCGGGAGTGAGCCGGGGGTGACCGGCAAGAAGAAGGGGCGGAAGTAGAACGGGGTGGCGACCGGTCAGGCGCGAAACCGCGAAGTGAAGTGATCGGGTGAGCTACGGCCTCGTCCTCTAACGCGCCTTCAAGAACTCATCGACCTCCACCCCGGCCTGCTTCACGATGGCCCGTAGTGTTCCCTCCGGCATGTCACCGGAGTGATTGGGAATGGTCGTGTAGCGGTTCGTTCGCTCGCAGTACCAGATCTCGTGACTACCGGCCGCTTGACGATGGAACTGGAAACCGAAGCACTTCAAGCGAGCTACGATCTCGCGGTAACGAAAGCCACCAAGCCGCCCATCAGGATCCGACCACGAGCGGATAGTCGAAATTGTCGCCGAACTCAATGGTTTTGATCGCGGCATCCGGCTCTGCGGACTCGATGAGCTTCTTCGCAACGTCTCGTGCGATCTCCAAGGTCTCAGCGATGGTGCGCCCTTGCGCCACCAGCCCCTGCAACAAATCGGACGTAGCCAGGTAGGATCCCTCCGGAAGCTTCTCGATGTGCAGGATGATCTTGCGTTCCATGGCTCGAAAATAAGTGGAACGCGAGGCGGCGACTGGTCGTGGGCGGCCCCGACCGGTCGTGGGGTTCAAGCGTGGGAAGCCCGATGCACCGAGAACCGGCAAGAAGCGGAAGTAGGGACGCAAGGGCACCACGCCCTACTTTTGGGATATGAACTGGCAGCAGCACATCACCAGCGACAAGGCAATCCTTGGGGGCAAGCCCGTGATCGCGGGTACGCGCCTCGCCGTTGAACACATCCAGGGCCGCTTGGCTGATGGCTGGACGAACGAGATGTTGCTGGAGAGCTTTCCGACACTGAAGCCTGAGCACATCCAGGCGGTGCATGCCTTCGTGCTGGAGTGCATGGTGGACGGCATGCTCATGTGGCCCATTCCCGGTAAGGCGAAATGAAGTTCCTGGCCGACGAGAACTTCCCGATGCCGAGCGTGGAAGTACTTCGACAAGCAGGACACGATGTGGTGCATGTGAGCGCCGTAGCGAGCGGCTCATCCGATGAGGACGTTGTTGCACTCGCAAACCGTGATGCGCGAACTGTGCTGACCTTCGACAGCGACATCGGGACCTTGGCCATCGCACGGAACCAAAAGGCGTTGGGCGGCATCGTGTACTACCGTCTCTTCACATTCAAGCCGACCACGCCCGCCGACATACTGCTGGACTATCTCCAGGCAAACCCTGAAGTGGATTTCTCCGAACGCATCACCGTGTTCGATCCGCCGCGCGTGAGGCAGCGGAAGTTCGATCAGTAAGCCGCGACCGGTCGTGGGCCTGCCTGCCGCAGGCAGGGTTCAAGCGTGGGAAGCCCGATGCGCCGGGAACCGGCAAGAAGCGGAAGTAGAAAGATCAAGCGCTCGGCAGCACTTATTCCGCATCAGCAGAGCCGGGCTTCTTGAGGTCTTCGAACTTTGCCGCCATGGTCGGGTTCCGGCGGGTCAGCTTTTTGATCGTCACCTCTTGGGCTTTGTCGTTCGCAAGGCGCAGGTTGCGGTCGGTTCCGATGAGCGCGTCTTTCGTCTTCTGCAGATGGTCGATCGACTTGTCGATCTCCTCGACCGCCTTTTGGAAATGTTTGGATGCGAGTTCATAGTTCCTGCCGAAGGCGGACTTGAACGCCTCGAGTTCATTCTCGAAGTTCGTGATGTCCAGGTTCTGTGCCTTCACCAGTGCGAGTTCGGTCTTGTACTTCAGTGAGTTCTGGGCGGCGTTCCGAAGCAGCGTGATGATCGGAATGAAGAACTGAGGCCGAACGACATACATCTTCGGGTAGCGGTGGGACACGTCCACGATGCCGCCGTTGTAGAGGTCGTTGTCGGGTTCGAGCAGTGATACAAGGACCGCGTATTCACAGCCCTTCTCATTGCGGTCCTTGTCCAGTTCCTTCAGGAAGTCCTCGTTCTTCTTCTTGGTCGCCGTCGTATCGTTCTCGTTCTTCATCTCGAACATGATCGAGACGACCTCGGTACCGGCATCATCCGCGTCACGGAAGATGAAGTCACCCTTGCTGCCCGTCTTGGCGTCATTGTCCTTCTCGAAGTAGGCCTTCGGGAATGC
>JBDTNF010000023.1:0-51332 GCA_039933875.1 Flavobacteriales bacterium | reverse complement strand
TGATCTGGCTCACGGTCACATGGCTTTCGTCGATCACCATGATGTAGTCCTCCGGGAAGTAGTCCAACAGGCAGAAGGGGCGCTGGCCGGTCTGGCGCTGGTCGAAGTAGCGGCTGTAGTTCTCGATCCCCGAGCAATAGCCCAGTTCGCGCATCATCTCCAGGTCATGGCGCGTGCGCTCCTCCAGCCGTTTCGCCTCCAGGTGTTTGCCGATCTCGCGGAAGAACTCGACCTGTTTCTCCATGTCGATCTTGATGGCCTCCAGCGCCGCGTTCATGGTGTCGCGACTGGTCACGAAGATGTTGGCGGGATAGATGGTCACCTCGTCCTGCGTCTCCAGCGTCTTGCCGTTCTGGGTATCGAAGCGCTCCAGCCGTTCGATCTCATCGCCCCAGAAGTGTATGCGCACGCCCTCGTCCGCGTAAGCCAGGTAAACCTCCACCACATCGCCGCGTACGCGGAAATTTCCGCGCACCGGTTCATCGTCCTTCCGGCTGTAGAGCGCTGCCACGAAGGTGTGGAGCAGGGCGTTCCGTGTCACTTTCTGGCCGCGCTTCACGCGCACGATGCTCTTGTGGAACTCCGCCGGGTTGCCGATGCCATAGATGCAACTCACGCTCGCCACGACGATCACGTTGCGTCGGCCACTGAGCAAAGCACTGGTCGCGCTCAGCCGGAGCTTCTCGATCTCGTCGTTGATGGCGAGGTCCTTCTCGATGTAAGTGCCCGTGGTGGGCAGGTAGGCTTCGGGCTGGTAGTAGTCGTAGTAGCTCACGAAGTACTCCACGCGATCGTTCGGGAAGAAGTGCTTGAACTCGCCGTAGAGCTGCGCGGCCAGGGTCTTGTTGTGGCTCAAGATCAGTGCGGGCCTGTCCACTTGCGCAATGACGTTCGCGATCGTGAACGTCTTGCCTGAGCCGGTTACACCGAGCAGCGTCTGCGCACGCACGCCGTCACGAAGCCCTTCCACCAATTGGCGGATGGCCTCGGGTTGATCACCTGTCGGGGTGAATTCGGAGATGAGTTCAAAGGGCAAGCGGAGCGACTCGGGAAATGAGCGGGTGCAAAGGTATCGGCCATCGCATCGCGACGGATCATCGACATGCTCCGATCAATTCTCAGGATCCGCTTCCTCCTGCTCCGGCCCGGATCCATCCTCCATGGCCGGAACATCACGCCGACGCGACCCACTGTACAACTCATACCGCATGAAACGACAATCCAGCGCGCCATTGAACAACTGGATCTTCGGTCGCGGCGTGAGCTTGATGTGCTTGGCCGCTGCGAGGTTGGAGGTGATGATCCAGGCATCGTAACCAGCCCAACGCTTCTTCAAGGTGTCGCCGATGGACTTGTAGAGTGCGTTGATGTCCTCGTCCTTGTCCATCCGCTCGCCGTAAGGCGGGTTCATGATCAGGATCGGCTTGCCGATGGGACGGTGTCCAACGATCGCCGGTGGCTCCAGATCGGCGAACGCGCAATTCCTGATCGTGATGGTGTCCTCCAGTTTCGCTTCGTGGATGTTCGCGATGGCCTTGCGCGCGACGTTGCTGGAGATCTCGCCGCCCAGGATCACGGGCTTCTTCGAGTTGATACGGGCGATGGCCCCAGAATAGATCGTGTCCCACAAGGCCTCGTCGTAATCCTTCCAGCGCTGGAAGCCGAAGCCCTGCCGGTAATAGCCCGGCGGGATGTTCGCGGCGATCAACGCGGCTTCGATCAGGATGGTACCTGAACCGCACATCGGGTCCACGAGCGGACTCTCTTTGTCCCAGCCGGTGAGCAGCACCATACCTGCGGCGAGTACTTCGTTGATCGGTGCCAGGTTCGTGTGGTCGCGATATCCGCGCATGTGAAGGGATCCGCCGGTACTGTCCAGCGAAACCACACAATTCTCCTGATTGATGTGCAGGTGGATGCGCAGCGTTGGCTTGTGGCGATCCACCGAAGGGCGTTTCCCTGTTCGCTCGCGGAAACGGTCCGCGATGGCGTCCTTGGCTTTTTGCGCGGTGAACTGTGTGTGTGTGAAGAAGGGCGTGTTGAGCGTGACGATGATGGCCAATGTGTCATCCACCTCCATGAACTCCTCCCAGGGCATTTTCTTGATGCTGAGGTAGAGTTCCTCGTTGGAGCGCGCGGAGAATGTTTCAACCGGGACAAGGATGCGGATGGCGGTGCGCAGGCAGAGGTTCGCCTTGTACATCGTGCCCAGGTCGCCCTTGAAGCTCACCGCCCGGTTGTGCCGCGTTACTTCTCGCGCACCGATCTGCACCAGTTCGACCCGGAGCACTTCTTCCAGACCGAGCATGGTCTGGGCGGTCATTCTGAATTCTCCTTCGGGCATGGCGAGCGGCAAAGGTGCGCAAAGGCTGAAGGAGGGTGGGACCAACCGCCCTTCGACTCCGCTCAGGGCAGCACTAAGAGGGGCGAGCGGGAAGAGTATGAGAGGGGCTGAATTACCTTTCGCGTCACACCGTCCCATGTTCCTCAAGCGCATTCTCCACTACCTGAACCCGGTCACGCTGTTCGGCAGGAGCGATCCGAATTCGAGCCTGCGCTTCATGCACGGGGTCAATCGGATCAGTTTCTTCCTGTTCCTTTTCTGCGTGATCGTGATGGTGGTGCGGGCGTGCCGCTGATGTAAGGAGGCAGGAGCAGGGGCAAGACCCCGACGTAATGCTCCTGCCCCTGCCTACTGCCTTTGCTCCTGCCAGATCCGCCAACTCGCTTCGGCCTGTGCCTCCAGCATATGAAGTCCGTTGGTCGTGTTGGCTCCACGCAGACGCCCTTCGCGAAGAAAGGCGGTCTCCTCCGGGTTGTACACCAGGTCGATGAGGATGTGCCGCGCACCGATCGCTTCGTACGGGAGTTCGGGCCTGCCCTCGACATCGGGGAACATGCCCAGCGGCGTCGTGTTGATGATCAATGGGCAAACACTGACGATGATCGGATCCAGCAGGTCCCAGGTCAGGTCGCCGCGTTCGCGGCTGCGGCTCACCACCCTGAAACGGATGCCGAGTTCCTTGAGCACGCAGACCACTGCGCGGCTCGCGCCACCACTGCCGAGCACGATCGCCCTTGGCTTCTTCCCCTTCAATAGCGGGAGCAAGGTGCTTCGGAATCCTTCGACGTCGGTGTTGTATCCGGTGGTACGTCCATCGCGGATGGCAATGGTGTTCACAGCGCCCACGGCGCTGGCCAGCGGATCCACGGCATCGAGCAACGGGATCACCGATCGCTTGAAGGGGATCGTGACATTCAGGCCGACGAGATCGGGTGTGTCGCGCAGAAGAAGCGGCAGTTCCTCAACGGCGTCGAGTTCGAAGGGATCGTAGCGGTGGTCTGCGAGACCTTCGCGCTTGAACTTCTCGGTGAAGTAGCGCTGGCTGAAGGAATGGGAGAGGGGTCTGCCGATGAGTCCGAAACGCTGCACGCTGGGGAACGCGTCAGGCCTTCGATCTATTGCTGCGGTGGCGGATGAACTCCACCAGCATGGGTAGCACACTGATGAACACGATACCGAGGATAACGGCCTCGTAGTGCTTCTGTACCCAGGGGTGCGTGCCGAAGGCGAAGCCGGCGAGCAACAGCAACCCGATCCAGAGCGCACCGCCCAACACATCGAAAGGCAGGAACTTCCTCCGGTAATCCATCGCGCCAATGCCCGCCACGAACGGGGTGATGGTGCGAACGATGGGGACGAAGCGCGCGATGATGATCGTCTTCACGCCGTACTTCTCGAAATAGCTGTGGGTCTTGTCCAGGTGTTTTTGTTGAACGAGGTCGCGGCCAAAGAGGCGCCACTTCGCCACACGCGGGCCGAAGAAACGACCGACCCAGTAGTTGATGTTGTCCCCCAGAACGGCCGCAAGGAACAGTAGCCCGAAAAGTGCTGCGAGATCGAGTGAAGGGTTCGCACCCGCAGCAAGCGAGCCCGCGACGAACAACAAGGAATCGCCGGGAAGGAAGGGCATGATCACCAAGCCGGTCTCCACGAAAATGACCACGAACAACAGCGCGTAGACCAGGTCACCGTGCGCGGCGATGAACATCGGCAGGGTGATGTTCAGGTGGGTGATGAAGTACCAGAATTCCTGGAGGGTGGCGAGCATGGTGGTTTTTTATCAGGTATGGGCAACGCCGATCAGTCGCAGTTGAGTTCCGGGGCAACGGCAGCGCCATACGCGATGATCCCACCGGTGAGGTTGATCAGGTTGTCGTAGCCATACCGTGTCGATAGTGCCTGGATCACCGCACTGGACCGGCCACCGCTTTTGCAATGCACCACCACGGGCACATCCTTGCGGATCTCCGCCAGCCGCTCCACCACTTCGCCAAGGGGGATCAGGGTGCCGCCGATGTTACACCGCTCGGCCTCGTAAGGCTCGCGCACATCGATCAACTGGAACGTGTCGCCAGCGTCCTTCCATTTCTTCAGTTCGGGGGGAGTGATCTCTTTCATCGGTCTCGAAGGTCGGTGCGTTCCCGTTGTAAGGTCTAACATGCCGGCTGAACCGGCCTTGGTAATGGTGAAGGGAACTCAATCCGTCTTCACCTGGCGAAGTTTCTCAGCGATCTCCTCGGGCAGGTACTGGAAGAAGGTGTCGCCGCGCAGACCGAGGCGCAGCGTTTCCAAGGGGATCACATCCTCCGGGGCGATGTTGCCCAGATTCACATTGGCACCGAGTTGTTTGATGAACCAGATCTGTTGCGATTTCTGGGGCGCTTCCCACAGGATGTCCTTGCCGGGCACCTTGGCCAGAATGCGATTGACCAGCGAGGTGTGCGCATGTCCGCTTGGGCGATAGATGCCCACGGTACCGCTTTCGCGCGCTTCGGCGATCACCTTCCAACTCCCCGCGTCCAACTCGGTGCGCATCATGTTCACCCACTTGGCCGGGCTGATGAGGATCCCCGACTCCTTGCTGCCCACCTCGCTCAGCACGGTATAGGTCTTCGCGAGATCGGAGATATACCTGCACTTCTCCTTCTCCGGTATATTGATCGACCCATCCGATACTTCGACGGTATCGAGTCCGAGTTGGTCGAGCAGTTTCTTGTAGTCCTTGAACATCCCCCGGGCGATGAACGCCTCGAAGAGTGTTCCACCGAGGTACACCTTGAGGCCAGCCTTCTGGTAGAATCGGATCTTCTCCTGCAGGTTCGGTGTAATGAACGAGGTGCCGAAGCCGAGCTTGACCAGATCCACGAGATGGCCGGCCGCTGAGACCAGGTCCTCCGCCTGGCGCAGGGACGAACCCTTGTCCATGACCATGGTCAGGCCATCCTCGCGCGGTGCTGTGGTCCGCACGGGGATATGCGAGAGCGGGTAGTTCATTTCCGGTAAAGTTCCAGCAGGTGCATCACTTGTGGCATCTGGGCCGCTTCGGGGTAGTGCTCAAGCAAGTGGGTGTGGGCTTCGTGGTCGGCCATCAGGGTCTCCTCCAACTCGAGCAACGCTTGTTGTTCCATACCCGATCGCAACATGTAGCTCACCATCCGATAGCGGAACCGGCTGTTGAGCTTGTGGACGGGTTCCCCTTCGCGCAGTTTTTTCAACGCAGCCTCGGCGCCTTTCAGGTTCATCAGCAGGTCGGAGTGGTCCAGCCAGCCATCGAGGCTTTCCGGCTCCAGGGTGTTCAGTTTGCTGTAGGCCGCCAACGCCTCTTCATAGCGCCCGGCCCGGCCCAGGGCATTGGCCAGGTAGAACCAGGCATCACCGTGCTCCGGCGCCAAACGCGCAGCCACCTCCAGGTCCTTGATGGCCTCCGGCAAACGGCCTTGCACATCCTTCACGACGCCGCGTCCGATCCAGGCGTCCACCCAGTTCGGGTCCAGCGCCAGGGCCTGATCGTAATGGATAAGCGCCTGTTCCAGGCGTTCCATCTTCTCGTAGCATTCGCCGATGTAGCTGAAGGTGATCGCCTGCGGACCATCGTGCGCCACGGTCTCCTGGTAGCAGTCGATAGCGGCTTGGAAATCACCGGCCACCAACAAGTTGCGCGCTTTGCTGAAGTAGGCGGAGCTGAACTTCTCATCAATGGCGATGCAGTAGTCCAATGCTTCATTGCTCTCGGGCAGCCGGTCGAGCCTGGCCAACGCATTGCCCAGGTTGTACCATGCGACGAACGCGTACGGGTGCTCGTTGGTGAACTCACGGAAGAAAGCCACTGCGGCCTGGTGCGCTTCAGCCAGGTCGTAGCAGTAGGCGAGTTCATAGAGCACCGCTTCGTTCTCCGGGTTCAGTTCGAGGGCCTTCTTCAGGTGATGGATGGCTTGATCGAACGCCTCCAGGTTCTCGTACTCGAAGGCGAGGTCCAGGTAGATCTCATCCAAACCCTCCTCGGCAAGGTCCAGCGCGCGCTTGTAATGCTCGATGGCGCGGCGATAGTTGCGCAACTGGCTGTAGATGCCCGCCTTGTGCAGGTGAACGTCCTCATTGAAGGGTTCCAACTTGCCGATGGCGTCAAGTACCTCCAGCGCCTTGTTCAACTTACCCGTGCTCATCAACACCTGGGCTTCGCAGAACATCAGGTCAAGCGAACCGGGGTGTTGTTGGTGCGCATAGTCCAGCACTTCCCGGGCCCGGCGCATGTCGCTCTGCTCCAGGTAGTACTCGACTATCAACTCGAACTCCTCCACATCGAAGAAGTAATGATCGTTCCGGTGGAGCATGGCCTCGTAGCGCTGGACACAGCCTTGCTGATCGTCGTTGCGCTCGGGAAGGGGGAGGGGGCCTTCGTTCATTCGGTGGGCCGTCGGGCTTTGGACAAAAATAGGTAGTTCATTTCCGGGGCGCCGATCAATAAATGGCGTTATGAACAGCCCCCGGTGCACGTCGATGGACCCGTTTTGCACGCACTTGGCTGGTTCAACACCCGATCGTGGAAGCGAGGCTCGCGAGCCGCATGTGCGCGGTGACCCCCCGGATAGCTTTGCGGGGCTTCGGCTCGTTCCTGAGGCCAACCATCCACCATGACCCTCATTCGTTCCATTTCCGGGATCCGCGGCACCATCGGCGGTGCACCGGGCGAAGGCCTCACCCCGGTCGATGTTGTGCGTTACACCGCCGCGTACGGCACCTTGGTCCGCTCCTGGAACAGTTCGGCGGCGAACGGTGGTGCGGCTGCCGGTCCCAAGCGACGCCTGCGGATCGTGTTGGGGAGCGATGCGCGCATCAGCGGGCCCATGGTCTCGGACCTCGTACGGGGTACCCTCACGGGCATGGGCTTCGATGTCATCGACCTTGGGCTGGCGACAACACCCACCGTTGAACTGGCCGTGCCGGGCGAACGTGCGCAGGGGGGCATCATCCTCACAGCAAGTCATAACCCCATCCAGTGGAACGCGCTGAAACTGCTCAATGATCTGGGAGAGTTCATCAGCGCCGAGGATGGCGCCGAAATACTGCGCATCGCAGCAGCAGGGGCGTTCGAATTCGCTCCGGTGGAAGAGCTCGGAAGTGTGCGCTCAGCCAGCGGATGGACACGTCGGCACATCGAGGATATCCTGGACCTGGACCTCGTGGATGTGCAGGCGATCACCAAAGCCAACTTCCGCGTGGTGCTCGATGCGGTGAACTCCGTGGGGGGCGAGGCTGTGCCTGCGCTGCTCACGGCGCTGGGCGTGCTGGAAGTGGTGGAGATCAACTGCACGCCCGATGGGCACTTCCCGCATAACCCGGAACCGTTGCCGGAGAATTTGACCGATCTGTGCGCCACCGTTAAACGCCACAAGGCGCACCTCGGCATCGCCGTGGATCCCGATGTGGACCGGCTGGCGTTGGTGTGCGAGGATGGCAGTTTGTTCGGTGAGGAGTACACCCTTGTGGCCTGTGCCGATCATGTGCTGGCGCATCGACCGGGCGACACGGTAAGCAACCTGAGCAGCACCCGGGCGCTGGACGATATCGCTGCACGCCATGGACGCAAGCGCCACGCGAGCGCGGTGGGTGAAGTGAACGTGGTGGCGACCATGAAACAGGTGGGAGCGCCCATCGGCGGTGAAGGGAACGGCGGGGTGATCCTGAGCGAATTGCACTACGGTCGGGATGCGCTCGCCGGCATCGCGATCTTCCTTACTCATCTGGCCCGGAGCGGGAAGTCCTGTCTGGAACTGCGCCGCAGCTACCCGGACTACTTCATGAGCAAGAACAAGATCGAACTGAAACAGGGCATGGATGTGCAGGCGATCGTGGACGCGATGCAAGCACGCTACCAGGCCCAGCCCCACACTTCGGTCGATGGGTTGCGGATCGAGTTCGGCAACACCTGGGTGCACCTGCGGCGCAGCAACACCGAGCCGATCATCCGCATTTACGCCGAGGCCGGCACCATGGAAGAGGCCGATGGACTGGCGCACAGGATCATGAGCGAACTGTCCGAGGTGGCGGGGATTCCCGCCGCAGCCCGGTAAATTCGCCGCGTCCCACCGGGCATGGATATGAAAACGAACCGCATCTATTTCGACAACGCAGCCACCACGCCCTTGGACCCGGAGGTCCTCGACGCCATGCTGCCCTACATGCGCGAGCACTTCGGCAACCCTTCGGCGATCCACGCCTACGGCCGGAAAACACGCGCCGCCGTGGAACAGTCCCGCCGGAAGGTGGCGGAACTCCTGAACTGCACACCGGGCGAGATCGTCTTCACAAGTGGCGGCACCGAAGCGGATAACATGGCCCTCAACGGCGCCGTGCGCGATCTGGGGGTGAAGCACATCATCAGTTCGCCGATCGAGCACCATGCCGTGGAACTGGTCGCGCACGCGCTGGGCCATTCCGGCAATGCGAAGGCCCATTGGCTGCGATTGATGCCGGACGGCGCGCCGGACATGGCACACTTGGAGGAATTGCTGAAGGCCACGCAAGGGCAGGGTGTGCTCGTGTCGTTGATGCACGCGAACAACGAGATCGGTACGCGCATCGACCTTGTGGAGGTCGGAGCCCTTTGTCGACGCTATGGCGCGCTCTTCCACAGCGACACGGTGCAGACCATGGGGCACTACCGCTTCGATCTGGCGAACACACCGGTGGACTTCATCACATGCGCGGCGCACAAATTCCACGGGCCGAAGGGGATCGGCTTCCTTTACGTGCGCAATGGCGCCACCATCAAAGCCGCCATCCTCGGCGGATCCCAGGAGCGCAACATGCGGGCGGGCACCGAGAACATCTACGGCATCGTCGGTCTGGCCAAGGCGATGGAAGTCGCTTATCGCGCTCTCGACGAACACATCCACCACGTCAGCGGCTTGAAGCAACTGATGAAGCGCAGGCTCCAGGAGGAACTGCCGGGGGTGAGCTTCAACGGGGATGTCGGCCCCAACAGCTTGTACACCGTGCTGAGCGTCTGCTTCCCGGACGATGGCAAAGGCGAGATGCTGATCTACAACCTCGACATGGAGGGCATCGCGTGCAGCGGTGGCAGTGCCTGTAGCAGCGGGAGCAACAAGGGCTCGCATGTGCTGACGGCGCTCTACCCCGAACGTCCGGGCGCGAACATCCGCTTCTCCTTCAGCCGCAACAGTACCGCTGCGGAAGTGGAGCACACCGTGAAGGTGCTCAAACGCATCTTCCAGCACGAGCCGGTGAAGGTCTAGATCGCGAGGCGATCACGCTTCCATCCTGCGCCGGGCCTCCATGGCCCAGCCCAATTCGTCCAGGAACGCCTTGGTGCGTTTCGCCCAGGCTTCAGCATCGGCGGGTTGGCCAGTTTCGTCAAAGGCTTCCGCCACTTTCGGCACGGGCATATGGCCGTTCACCACCCACGCCTTGATCTTCCACAGCGAGAACAGGAGCGAGGTGATCACCTGCGTACCGCCGAACGATCCGTCGGAAACGGTGCTGATCGCGATCGGTTTCCGTTTCCACTCCGTGTTGAGGAGATCCACCACGTTCTTCATGCTCGCCGGATAGCCACCGTTGTACTCGGGCGTCACGATGATCACACCGTTCGCTTTGCGGATGCGTTCAGCGAAGTCCAACGTCGCCGACGCAGGGTCCTTCTGGAATTTCAACCGTTCGTTGAAGATCGGGAAGGCGAAGGCTTTGAGGTCGAGCAGGTCGGCGGTGTTGCCCGAGGCGATGACCGAGCGTTCGAGGTGCAAGGCCACGCGATGGCTCCTGCGTCCCTCGCGCACACTGGCTGAAATGATGGCGATATGCATGGGTTCAAGGTAGTGTCACTTCGACCGCTCTTCACCGAGGTCATATCGAGTGCGGTCGTTGACCATTGCCATCCTACGGCAGGCGCTTGTAATGCAATGTGAGCGTGTCACACGGTGGCGGCGACCACCAGACCTTGGCGGAGTAGCCCAGTTCGTTCACCTCGATGATGTGGGTGGTGACGATCAGATCCTGCCCGAGACGCGGCTTGTCGTCCTTTGGCGCGGGCGTTGGGTACAAACTGTAGGTGCAGCCATCGACCCATTCCACGCGCAGGCGTTCCTCCCACACCTCGGTCAGTGCGGTCTCCAACTGTTCATCATCGCCGCGATCGATGATCGTATTGCCCAATTCGTTCTCGTACAGGAAGCGTCCGGTGCGCACGGCGCTGCAATCGGTGAGTTGCGCGGAAGCACTGAGCGCTCCCATAGTGAGCGAAGCGAGGATCAATGCCTTGGCGGTCGTCATCCTTTCTGGATCCGTGCCAACTGGCGATCGTGCGTGCGGCTCAACGTGAGAAGGAAGGCGGTCGCACCGAACACGGCCATCAGCATATCGCTCTGTGTATCCCAAACGTAGCCCTGGGTGCCAAGGAAAGCATCGCCTCCTTCGCCGGTGGCCACGCTCACGCCCCATTCCACGAATTCATATGCCGCGCTGATCGCCAGGCAGGTCGTGATGACGATAAAGGCCAGCCAACCGCGACGCTGTACCACACCGAGTCGGATGTAGACCTCACGCACCACCACTGCCGGCACGAAGCCCTGCGCGAAGTGCCCCAGCTTGTCGAAGTTGTTCCGTGTGCCACCGGTCGCATCGCGGAGCCAGTTGAACCACGGCACATCCGCATAGGTGTAGTGCCCACCAATGAAGAGGATGATGCACTGCGCCAGTACCAGCCCGTAGGCCAGCGGTGTGAAAGGAAAGCGGCGGTAGGTGAGGACAAGGACGATGAGGGCAATAAGCCCGGGCAAAACCTCCAGCCACCAGGTGAAGCGATCGGTTGGTGCGATAGCCGACCACGCAAGGACGATGGCGAACAGGATGAGTTGGACAAAGGGCGAGCGGAGCATGGTGGGAAGGTAGCCGACGATGCGCCGACCGTCATGATGCGGCCTGGCGTAGCTATACGCTACGCCCAGCTAGGGGAATGGGGGCTACGCCCAGTTAGGTCCGGACTGGGAGGCAGGGCTACGAACTATGTCCAATTGGGGCCAAAGTCTCGACCCAATCAAACAACGATCAAAAATCATTTGTGATTTGCTCTGTCGTAATAAGCCGAGTCATCAAACGCTCAACATCGAGTAACGGAAATTTCCCTGAGGCGGAGCGCATGGTCTCTATAAACTCCGGTATCTCCGCGTCGCTCTGAATGATGAGGTATTTAATGTCATTAGGCGTGAACTCTAACCGGAATGACTCCAGCTTTTGATTCTCAGTTTCCTTCTGCTCGTCGGTCCTATACGCCTGATCGAGAACGAACATTGGAACGTCTTCTGAGTGCGGAACGACATAACGCCACTCCCGTTCGTCATAGAATCTGTAGTCCTTGTCAAAAGTGCCGCCTCGCGAGAGTTGTCCAGAGTAATTCTTTATATAACGAAGGACGTCTGCAACGGGCTTCTTTTTCACAGCATCTCCTGGTTCAGGTCCGAGAACATGGTCTGAATAGGCCCGCCAGTAACTATTCGCGATATGAGAACCGTGTGCAACATAAAGCACCGGATTGAGTCCTTTCTCATTCGCCCATTCCTTCGTCAGGCCAATTCCATACCCTCCATACTTAGAGATGTGGTTCTTCACTTCCGAAAGCGGAATGTCACAAAAGCTAACCATGGGAACCGCGTAAGCCATGGGTCCCTTCGAATTTTCAAAGAAAACTTCTTCGCGACAATAGAACACTTTGAAGCCTTCGCGAAGTATCCCCTTCAGCGAGTCCTTCGACTGGGTAAAGTGAATTACTGTATTCGAGCTGACAGCCATTAGGTCAGCCTCCTTACACCGCCGCGATCGTCTCGCTCTTGTAGGCGCCGGCCTTGAGCTTTTCCATCACTTTCTGGAAGTGCTCCACGGTATAGTTCACATCATCGAGGGTGTGCACGGCGGTGGGGATCAGACGGAGCAGGATCTCGCCCTTCGGGATCACCGGGTACACCACAATGCTGCAGAAGATGCTGTGGTTCTCGCGCAGGTCCACGATCACGTTGGTGGCCTCCGGGATGCCGCCTTTCATGTACACGGGCGTCACGCAGCTATTCGTCTTGCCGATATCCATGCCGGCGTTCTTCAAGCCGCTTTGCAGGGCATTGGTGATCTGCCACAGCTTGGCGTTCAGTTCGGGCATGGTGCGCATCATCTCCAGGCGCTTCAGCGCACCGATGACGATGGGCATGGGCAGGCTCTTGGCGAAGGTCTGGCTGCGCATGTTGTAGCGCATGTACATCATGATGTCCTCCGGTCCGCTGATAAAGCCGCCGATGGTGGCCATGGCCTTGGCGAAGGTGCCGAAGTAGACGTCCACTTCGTTCTGCACGCCTTGGGCGTCCGCCGTTCCGCGGCCGTTCTCACCGAGTTGACCGAATCCATGGGCATCGTCCACGAAGAGGCGGAAGTTGTACTTCGCCTTGCGCTGCACGATCTCCTTCAACTTGCCCTGGTCACCGGCCATGCCGAACACACCTTCGGTCATCACCAGGATCCCGCCGCCGGTCTGCTCCACCACCTTCCGGGCGTTCTCCAGCTGCTTGTCGAAGCTGTCCATGTCGTTGTGTTGGAACACGAAGCGCTTGCCCATGTGGAGGCGGGCACCGTCGATCATGCAGGCGTGGCACTCGCTGTCGTACACCAGCACGTCGTGGCGGGAGAGGAGGGCCTCGATGCAGCTCATGCAGCCCTGGTAACCGAAGTTCAGCAGGAAGGTGTCCTCCTTCTGCATGAAGTCGCTCAGGTTGTTCTCGAGTTGCTCGTGCTGGGTGGTCTGGCCGCTCATCATGCGGGCGCCCATCGGGTAGGCCATGCCCCATTGGGCGGCGGCCTCGGCGTCCACCTTACGCACCTCGGGGTGGTTGGCCAGCCCGAGGTAGTTGTTCAGGCTCCAGATCAGCATCTTCTTCCCGCGGAAGGTCATGTGCGCACCCAGTTCGCCTTCCAGCTTGGGAAAGCTGTAGTAACCGTGGGCCTGTTTCGCGTAGCGACCGAGGGGACCCGCGTCCTTGCGGATCTTGTCGAAGATGTCGTTCATGGGTGTGGGTGTGGTGGGCCGTTGAGCGGAACGGCTGGCCAAAGGTAACCGCGGGCGAATACTTGGGACGTGGGCCCCGCGTTCACACCCACCGAAGTCCCTCTCGCTCACGGTACCTATCTTCGCGCCCCCGAAACAATGCGCCGCGTCCTTTTCCTGCTTCTCGCCGTTGGGCTGCTCACCTCCTGCAGCGAGTTCAACAAGGCCCTCAAGAGCACCGACGCCGCCTACAAGATGGAAGTGGCCGAGAAGTACTACAGCAAGGAGAAGTGGGACCGCGCCCTCCCGTTGCTGGAGGAATTGATCATGATCAAGCGGGGCACGTCGGAGAGCGAGAAGGTGAACTACATGTTCGCCAAGTGCTACTTCTACATGAAGGACTACACGATGGCGGGCTACTACCTGGCCAATTTCACGCACACGTTCCCGAGCAGCCAGTACACCGAGGAGTGCGCCTTCCTGAGCGCGTTGTGCTTCTACAAGAACTCACCGAGCTACGAACTGGACCAGACCGACACGCGGAACGCCATCGACCAGCTGCAGTTGTTCATGGTGCGCTACCCCGAAACCACCCTCAAGGACAGTTGCAATGCCCTCATCGACGGCCTCCGGAGCAAACTGGAGGTAAAGGGCTACCATGCCGCCGACCAGTACTTCCGCATGCGCAACTACCAGGCGGCCAGCGTGGCTTTCAAGGACTTCGTGCGGGTTTGGCCCAATTCCAAGTACCGGGAGGACGCCATGCTGACCATCCTGCGGTCGGATACCGAGCTGGCCATGAACAGCATCGAGGTCCGCAAGGTGGAACGATTGCGGGAGGCTATCCGCTCTTATCGTAATTTCGCCGACGCTTACCCGCAGAGCGCCATGATGGACGATGCCGAGAAACTGAACAAGCAACTGAACGACGCCCTGCAGCAAGTCACCCATACGCCATGACCATGACCAACAAGCATATGAACGCAGCCAAGACCACGGTGACCCGTGACGTGTCCAAACTGGACAACGAGATCGGCAACGTGTACGAGGCCGTTGCCATTTTGGGCAAGCGCGCCAACCAGATCAGCGTGCAGATCAAGGAGGAACTCAGCGCCAAGCTCGAAGAGTTCGCCGTGAGCGGTGAGAACCTGGAGGAGGTGTATGAGAACCGCGAGCAGATCGAGGTGAGCAAGCACTACGAGCGCATGCCCAAGCCTGCTGCCATCGCCATCCAGGAGATGCTCGAAGGCAAGATCTACTTCCGTCGCCAGGACGAAGTGGAGGCACCTGCTCCCAAGCAGGACTAATTCTCCCGCTTCATGGAACGCTCCCCGGATCGGGTGGAACGCTTCCTGTATCGCAGGGTGCTGCTCGGTGTCACGGGCAGCATCGCCGCTTATAAGACGGCCCATCTTGTGCGCGAACTGGTCAGGTCCGGTGCACAGGTGCAGGTGGTGATGACCCCGGCCGCCCATGACTTCGTGACCCCGTTGACGCTCGCGACCGTGAGTGGCCGCCCCGTATTGACCGATCTGGTGAACAGGGAAGGCTACGGCACCTGGAATGACCATGTGCATCTGGCCCGCTGGGCCGATGTGATGCTGATCGCCCCGGCCAGCGCCAATACCATGGGCAAGATGGCCCACGGGCTTTGCGACAACCTCCTGCTCGCCTGCTACCTCAGCGCCACTTGTCCGGTGTATGTGGCGCCGGCCATGGACCTGGAGATGTGGCGCGACGACAGCACCCAGGCCAACCTCGAACTGCTGAAGCAACGCGGCGTGCGGACAATCGGTCCGGAAAGCGGTGAACTGGCCAGTGGATTGAGCGGTGAGGGACGCATGTCCGAGCCTGAACGTATCGTCGAGCGACTTTGCATGGACCTTCTCGGCACCAGCAAGTTGCGCGGGAAGCGGATACTGATCACAGCCGGGCCTACACAGGAAGCCATCGACCCGGTGCGGTACATCGGCAATCGATCCAGTGGCAAGATGGGCTTCGCCCTGGCGGAGGAAGCCGCCTCGCGCGGTGCCCATGTTGAATTGGTGACCGGACCTGTGGGGTTGACGACGGATCGGGCGGGCATTGTCCGGACGGATGTTACCACCGCAGCGGAGATGGCCGAAGCCTCAAAGGCGATCGCCTTGAAAAGCGATGCGGTGATCATGAGCGCTGCCGTTGCGGACTATCGTCCGGCGAACCCGGCCGCAGGCAAGATCAAGAAGAAGGACAGCGCGCTGGAGATCGACCTGGAGCCCACCGAGGACATCCTGGCCTGGATCGGCGCGAACAAACAGAAGGGGCAGCTGGTCGTGGGCTTCGCACTGGAGACGGACAACGAACTGGCCCATGCTGCGGACAAGCTCGTTCGGAAGAAACTCGACCTGCTCGTACTGAACAGCTTGCGCGATGCCGGAGCGGGTTTTGGGCATGACACCAATCGCGTGACCTTGCTGACGCCGGGCACGGATCCTGAAGAACTGCCGTTGATGAGCAAGGCCGAGGTAGCCCGTGCTATCTTGGACCGCCTCGAAAAGCTACTGAGTTGATGCGCCTCACCCTCTCTTTGCTTCTGCTGCTCCTGCTGCCTGCTGTCGTTAGACCGCAGGAGTTCAATTGCCAGGTGAGCGTGATCGCTCCGCAGGTGGCCACGGCCGAACCGCGTATTTTCCGTTCGCTGGAACTGGCCATCAAGGAGTTTTTCCAAAGTCGGCGGTTCTCCAACTACAACTACGCTCCGACCGAGCGCATCGACATCAACATCCTGCTCACCATCAGCAGCCAACCGGCGCCGGACCGGTTCGAAGGCTCGCTGCAGTTGATCTATGCCAGGCCGGTGTTCGGCACGGACTACAATACGCCCATCCTCGACCTGGTGGATAACAGCGTCCAGTTCAACTACCTGGAGAACGTGCAGATCGACTTCACGCCGGACCGGTACATCGGCAATCTCTCGTCGATCCTGGGATTCTATGCCTATTTCGTGCTGGGCGTGGACGCGGATTCGTTCAAACCACTGGGAGGGACGGAGTTCTACACCCTGGCACAACAGGTGGTGAACAACGCGCAGAACGGCAGCGAGAGCGGGTGGAAAGCGTTCGAAGACCAGAACAACCGTTACTGGTTGCTCGATAACCAATTGCAACCCGTGTTCCGACCCCTCCGTGAATTGCTCTACAGCTACCACCGCACCGCGCTGGACGCCATGACCGAGGACGCGGCAGCCGCCCGGCGTACGATCGCGGCGGGCATCGAGAAGTTGAAGACCGTACACCAGGCCAAACCTTCGAGTTACAACCTGCAGGTATTCTTCAACGCGAAATACCAGGAGCTGGTGGATCTGTTCAAACCGGCCGAGCCCCAGGAGAAGAGCAAGCTCTTCAACACCTTGCAGATCATCGACCCCGGTCACATCAGCCAGTACCAGGAGATGATGCGCGGTTCGTGAGGTACATGCTCTCGGGATCGCATGGTCGAATGAGCACATGAATTCCCCATCTTGGCGGTGATCACGCTGACATCATTCCCGTCATGTTGAAGCGGCTTTCCATCACCAACTACCTGCTCATCGAAGAGTTGGAATTGGATCTGGGCGAGGGCCTCACCATCATCACCGGAGAAACGGGCAGCGGCAAGAGCATCCTGATCGGTGCGCTGGCACTGGCGATGGGGGAGCGCGCTGACGCCGGAGCTCTGCGCGATCCATCCAAACGCTGTGTGATCGAACTCGAGGTTGATCTCGCGGAGCTGGATCTCTCTGCCTGGTTCGCAGCGAACGAATTGCCCCATGAGGCGACCACGATCCTGCGGCGACAATTGGATCCCGGTGGACGTTCACGCGCCTTTGTCAACGACACACCGGTCCGCTTGGAGCAGCTGCGCGAACTTGGCGCGCACCTGGTACACGTGCACAGCCAGCACCACACGTTGCTGCTCAACGATCCGCACTTCCAGCTTGGCCTTGTGGACCATGTGGCAGGGCAGGACGCTGCGGTGCAGGAATATGCGACGCACTACGACCTGTGGCGCGCACGTCAACGTGAACTGGCCGGGCTTCGCGAAGAGGAGGCACGCTCACGTGCTGAATTGGATTACCTCCGGTTCCAGCTGACCGAGTTGGACGAGGTCGCGCTGAAAGCGGATGAGCAACCCGTGATCGAACAGGAACTATCCCGTGCCGACCACGCCGGGGAACTGATCCAAGCCTTGCAGGGTGTGGAGGAGGGCATCGGGGCGGAACGTGGGGTCCTCACGGCATTGACACAATTGAAGCATCTGCTCACAAAACCCGCGCGGCTGGACACTGCGGTGCATGGGCTCTTGGAACGCTTGAACAGTGTGACCATCGAACTGAAGGATATCGGCGATGAAGCGGAAGCGCTCGCCGGCCATGTGACGATCGATCCGAAAGAAGCCGTGCGCCTGCGTGAACGACTGGACCTGATCCTGCGCCTGCAACAGAAGCACCGCGTCGGCACGAACGAAGCCCTGCTGGCGATCGCCGATGACCTGCGCCAACGCACCGGCCGCATCGATTCGCTCGCTGAACGGATCATGGCACTGGAAGGAGAGGAGGCCGCCTTGCATGGGACCGTGCAGGAGCGTTCGAAGGCGATCTCCCGCGGGCGGATCAAGGCCGTGAAGCCGCTCGCCAACAAGGTGGAGGCGATCCTCCAGGAACTGGGCATGCCGCATGCCGTCTTCCAATTCGATCACCGCACTGGCGAGCCGGGGCCGCAAGGTGTCGACATGGTGCGTGCGCTTTTCACCGCGAACAAGGACCGCGCACCGGCGCCGCTGGACAAAGTGGCGTCCGGCGGTGAACTCAGCCGCGTGATGCTCGCCATGATCTCCCTCGCTGCGGATTCGCAGGAACTACCCACGGTGATCTTCGATGAGATAGATACGGGCGTGAGCGGCGAAGTGGCCGACCGCGTCGGCAGCCTGATGGCGCGCATGGGACGGCAGCGGCAGGTGCTCGCCATCACCCACCTTCCGCAGATCGCCAGCAAGGCACAGCACCACTTGCTCGTCACCAAGGACCAGGAAGGCGATGCTGTACACACCCGCATTTCGGCCTTGGACAGTGAGCGCCGCGTGGAAGCCATCGCGCAAATGCTGAGCGGACGGAAACTCACCAAGGCCGCGCTGGAGAATGCGCGGGTGTTGCTCAAAGGATAGAGATGGCAGCACTAGTCGAGAAACTCCGCGTCACCGAAGACACGATGATCGTCGCGCTTCATGCTCCAGCCAGCTACGCGAGGACGCTCGGGAGGCTCCCAAAGGGCGCGAGCATCAAGTCCAGGCCCGGCAGGTCGAACGCGTTCATCCACCTCTTCGTGAAGAACAAGGCGGAGTTGGAGAGGGAGATCGAACAGACGTGCGCGGCTCTTGCTCCAGGTGGGTTGTTGTGGATCGCCTATCCGAAGGGCGCCAAGACGGACCTCACGCGCGATAAGGGCTGGGAAAGCCTGGAGAGGGTCAGGATGCGCTGGCTCGCATTGATCTCATTCGATGAGAACTGGACCTGCTTCCTTTTGCAGAATACACCACCCAAGGAACAGAGCACGGCGAGCAAGACCTACCACACCAATGCCAACGCCTGGGCTGATCCGGCCACGAAGACCGTGAAAGTGCCCGATGATCTGGCCGCCGGGTTCAAGAGGAACGCGAAAGCAAGAGCCGCCTACGAAGCATTGGCCTACACGAACAAGAAGGAATACGTGATGTGGGTCGTTGGGGCCAAGCGCGACGAGACACGGGCTGACCGGCTCGCCAAGACCATCGTGAAACTCGTGGCCGGGAAGAAGAACCCGGCGGAGAAGTGATCAGGGCAATTGCTGCGCGCGGTTCGCTGTCGGAACGCTGCCACCGATGTTCGTGAGGATGGGATCACGATCGTTGCCGTTGCCGACGTAGATCACGAACCCGTCCATGTTCACGTCCTCGCGCCAATACCCGGTCGTGGTCGCGGTGGGCACCGATCCACCGATCCGCGTGAGGATCGGATCGCGGTCATTGCCTGAGCCAACGTAGAGCAGGCTGACATCGCCGTTCACGTTGCCGGCCCACATCACCTGCACGCCGCTCAAATCCTTTCGCGCGAATGTCCCGTAGGTCAACGTGGCTGCGGAACGGAAGTCGACCGTTGCGGCGGTACCGGTAAGGGCGCGCGTGGCGGCGGTCATGATGCCGAGATGGTTCCGGTGGCGCACAGCGATGTAGTAGTTGCCAGCGGCGACCGCGAAGGATACCGATGAAACGCCATCCATGCCGACGATATCGCCATCCCGCTGGAGCAGCGCTGCATGCGTGGCGACAACGGTGTAGGTCGGCGCGGCCCCGCGCAATTCAAGTACCACCCAGTCCACGATCGCGTTCGACCCCGTCACATTGAGAACGCCCGCCTGAACGGTTTCGCCACCACCACCGCCAGCGTGGGTGTAGCCAAGGCCGGTGTACGGTTCCGAGTTGGGAAGGAGCGAGGCGGATCGAAGGGCATCGCTCATTTGCGGTCCGACACCATAAGGCCCTTCGAGCATCACTTGTGCGGCCATGCGGATCGCGGACTGGATGCAGAAGTTGTGCGTCGTGGAGGACCCGGTGAAGTTGGTGTTGCTCACAAGCACATTGTTCTGCGCATCGCGGAGGTCGAACGCCCCATTGCCGTAGCTGCAACACATACCATCACCGAAAGAATCGTTCACCACCAGATCGTGGCAGCCGTCCGGAACGCAGATCGTGACCGGCGCTTGAGGATAGGCACCGTTGCTCGCGGCTTGGGTGTAGGGTCCGCCACTCGCCAGCACGGTACTGCCGTTCTTGATCTGCCAGGTGGTCTCCTCGCCGTAGCGGTCCAGGGTCAGGTTCAACGTCAGCGTGTTGTTGCCATAGGCGATCGGTGTGCTGCTGCTGTTGTTCGCCAGGTTCAGGTCCGTGCCACCATTGGGTGCGCTCACCGTGGCGGTCAGTGTGCTCAACGCGGATGGGATGACGATGCTTCCGAGAGCGACGTTCACCGACGCGTTCGATGCAAGGGATCCACTCCAGGGGATAGTGCCCGAAGGTCCACCGCTCACCGACCAGGCGAGTTGGAAAGTCGTGATCGTGGTGAGCCCTCCGTTGCGCACCGTCACCGAAGGCGATTGGGTGGCCATGCAGGAACTGGCGCTCGCACCGGTGAAGCCGGTCACTTGCGCGTCCAGCGTGAGGGACGGTGCGTTCGGGTCATAGCCGTCGATGGTATTGCCGCAGTTGCCCAGGTGTGGCTGTAGCACGGTATAGCTCACGGCGAAGCGACCGAAGTAGTCGTTGACGTTGTTGCTGCATGTGGCTTCACCGCCGTAGAGTTGTCCGATGATCCGTTTGTTCTGGTCCCAAAGACCGCTTCCGCTGGAACCGGGCTCTGTCGTGCCGTCGTCCCAGGCGGAGATCCGCCAGCAGGCCGCACTGCCGTAAGTCGCCGTGGAGGCGGAGTTGTAGTCGAAGCTGATCTTCTTGATGTCAGCGGAAGGGTGATGGATGCACGTCTGACCCGTGGGTACGGCGCCACTCTTATCCCAGCCGCTGTAGAAGACGTTGTAGGCCGCGGGCGGCGTACTGCTCAGGCGCAGCAAGGCCACATCACTACCGGCGCTGTTCACCAACAGGGTCGCACCGCTGACGGTCTGGTTCGTGGGCCCGTTGGTATTGCTTCCGCACACAGGGCTTTCCCAATTGAAGCGGAACACCCAGGTGCTCACGTTCAGGTTGCCGGGCAGGCAGTGGTTGGCGGTGAGGAAGAACGGTGTCCCATCCTGCGCGCAATTGTTCAGGAGCGTACCGGTGCAGATGCCGCTGCCGCTCACAACGATCATCGCCACGGCGCGTATTTGCTCGCGCCAGTTGTCGCCTTCGGGGCAGATCACGTTGTTGTTGCATGCTCCCGATGAACCCAGGGCCCGGGCGTAATTGAACACATCGCGGTAGCCGTGCGTGACTTGGCCGATGTGCAGGCGGCCCAGCGCAAGGCCGGCCGGGACCTGGTACTCGACGATGATCCACGGGCCCCGCATCGGCTGTACCCCGAGCACATGCTCGCCCTGATCGTTCTCGCTGGTGAAGGCCCCGATGTGCGCACCTGATGGATCGAGCACATAAACCTTCGCGCCGGGGGCTATGGCGAACTCGTCGAACTCGAAGTTGATGCTTATCGCGTTCGGGCATTCGATGCCGATCCGCCACACGCGGGTGCCATCGTCCATCGTCGTCCAGGTCCCGGCGTTCCCGATGCCCAGATCCACCGCATGATTGTAGCCGAAGCGATAGGGGATGGACTTGTCCAGGTCGTTGATGGCGTCCTGTGCGGCCAGTGCGGCCAGGTCCGGAAGGGGCAGATGGACCCCGGCCGGTGCCTGTAGGTCCGCGGCCCGGCTGATCGATAAGGGCACACCACCATGCTCGATCTGTGCCTGTGCTAGTTGGAGGAGCAGTGCGGTGGCGAGCAGAACCGCACTTCGAGGGGAGCGTGTCGTTCTCATTGGACTGTCCGCGAAACTAGACCTTCCTGCAAGGCGGGTCCAGCCTGCCAGGTCACGGGTTCTCCACGGCCCTGTTGTAAGCCGCTATTACGCGGAGGGGGCGTTCTGAAGGGAGGAGCGGTGCGCTACGGATTCGGCAGTTGCTCGCTGCGGATGGCCGTAGGCACACTGCCACCGATGTTCACGAGGATGCCGTCCCGGTCGTTCCCGCCGCCGGTGTACTTCACCAGCCCGCTCAAGTTGGTATCCTCCAAATAATAGCCAGCCACGCTGCCCGTTGGCACCGCGCCACCCACCACGGACAGGATCGGATCACGGTCGTTGTCCTGGCCCATGTAACGCAGGGTACGATCACGGAACGCATTGCCCGCCCACAAGAGCATGGTGCCGAAGTCGCTCTTGCGCGCTTCGGTACCGTAGGTGCTGGTCAGTACGCTGCGGAAGTCGACCGTTGCCGGTATGGTGCCCAGCGGGACCGTCGTTCCTGTCATCGCACCGAAGTGGTTCCGGTGGCGCACCGTTAGGTTGTAGTTGCCTGGGGCGACCTGAAGCAACACGGGCGAAGTGCCATTGGTACCCACGATATCCCCATCACGTTGCAGCAAAGCGCTGCGCGTGGCCAGCACACCGTAGGGAGCGCTCGCGCTCCGCGCCTCGACGAACACCCAATCCACGATGGCGTTCGCGCCGGTCACGGCGAGCACACCCGTGCCGAGTTGTTCGCCACCACCGCCGGCCACATGCGTGAACCCAAGTGCGGCGTATGGCTCATTGGCCGGGATCAATCCTGCGGTGCGCAAGTCGTCGTTCATCATCGACGACGTGCTGTTGTAGGGCCCTTCAAGCCATACCTGCGGACGCACAGCGATCGTGTTCGGCACGACGAGGCATCCGTTCACGATGCTCGTCAGCGTATTGTTGGCATCCTTGTTCACGATGTCCGTGATATGCGCGATGCATACCGTGGCAGCGGTGAGGCTGAAGTAGTTGATGCGGAGCAATGGAACGAAACCGGCGTTCTTCACCAGCGAGGTATCGATGTACGACATGCCGATGACCTTGGTGCCTCCGAGCGAGGAGGTGTTCACGAAGTCTCCCACGAGGTTCGGTGCCAGGTTCGTGACGGTCTGGATCGTGAGCCCGCTCATTTCGAACTCATAGCCGATCACCCGGCAGGTGGGATTACGCACCCAGACCTCCACGGTCTTCGCGATGGGGTCCAGGTTCGCCAGTTGCAGATCGACCTGGTCGCTGCTGCTTAGGTAGCCGCGTGGGAAATCACACCACGGGTGGTAGTGCAACACGTGGCTGCTCTGGTCGTGCACATGTTGCTGGTTGTAGCAATTGGCCAGCAAGGCGGCATCCGTCACCGTGATATGCCCATCGTTGTTCAGATCGGTGCACGAGGAGGTGGTCACGTCGTTCCCCAGGATCCCCTGCACGTACGCGAGCGCGTCCGGCGATGTCTGCTGTCCATCATTGTTCAGGTCGCCGCGTTTCACGGTACCGGCACACACACCGGTGCAGTCGTATCGGGCATCGCCGTAAGGCTGGCCGAGGCAATCGGTGTAGGTGGGGCAGGTGCCAATGACCGAGAAGGTCGGTACCGTGCCCCCGCCAGGGTTCACGATGTTCAAGCAGACCTGGGCGAAATTGTTCGTGTAGTCACGCTCGTTGCGCCCCAGGGCGTCCGGTGCCCGCTGCCAGTTCGTGCGCAACACCAGTGTGTACTGGCCGGAAGGCACATTCGTGATGTCGATCCAATTGCAGGTGGTGCCTGAGCCGTAAACGTCGTAACACCCTTTGCTGATACCCATGTTGCTGCAGCCGAACTGGCCGGTGTAGCCCGGGTTGCAGCCCACATCGATCACGCAGTATCCGTTCTTGAAGCCCGCTGGTATGGCGTTGCCGGCGTTGTCGAACAGGAGGTAGTCCGCATAGCCGGAATAGTGCGCATGCCCATGGCAGTTGTTCGTGGAGAACATTTCGGGATGGGAGCTGGGGCTGCCGATGTAGTAATCCTGCGTGCCTATGTTGTTGATGCGGGTGGTGAAACGGATGACATAGCGCTGGCCCAATCCACCTACGCAGCCTTCCGCCGGAGCGCATGCATCGGTGATGGTCACCGCTTGCAGGTTGAGGCTGCTCTGCAAGGTGGCCTGGTCCATGGTCAGGTCCGGCCCATCAGGGCAGAGAGGGTTGCCCTGAGCGAGGCAGCAGTTGGTACAGGCTACCGTGGCCAATGGTTCGTAGTTACAGGAGGCAGTGTTCATGCATCCCACAACCGGTCCATTGTACACGATCGAGACCGTTACCACGCCCCCGCAAGCTCCGGCGTTGTCACCCACACGCAGATGGTGCAATACCCCTCCCGGCATATTCGCGTTCACGACCGCCTGCACACCGCAACCTCCCAAGTTATCGTCAGCGAATGTTGCGCCTTCGACACCACTGCTCAGCACCAGGGATCCACAGGCCATGTCATAGACCCACAGCCGTGTGTCACAAGTGTTCGTGCCACAGGTGGTGATGACATAAGCCCCCGTCTGAGCGGGAGTGAAGTCGTACCAGCGCTCAATGCCCGTTGTAGTGAATGTGGCCAGCGTCTGTGGATAAACACCGGTGATCGGTGCCAGGGTGAGCGGGATCGGGGTGGCGCAGCTATAGCCCGGGGCACAGTTGAAAGTCGTTTCCTGATAGCTCGTGTAGTTGCCACCAGAAGCAACGAGTTGCCCGGCCAGGTACACCGCGTAGGCACCATTACCGAAGCCGCAGCAGATGCCATCACCGTAACTGTCGTTGATCCTGAAAACAAGGCAGGTGGTCGACGGCACGCACAAAGTCGTCCCGTTCGTTGTCCCGCTGGCTAGTGTTGCTCCGGTGGCACCGTTCTTCAGTGTCCAGCTGGTCTCGTTCGGATAATCGTCCGCAACGATGTCGATCCGGACACGGGACTGCCCCGCGGGGCACGAATAGCTGCACGTTCCGTTGTTCACGTTCACCGAACCGCTGTAGTTCGAGGCAGTGGATTCGTTGCAACCGAACACAGGGGTGAGATTGCCAACGAAGACATCATCCAACCCGATGTCGCTCAGTTCGCCGCTGCCCGTGATCGCACGGAAACGGATGCGAAGGTTCGTCTGTCCCGCCCACGGCGCAAGGTTCAGCCAGCCCTGCTTCCAATAGCTGCCTTGATCGCCACTGACGGTCCAATGGTTCTGGGTGATAGTGCCGTTCGCACTGACGTCAACCACCAGGGTGCCAAGCTGGGAACCCTGCATATGGTACCAGAAGGTCAGGTATGGGGAGGAGAGGGTGCTGATGTTGTAGCAGGGCGATTGGAGGATCGCGGTCTTGTTCGGGGAATTGCCGGCACCGCTCGACTCGAGGTACATATAGATGCCGCTCGTATTGTTGCTGGTATGGTCCCCAATAGGACCCGTATTGGCGGTCGGCGTGCCATTGTTGTCCACCCACCAGTCCAGGTCGTCTCCGGTGATGTTCGTCCAGTTGTTGATCAGCGTGCCCGGCGTACCCGCGGTAAAGCCGGTGAACGCCTCGTTGGAAGGGAAGGTCGTGACGCACTGGGCCATGCCGGATGCGGCGGCGTATAGCAAGGACATCGATAGGGCGAAATTCCGGAGCATGGTGGAGCAGGTTGGAGCGAGGACAAAGTACGCGCTGGTGTTTCGCGGTGCAAACCAGTCCATGTGGTATCCGTGGTGCCGGGTCACGCTCCATTATCTTCGCGACGCAACAACGCGATCCCCATGGCCTACGGACTCTTGAAAGGAAAACGCGGCATCATCAGTGGTGCCCTCAATGAACAGAGCATCGCCTGGAAGGTGGCCGAGCTGGCCCATGCCGAAGGAGGCTCTTTCGTGCTGACCAACGCACCGGTGGCCATGCGCATGGGCGAGATCAACAAACTGGCTGAAAGCACGGGTTCGATGATCATCCCCGCCGATGCAACGAACGACGCGGACCTCGAGAAGCTCTTCGCGGATGCCACGGAAAAACTCGGAGGCCCGATCGACTTTCTGCTGCATAGCATCGGTATGAGCCCCAACGTGCGCAAGGGTCGCACCTACGACGACCTGAACTACGAGTGGTACAAGCAGACGCTGGACGTGAGCGCGATCAGCCTGCACCGCATGCTCCAGGCGGCCAACAAGCGCAACGCGATCGCCGAGGGAGGCTCGGTGGTGGCGCTTAGCTATATCGCTGCACAACGGGTGTTCCCGGATTATGGCGACATGGCGGACGCGAAGGCATTGCTGGAGTCCATCGCCCGTAGCTGGGGTTACCGGTTGGGAAAGGAGAAGAAGGTCAGGGTGAACACCATCAGCCAAAGCCCGACGATCACCACGGCGGGCAGCGGCATCAAGGGATTCGATGGCTTCTTCGGCTTCGCCCAGGAGATGAGCCCATTGGGCAACGCTCCGGCCACCGATTGCGCACAGTACTGCATCTCGCTTTTCAGCGACCTCACCCGCTTCGTGACCATGCAGAACCTCTATCACGATGGGGGCTTCAGCAGCACGGGCGTCACCAAGGGCGTCATGGAAGGGTTCATGAAAACGGAGTAGGTCCCCGGAACGGAGCGGTGTTTCGGATACCCCCCCAAAAGATGCGGAGGCTCCGCATGTGGATCGGCCCTATTTTCGCCTCGCTGCCCGCTATGCGATCACTTAGGTTCTGCCTCCTTTTCGCGCTCAGTGCCGTTCTCGGGCAAACGCTCCACGCCCAGTCCGGCAAAGCCTTCTTCAAGGAAGGTGAGAAATTGCGGGCCGAGCAGCAGTTGGAGCAGGCCGTTGAGAAGTACGGCCTGGCCATCGCCGTGGATCCGAACATGCTGAAGGCCTACCAGGCCCGGGCGGATGTGTTCGCCTTGTTGGGCCGCAAGCTGGAATGTGCCCATGACCTGGGGAAGGCCGCGCAACTCGATCCCAGCCAGGCGGAATTCGCGGCCGCTGCTGCCAGGGCCTACCTCGACGTGGACAGTGCAGCGAAGGCCTGTGTCTTTTGCGACCTCGCCCTGCGCGTGTCCCCCAAACACATGGATGCCCTCATGACCAAGGTGCGGGCCTGCCTTGTGCTGAACGATCTGGACTGTGCCACGAAGACCTCCGATGAGGCCCTTGCGCTGAAGGGAACCACCGACACATACTACCTGCACGGTCTGGTGCGCACCGCAACCCACGATTACAAGACCGCGGAGTTCGACCTGGACAAGGTGCTGGAATGGAACCACCTCTATGAGCCGGCCTACGTGGCGCTTTCCGAGGTCCAACTCTACCTGTACGAACAATACTCCGGGCCCACCATGAAGATGCGGACGCTGGAGAAGGCGATCGAGAAATGCTCCACGGCACTCGAACTGAACCAACAAAGCACCGATGCGCTCTTCACCCGGAGCAAGGCCCTCGCGTTGCAGAAGGAGTACGCGAAGGCGATCGATGACATCAGCCGCTGCATGGCTTTGGGACGGGCCGATCGCGCGGTATTCTTCCAACGCGCCACGTACTACCATGGCTATGGTCAGCACCAGAACGCCGTGAACGACCTGAACAAGGTGCTGCTGGAGAACCCCAAGGATCTGCAGGCGTTGATGCTGCGCGCCGAATGCAAGGAAGCGAACGTGGACATGGAGGGAGCGCTGAAGGATCTGGATCTGGCATCGAAAGCGATGGAAGGTGACGCCACCGTCAGCGTTGAACAACGCAGGAATATTGAGGAGTCACGCGCGCGCATCGCGCACCAGGTGTTCGAGATGAACCGCGAAAGCGACCCGCCGACCATCACCGTCGTCGAGCCTTACCGAGTGGGTGATGTGGCGCAGGTCTCCACCGCGCTGGCCTATGTGAAGGTTTCCGGTCATGTGCGTGATAAGAGCCTGTTGGGATCCATCACGGTGAATGGCACCGCTGCCGATTTCGCGAAGGACGAGAGGGATCCTGAATTCGTGGTGAACATACCCCTTACAGCGGATGTCATGGAGATCGTCGTGCAGGCGGCGGACGTTTACGACAATTTCAATAGTGAAGTGCTCAAGGTGGAACGCACCGAAGGTGTTGCTCCAACCATCGCGATCACCTCGCCCACCACCACCGGCGACAGGCAGATCACCCTGGAGGCAGGAAAGAACGATGTGTTCCTGGAAGGCTCCGTCAAGGATGCCAGCCTCATCCGTTCGATCGCCGTGAACGGTGTGAACGCCAGCTACGCGCCCGATCTGAACGAACCGGACTTCAGCATCAAGGTGGACCTTGGTGGCAAAGACCACTTCACCGTTCGGGCAGAGGACCAATTCGGCAATGCCACCGAGGTGGTGTATGCTGTTGCGCGGAAGGCCGCACCTGTCGCAGTGGTGGTGAAGCCAACGACCACGGAAGGAACATCTTCGACCCCGCGGACCGGTGCTACGGGCACTACATGGGTTGTTTACATCGAGAACGCTGATTATCGGAACATGCCCGCTCCCCAAGGCCAGTCCAGCGATTTGGCGGACCTACAGCGTTCTTTCGGCAGATACACCGTGCAGCGCACGATCACGAAGAAGAACCTGTCGAAGGCGCAGATCGAGCGCTTCTTCAACATCGAACTGCGCGACCTTGTCAGGACCAATAAAGTGAACACCATCCTTGTGGGGTATGTGGGACATGGGCGAAGTGCCTCGGGCCGATCCTATTGGGTGCCCATCGATGGTAAGAAGGACGACATCTACAGCTTCTACAACCCGGGTTCCCTGAAGAGCCTGCTCGAGAATTACAGCGAAAGCGTGACCAACACCCTGGTAGTGACCAAGACCGCTGGAACCGATCCCAGTTTCTACGAGCTGACGCGCTGACCGTGCACGGCTCGAATGGGCTGCCTATTTTGGCGGCTCTTCCCGATGCGCCACCTCATCGCTTTCCTTCTTTGCTTCTGCGGGCTTTCGGTTCTTGCGCAACGCTTCTACTTCGAGAACGTTTCGGTATCGAATGGGCTGCCCGCTTCAAAGGTTTATGCTGTCCTGCAGGACAGCACAGGCTTGATCTGGCTGGGTACGCAGTCCGGCCTGGCGAGCTATGATGGCGTCAAAGTCGTTCCCATCGCTACGAACGCGGGCATCGCGAGTGGGGGTGTGCGCAGCCTGTTCATCGATTCGGAAAGGCGCCTCTGGTGCGGGCATTTGGGTGGTGGGATCAGCATCAGCAAGGGCAGGCACTTCCGTTCACTCGTTGTGAATGACAAGCCGCTTACGGCGGATGTGACAGCGATCGCCCAAGATCGCAACGGCGCGATCTGGATCGGCACCTTCGGCATGGGCGCCATGCGGGTCAAGGAGATCCCCGAGGAAGGTCCCGTAGTCGTGGAACGGTTCGCCGATGCGAATGGACCGGGTGAGCGTATCACGGCCATCGTCCGGCGGAAGAACGGGGATCTCGTCTTCCTGGAAGCGGGCTCAGGCCTTCACTTGTGGAGCGCGGCCCGGTCACGTTTCGAGGATTATCCCGAGGCCGCGTTGGCGGATCAGCAGAGCGTTACCTGCTATTTCGAGGATGCTACTGGCGGCTGCTGGGTGGGCACCCAGGACCATGGTGCCATTCGATGGGACCCCGCGGAGAAGATCATGCGGAGCTATGATATTCCCACGGGTATGCCCAGCAGTTTTGTCTATGCCTTCGGGGAGGACGGCCTCGGCCGCGTTTGGATCGGCACATGGGATAAGGGCCTGGCCCGTGTGGATAAGGATGGATTGAAGCTTCTGAACAAATCGAACGGCCTTCACAGCCAAACCATACGGGCGTTGGCGCGTGATCGCGAGGGGAACTTGTTGGTGGCCACCAACGACGAAGGCTTGGATATCTACAAGGGTGATCGGTTCAGTTCGTTCATTGACGATGATGGGCTTGTGGAGCGGCATGTGTGGGCGGTAATGCAGGCCGCCGATGGACGAATATGGTTCGGAACGAATGGCGGGCTGACCTTGCTGGATCCTGCCGGGACCGGTCCCATGAGCATGAGCAGGCTTTCTGTTCAGAACGGCGACGACCTGACAAGCAACAGCATACGTTGCCTGCTAAGCGACCCCTTGGGTCGTGTTTGGATCGGAACAGAGGATGGAGGCCTGATGGAGGGACGGGCGAGCGGTGGCGATCCGGTAAGGCATGAAGAGCTTTCCGCCCTGCTCGGGAACAATAAAGTGACAGCCTTGGCGCGCTGTCCATCGGGTGGGGTCTATGTCGGGACAATTGGTGCGCTGATCCGGTTCGAACCCGGGGGGGTGCCTTCCGTGCTGCATACGAGCGATGGACTCGCAGGCAACGATGTCTCCGCACTGTTCGTGGACAAGAAGGGCAATGTGTGGGTTGGAACGACCAGCAGTGGGATCAGCATGATCGCATCCGGCTCGGTGGACAAGGCGAGCCGCATCGATGTGGGTCAGGTGATCACCCCCACCTCCTTTACGGAGGATCACGATGGTCGGATCTGGGTAGGTACCGAGAGTCGAGGTGTGATCGTGCTGGAGCACGGCGAGGTGGTCCAGAACTATGATGTGGAAACCGGCCTGCTCTCCAACAACGTACGATCGTTGATGACCGATGAGAACGGCCATGTCTGGATAGGGACGAACATCGGGCTGAACGAGCGGAAGAAGGGAGGGGACACCTTCCTGGCTTTTACCGGACGCAGCGGATTCACAGGCATTGAGGCCAACCCCGGTGCTGTTTGCCGCACGCGTTCAGGCGACCTGTGGTTCGGTACGGCCAATGGCGCGGTCCACGTGGCCGTAGATCACGGGCAGGAGCGCGAGGAGGTGCCCTTGATCGCGGTACGGGTGTTGAAGGTGAACCTCGAGGATCGCGATGCGATAGATGGGGTGGACCTTTCGCATACCGAGCGCGATGTGCGCATCGAATATGGCTGTGTGAGCTTGAGCGACCAGGGTGCGGTGCGCTATCAATACATGCTCGATGGACTGGAGAAGGCCTGGCAACCGGTGACCGAGGAAACAGATGCGCATTATCCCGGTCTTTCCCCGGGGCACTACGTCTTCCGGGTGAAAGCAAGGAACCGCTCCGGGATATGGAGCGAGCCGGTCCTTTATCACTTCACGGTGCTACCACCCTGGTACAAGACGTGGTGGTTTTATACGCTCGTTGCGCTGGTGCTCATCAGCAGCGCGTGGAGCTATGTGAAGTTCCGCGAGCGCCAGCTGCGCTTGCGCAATCTCATGCTGGAACAGAAGGTGGAGGAGCGTACCGCGGAAGTGGTGCAGCAGAGCAAGGAGATCGAGGGACAGAAGGTGCGGATCGAGGACCTCCTGCTCAACATCCTGCCCAAGGAGATCAGCGAAGAGCTGAAGGAGAATGGCAAGGCCACAGCCAGAAGGCATGATGAGGTGACCGTCATGTTCACCGACATGAAAGGGTTCACCAAAGCCGCGGAGAAGATGTCCCCGGAAGAACTCGTCAATGAACTGGACGAGTGCTTCATAAGTTTCGATGACATCATCGGGCGTTACGGCATCGAGAAGATCAAGACCATCGGCGACAGCTACATGTGCGCCTGTGGTGTTCCGAGCAAGGATCCGCACCATGCCGTGAAGAGCATCCTCGCCGCGCTGGAAGTACGTGAGTTGATGGAACGTTGGCGCCATGAGCGCGTGGCGAAAGGGAAGGAGCCCTGGGTGCTGCGCATCGGTCTGCACACCGGTCCCGTTGTGGCTGGCGTGGTGGGTCGGCGCAAATTCGCCTACGACATCTGGGGCGATACAGTGAACACTGCCAGCCGGATGGAGAGTAGTGGTGTGGCGGGTGAGGTGAACATCAGTGGGACGTCCTACGCGCTGGTGAAAGACCTCTTTGAATGCGAGCACCGTGGCCAGGTGGAAGCCAAGAACAAAGGCGCCATCGACATGTACTTCGTCCGGCGGATCAAGCCTGCGCACAGCGCCGACAAGAGCGGGACGCTCCCCAGTGATGCCTTCCTGCGATCGATCGGGCTCACCTCAGCGGCCCAGCAACGCGCGTAGCTCGGCGATCATCATTGCCGTGGCGCCCCATACCACGTGGCCCTGCACGTCGAAGTAGGGGATCTCCGCGGTGCGGCCCATCACCTGGATGAACTGCTCGCGTCGCTTCAGTATGCCATCGCTCAACAACAACTCGAACGGCGCTTCTATCAACAGTTCCACTTCCTGAGCGTCCGGCGCGACAGAGAAGATGCGTTCAGCGTACCCGACGAACGGCGTGACCAACGCACGACTGGGTGGGATATAGACCGGTGTGAGCGTTCCAAGTACTTCGATGCCGCTGGTCACCGCACCGGTCTCTTCAGCGAATTCGCGGAGCGCGGTATCCTCCAGTGAATCATCCTCCGGTTCGTGCTTCCCGCCGGGGAAGGAGACCTGCCCGCTATGGACACCATCGTAGGTCGGCCGCAGCATCAGCATGGTGTACAGCACATCCGCCTTGTGGTAGAGCAGCGCCAGCACCGCGCTGGCCCGTGGCGGTGGGTCCTGTTGCATCACGCTCGCCAGATCGGGTCTTCTGTATCCGCTGATCTCCAGGAAATGGTCGTGGCCTGGCAATGGCGCGCGCAGGGCCTTTCGTAAATGGTCCAGGGTCCCGCTCATGGAGCAAGTGCGTTCACCAACGCCGTGGCCTCCTTCCGATAGGTGTGTCGCGCTGTTCCAGCGATGCTCCTTGCACCGGTCAACGCACGGTCCTTCTGGTCGCTGCACAGCCAGCAGATCACTGTGTACCATTCGCATTGCTCGCGGAAGTCATCCTTCTGCGAACTCTGTTCGAGGTGGTCCAACACAAGCTCAGCGTCGTACGGTTTATGCAGCGCCAAGTAGCAGGACGCCAGGTACAGACGTGCGATCTTGTCCGCATCGCGCCGCTTCAGATAAACCTCCAGTCCGGTAGCGGCACCCGCGAAGTCCTGCTTCGAATACAGTGTCATCGCATCCATGAGCGCTGCATTGTCCTTGGACCGCAGGCGGGTCGAGACCAGGTCGGGATAGGGTGAGAACGTGCGGGAGCACAGATCACCATCGGCTCCTCCGTTACCACACGCGCTCAATACGATGAGCAACACCAACACCCAAAGACGCATGGCGCTAAAGTACCGGCGGGACATCGCACTTGGACACCGTTTCAAGGTGCATCGGGCCCCTTGCTCAAAAGCACGAAGGCTCCCCGGCCCACCACATGGTCGGCGGGAAGGAATCCCCAGTACCGTGAATCGGCGCTGAAGTGACGGCTGTCGCCCAATACGAAGTAGTAGTCCTCCTCGACCACATAGTCCTTCAGCGGCTGGTCCTCGATGGTGATCACGCTGCGGTCCGCACTGAGGTCATGGCCCTCGTACACGCTCATCAACCGATCGTAGAGTGGGAAGTTGTCCACGTTGATGTGGAGCGTGTCGCCCTTGGCCGGCACGGTGATCGGGCCATAGTCATCCCCGTTCCACGGGTAGCGTGGGCTGAAGGGGAAGATGTGGCGCGGTGCGCCGGAGGCCAGGCGCATGGGCTCCGCGCTGATCACACCGGGCATGGCTCGCACGCTGTCGGCGAGGGCATCGTTCAGGGGAAGCTCAAGGTTCTCACGGCTCGCCTGCAGGAAGTAGGCCGGCAGGCCCAGGTGCGCCAGTAGATCCTCCGGTGAGGCGCTTGATCGCAACCGCACGAGGTAGCTCCGCGTGGCATCGTCGGGCATCGGCAGGTACACCTGGTTCACGAAGAGATCGCCATCCCGCAATTCCACCTCATCGCCCGGCAGGCCGACGATGCGTTTCACCAGCAGTGGACGTTGCCGTCGCGGTAGCGCGTCGCGCAAGGGATCCCTGAACACCACGATGTCGCCGCGACCGAAGCCCGTCCACACCGGCCACCGCTCCACCAGGAGCAGATCGCCCGGGCGCAGCGTGGCGAACATGCTCGTGCTCTCCACCGCGACGAAACGCACGATGAACTGGTGCGCGAACAACAAGATCAGCAGGGCCAGGATGAACGAGCGCAGCCATTCGTTGAGCGCCCCCCAACGATCGCGTAGCCGCTTGAACATGGCGCGATCGATCGCGGACCTATTTCACCAACGTGAACAGGCGCTTCCAGCGGATGCCGGTGTACGGATCCTTGGTGAACCAGACCAGCACGGCCTTGCCCACCACGTGGTCGAAAGGCACGAACCCCCAAAAGCGGCTGTCTTGTGAACGGTGGCGGTTGTCACCCATCATCCAGTAGTAGTCCTGCTGGAAGGTGTACTCGTCGGTCACCTGGCCGTTTATCATGATCGCATCGCCCTTCACTTGGACATCGTTGCCCTCGTAGACGCGGATGGCGCGCTCATAAAGTGGCAGGTTGTGGAGATCGAGCTTCACCGTCGCGCCCTTCCTCGGGATCCAGAGCGGACCGAAGTTGTCCTCAGACCAGTGGTATTCGAGCTGGTTCGGGAAGATGGGCCACACGCCGTACGGATCGTAGAAGCCCGCCGGATGGTCCTGCCGTGTCATGCTCGCCACGTTGCTGAACTTGCCCAGTTGCTCGGCGATCGCCGGTGTCGTTGGGATGATCGCGTAATCGCCCTCGTACCGCACATCGCTTTCGCTGATGTCGAACTTCTCCTTCAAGCGCGTGGTGTTGAAGCGCTCGCCTCCTTTCAGCACGAATTCGTAGGAGAACTGTCCCTGATCGGCCAACGGTTGCGCTTCGCCGTTCACGAAAAGCTGGCCGTGGGTCACGCGCACGCTATCGCCCGCGATGCCCACACAGCGTTTGATGTAGTTCTCGCACTTGTCCACCGGACGGAACAAGAGGCCACCTCCAGGCAATGTGACCGGGCGACCTTGTTCGTCCTCGGTGCGCATCCGGTAGAAGGGATCCGCCAGTTTCTTGCGGCCGTGCTGGCGCACCAGTTGGTAGTAGCTCTGGTTCTGGAAATTCGCCACTACCGTATCGCCCTCGGGGAAGTTGAAGACCACCGCATCACCGCGCTGCGGCGTTCCGAAACCGGGCAGACGCCGATAGGGTTGGCTGAACCAGGTGGTGAACGACGGCGTGCTGGTGGTCAGCGGCATCGTGTGGTGCGTGAAGGGGAAGGTGATGGGCGTCATCGGCAGGCGCGGGCCATAGCTCAATTTGCTCACGAAGAGGTAGTCGCCTACAAGAAGGCTCTTCTCCATGGAAGGCGTGGGGATCGTGAACGCCTCGAAGGTGTAAGTGCGGAAGACGGTGGCCACGATCACGGCGAAGAGGATCGCATCACCCCACTGGCCAAGCATGCCGCGCTTGCGGTCCGCCACGGGGATCGGTCCGACGTAGGCTTTGTCCGAATAGCAGAGTTGGGGGATCTTCCACCAAGGCAGTAGCACCATGAGCACATGGTCCTTCACCGCGCGCTCCTTCAGCACGATGGAGATGTTCACGTTCATGATGATGAACATGAGCAAGTTAACGCCCGGCACAATGAACAGGAAGATCCACCACCAGGGCTTGCCAGTGATCTGGAGCAACACCAGGATGTTGTAGCCCGGAACGAAGCCCGCCCATGCCGGTTTACCCGCCTTTTGGAAGAGTTTCCATAGGCTGGCAAAGAGAACCGCGAAGTAGGCGAAGAGGAAGAGGTAGGGGATCATGGGATCGGTTGGCGGGGGTCAGTGGGCAGAACAACCCTGCCGCTCGGCTAAGGTGCGAACTACAGCGGACGTGGCCGGGTCCACTTTGTGAAAGCCTGTGAACGGTTGGACGGACGGTAAACGCCCATGGATGAGCGGGAGCCGATCATAGGGCGTCCAGCACATCGTCCATGGTGAAGAGGCCCTTGCGTCCAACAAGCCATTCACCCGCGATAACCGCGCCCAGGGCGAACCCGGTTCGGTCGAACGCCTCGTGCGTGATGATGATCCGCTCGTTGGGGCCACTCCAGGTAACGGCGTGTTTGCCGGGCACTTCGCCTATGCGTTCGCTGAGGATGGGGATGGGGATGGGAGCAGGAGCAGGGGCGTTCGGCATTGCTTGCTCCTGTCCCTGCACCTTGAGCTTCCAGCCCGAATAGCGCTGCGTCTTCAGGTCGATATCCCGTGCCAGGGTGATGGCGGTGCCGCTCGGTGCGTCGAGCTTGTGCACATGGTGGATCTCGTCGATGTGGGCGTTGTATTCTGGTCGCGCATCCATGAGACCTGCCAGCATCCGGTTCACCCGGAAGAAGAGGTTCACACCGATGCTGAAGTTGCTGGCCCACAGCAAACTGCCTTGCGCATCTGCGACCATCGCGCGAACGTCGTTCACATGATCATACCAGCCTGTGGTACCAACCACGACCGGCACACGATGCTTCAGGCACAGCGCCATGTTGGCCACGGCCTGATCAGGCTTGCTGAACTCGATGGCCACGTCGGCACCGGTGGGTGGGCTGCCCGCGTTCGAAGCACCGACCCGCAGCATGATCTCGTGCCCGCGCTGCTGCGCCGCCAGTTCGATGGCCTTACCCATCTTTCCGTAGCCGTAGATCGCTATTCGCATGACGGTGCCGAAGTTAACGGGACGCGTTCGGGTGGAAGGTGCAACGGCCGGTAGGTCTACTTCAAGGCAAGGCTTACCGAGAGCCCCACACCACCTTGCGCGGCCAACGGGAGCGATGGCCCCACCGACATGCTTAGGTCCGAACTCACATCGAAGCGCACGAAATTCGCGTCCACCGAGGCATCGATGATGTTGAGCATGTACACCGCGCCCAGGCAGATGTAGCTCAGGTCACGCCACTTCCGGTACGTGTTCGTGACGTCCAGGATCTGGTCAGGCCCGTATCGGCCATTGAATTCGTCCACGGTGCTTGGGTCATTGTCGACCAAGGCGATATAGGCGTCCTTGTAGCGCTGGTATTCCCGGTTGTTATCCTGGATGAAGTAGATGCTCACACCCAGTCCGGCCCAGACGATCGGGGCCTTCCAGTACTTGCGGTTGTAGATCTGCCCGGCGCCCGGTGCGATGGCCGACAGGATCGACGCCTTCTTCGGTGAATGGCGCTCCTGCCAGGTAAGGGTGTCGGCCGGGACTCCTATTGCCGTGCTATCGCTCTGCGCAATGGCCGAACAGAGAAGGGTGAAGGCGGGAAGGATCGCTAAGCTGCGAAGGACGTTCACGCATCAAAGATCGTCCGTTCAGAACGAACCGGACGCTGGTTTGGTGCCCGATCCGTTGGGATCAGCGCTCGATCAGGTCGAGCAGGCGCTGCAATTCGATGGCTCCGCTGAACGGGATCTCGATGCGGCCACGGCCTTCGGTATCCTGCCTCACTTGCACCTTGCTACCGAAGTGATGGGCGAGCCGCTTGCTCAGTTCCTTGTTCGATCTGGGAGCGGCCTTGGCGGAACGCTTGCCATGCGACGTGCTGTTCCGCGCCAGTTCCTCCACCTGGCGCACGCTCAACTGGCTCGACACGATCTGCTGGTACAGTGCCAACTGTCGCTCGGGGTCCGTGATGGCGATCAGCGCGCGGGCATGGCCCATGCCGATGGTGCGATGACGCAAGCCAAGCTGGATAGCTGCGGGGAGCCGCAATAGACGCAGGTAGTTCGTCACAGTCGTGCGGTCCTTGCCCACTTTCTCGCTCAACTGCTCCTGGGTCATCTTCACCTCATCGATGAGGCGTTGGAAGCTGATGGCCACTTCGATGGCGTCCAGTTCTTCGCGCTGGATGTTCTCCACCAGCGCCATCTCCAGCATGCCCTCGTCGTTGGCGATGCGGATGTAGACGGGCATTTCCGTGAGCCCGGCCAGCTGCGCGGCGCGGAACCTGCGCTCGCCACTGATCAGCTGGTAGCGGTCGTAGCCGAGCTTGCGCACGGTGACCGGCTGGATGATACCCAACTCGCTGATGCTCTGCGCCAGTTCGGCCAGCGCCTCCTCGCTGAAGTGCGTGCGTGGCTGGAACGGGTTGGGTTCGATATGCGCGATGGGAATGGCGTTCACGCCGCCGGAGGCGCGGGATGGTCCAGCCACCTCACGCGTCGAGATGTCCGTGCTCGGGTCGTCCAATAAGGCGCTCAGGCCGCGACCAAGTCCTTTCTTCTTCATTGTTCCTCCTCGATGGCGATGGTGCGCTCACTGTCCGGGATGCGCGTCAGGCTGTTCTTCTGCAGGATCTCTCGCGCCAGGTTCAAATAGTTCGTGGCGCCCTTGCTGCTGGCGTCGTGCATGATGATGGTCTGCCCATGGCTCGGTGCTTCGCCCAAGGCCACGTTGCGGTGCACCACCGTGTCGAACACAAGTTGCTGGAAATGCGTCTTCACCTCATCGACCACCTGGTTGGCCAGGCGCAAGCGGCTGTCGTACATGGTGAGCAGCATGCCTTCGATGACCAGTTCGGGGTTCAGGCGCTGCTGGACGATCTTGATCGTGTTGAGCAGTTTGCCCAGGCCTTCAAGCGCGAAATATTCGCACTGCACGGGTACGATGACGCTGTCGGCGGCGGTAAGGCTGTTCACCGTGACCAGGCCCAGCGAGGGTGAGCAATCGATGATGATGAAGTCGTACAACTCACGCAGCGGCTCCAGGACGTTCTTCATCTGGTGCTCGCGGTCCCGCATGTCGATCATCTCGATCTCGGCACCCACCAGATCGATGTGGCCGGGGAGAAGGTCCAGGTTCGGATTGTCCGTACCCAGGATCACATCGCTGGCTTTCGTTCCGTTGATGATGCACTCGTAGATGCTCGCCTTCACATTGCGAGGGTCGTAGCCCGTGCCACTGGTGGCGTTGGCCTGCGGATCGGCATCCACCAGCAGCGTGCGACGCTCGAGCACGCCAAGGCTGGCGGCAAGGTTGATCGCAGTGGTGGTCTTGCCGACGCCGCCTTTCTGGTTTACGATGGCAATGATCTTGGCCATGGGTTGTTGGTTCTGGTTCCTGGGATCAACCGTTGGGTCAACGCTTAAGAACAGGCGCAAGGTTAATTCACGCGCGGTGCACGCAAGCCGCGAGGCACAAGGGACTTTTGAACAGTGTGGTGTAAACCTGGCGCTCCATCCTGCGACCAACGATGGGCAAGATGCGCCTGATCAAGGGAAAGCGTCAGCGGCACGGCATGTTGAAAGATGGATCGTCGGAACGGGCGGGACAGGATCGCCGTGTCGCCTTACCAAGCGTATGCGGCGGTCCACTCTTCGAAGGCGGTCACAGCTTCCTTGTTCGTCATCAGCCAGTTCTGAACGCCGGTGGCCGCGCTGGAGCGGTGCATCACCATCACGGCGGCTTCAAGGTGCCCGGCCTTCTTCAACGCGACGAAGTACGGCGCATAGTATTCCCAGAAGAAACCATACTGCCCGGCCTTGGTCTCGTCCATCACCGCGCAAACCGAATCGAACTTCTCCTGGAACAGTTCCACGAACTGCTTCGACTTGTTCTCTTCACTGAGGTCCAGCGCGCTCATCATGTCGATGATCAGCTCCGCGGAGGTGAAGTCATCCTCCTTGTTGTGCGCGGTATCGCCTTTGGCCGGGAGCAAGGCGGGGTCGATGGTGACCGTTACGGTGTTGGCGCCGGTCTTCTCCGCGCTACCCTTCATCAGTTCCTTCACCAAGCTCAGGTTGCCGCGTGCACGCTGTCCTTCGGGTTCCAGGATCAAGCACCGCGAGAGCGCCATCAAGGCTGGTATCCGGTGTTTGTCCTTCTGCTCCAATCGGCCCAGTGCGTTGTGACTGCTGGCGTGCCCGGGTGCAAGCCGCATGGCGTGCTCGAAGCTGGCCTTCGCCTCCCCGGTCCGCCCCATTCCTGCGAGCGTAACGCCTTCATTGTACCACAACTGGTGCTCGGTGGGTGAGACCTCCTGGCCGCGCTTGTAAACGGCCAAGGCTTCCTCCGGCCGTTTCAACTTGTCCAGCGCGTTGGCCTTGGCGAGGTAGAGCATCGACACTTCCTCGTTGGCCCCGTGCAGGAGGATCGCCTGGTCGGCCATGGCTATGCATTCCTCGTAGCGCCCCATGGCCTCCAGGGTGTTGGCCTTCTCGGCCATCGCGTAGAAGTTGTTCTTGTCCTTCTTCAGCGCGGCATCGAACTTCTTCACCGCCTCTTCATACGTGCCCTCATCGTGCAACCGAACACCCTCGGCGGACAGTTCTTTGGCCGCCGCCGGGTCCTGGGCCAGGAGCACTGTGGAAGAACAAGTGACCAGCACTAGGGAAGCGATCGCACGGCGCATGAGCGGGACTGTTCGAGTTCGCGAACGGGACTTGGTGGTGCGAAAGTGTGACGAGGGAATGGAACCGCCCAACGCGGCGAAGAAAAAGTTCAGCCATCCTTCCGGTCCAGGTCCTCGAAGTTCACATCGGTGAACGGCGGGGCATCATCAGCAGGTCGTATCGGTGGATGCTCGGTCGTGTGGACGTACTCCCCGGTGGACTTCAAGCGGTCGATCTCGCCGAAAGCGTCCTGCAAGCCATCCAGGAATTTCTCGAAATCCTCCTTGTACAGGAAGATCTTGTGCTTGTCGTAGCTCGCGGTGCCGTCCTCGTGGGTATGCTTCTTACTCTCCGTGATGGTGAGGTAGAGGTCCCTGCCGCGCGTGCTCTTCACATCGAAGAAGTACGTCCGCTTCCCGGCCCGTACAGCCTTGGAATACACATCCTCACGATCGTCGGCCATGGCGGAGAAGGTCCTGTTTGTTCGCTGGACAGCATCCAAATATAGAAGAGATCGGGTGCCGCGCAAACATGCTGGCCTTCAGGACCCTGCGCGCCTAGGAGGCTTCGCGTGCCTCCTCCAACAACTGTTCCTCGTGCAAGCGTGCGTAGATCCCTTCGTGTGAAAGGAGTGTGGCGTGCGTTCCTTCCTCGATGACACGGCCCTGTTCGAGCACCAGGATATGGTCGGCATCGCGCACGGCACTGATGCGGTGACTGATGATCACCGTGGTGCGTCCCTTCATCACCGCGCGCAGCTCACGCAGGATAGCCTCCTCGGTGGCGGTATCCACCGCGCTCAGCGCATCGTCAAAGAGGAGGATGCGGGGGCGCGCAACGATGGCCCGCGCGATGCTCACCCGCTGTTTCTGCCCACCGCTCAACGTGATCCCGCGTTCGCCCAGCAGGGTATCGTAGCCTTTGGGGAACCCGACGATATCGGCATGCACCTGGGCCTCGCGCGCGGCCTGAACGACGCGTGCTTCCAGGTCGTCCGCTGGCTCGAGCCGGAAGGCGATGTTGTTGCGGATGCTATCGCTGAAGAGGAACACGTCCTGCGGCACGAAGCCGAGTTGCCCGCGCAATCGTTCAAGCTTGATGCGTTGCACGCGAACGCCATCGACAAGCACTTCGCCGGAAGTGGCATCATACAGCCGCCCGATCAGTTCCGCTACGGTGCTCTTGCCACTACCGGTATGGCCGACGATCGCGAGCGTACCACCCTCAGGAACGTGGAACGAGACATTGCGCAACGCTTCGATCCCGGTATCGGGATAGGTGAAGGAGACATTCCGGAAGGTGATCGCACCGCGCACATCCTTCAGGTCGTCCGCCTCGTCCGCGATGGTGGGTGCGGTGTCCATGAACTCACTGATGCGCACCATGCTCGCCGAGGCCTGCTGGATCAGCGATGTGACCCAACCCACCGATGCGAACGGCCAGGTAAGCAGGTTCACGTAGATCACGAACTCCGCGATGGTGCCCACGGTCACAGTGGGGTCGCCGCTGATCAACTTCAAGCCGCCGATCAGCATGGTGAGCACCGTGCTCAGCCCGATCAACAGCATGATGGCCGGCATGAAGAGCGCATCGACCTTGGCCTGGGCCATGCTTCGTTCCCGATACGTGGCTGCGGCTTCGCGGAACCGTTCGGTGGCCATGGGCTCTTTCGCGTAGGCCTTCAGCACCCTGATGCCGCTGAAGCTCTCCTGCGCCAGCGTGCTCAACCGGCTCTGCTGCACCTGCACGTCCATACTCTTGCGATTGATCACATCGCTCACGTAATAGATCACCACGCTCATCACGGGCAGTGGTGCCAGGGTCCACAAGGTGAGTTCAGCGTTGACGTGCAACATGCGCGCGATGCACAGCGCGAACAGTACCGCGAGGTTGATCGTGTACATCACAGCAGGTCCCAGGTACATGCGCACCTTGCCCACGTCCTCGCTGATGCGGTTCATCAGGTCTCCCGTGCTGTTGCGCTTGTAGAACGCGCGATCGAGCCGTTGGTAGTGGTCGAAGACGGTGTTCTTCAGGTCGTATTCGATCAAGCGGCTCACCACGATGATCGTCTGTCGCATGAGGAACATGAAGAATCCCTTCAACAGGGAGAAGACCAGGAAGAGCAATGCCAGCATGCCGGCGAGCCAGACCAGGGTGCGCTTCACCGCACCATCGTCGTTGAGGTCCTTCAAACGGCCTTCGAGATCGAGCCCCGTCCAGCCCACCCACGAATCAAGCGTGCTGGGGACCGCGATGTGCCGCTCATCTGGAGCTTTTTCCATCTGCGCAACGCCCTGGCCGATCAGGTCGATGGCTTCGCGCACCACCTGGGGCGAATAGACCGCGAACCAGTTGCTCAGTGCGATGAACACCGTTCCCAGCAGCAGGTGCCAGCGGTATTTGGCGAAATACGGGTTGAGCTTGAGGAGCGGTCGCATCGACGGGGAAAGGAACTTCCTACTTTTGCGCGGCCTGCCCGGAACGGCCTCGCTTCGGAGATCCACCGGAGCGCGGACGAAGTTAGAACCGGGAGGAGTAGCGGGAAGGATGGGACGTGTTGAACGGATGACCAGGTCAGGTAGCGTTGCGACACCTCTTTCCCACCGGATGAACACGAGCAACCACTGACGGAACCACGCATGGTCACCACAAGCACCAAGGTCGATACGGCGGATGTCGTGTTGGGCCGCATGGAAAAGCACGATCACGAGCAGGTCCTTTTCTGCTTCGATCGCGTCACGGGCCTCAAGGCCATCATCGCCATTCACGACACCACGCTGGGACCGGCGCTGGGGGGCACGCGCATGTGGCCCTACACCAGTGAGGCCGAAGCCTTGAACGATGTGCTGCGCCTGAGCCGCGGCATGACCTACAAGAGCGCGCTCGCCGGCCTGGACCTCGGTGGTGGCAAGGCCGTCATCATCGGTGACGCACGCACCCAGAAGACCGAGGCCATGTTCCGCCGTTTCGGGCAGTTCGTGAACAGCCTCAATGGCCGTTACATAACGGCGGAGGATGTCGGCATGAGCACCACCGAGATGGTGAACATCCAGAAGGAAACGAAGTACGTCGCTGGCCTGCCCGAGGAAATGGGCGGCAGCGGGGATCCGAGCCCGGTGACCGCCTATGGTGTTTACTGCGGCATGAAGGCCGCCGCGAAAACAGCATATGGCAGCGATAGCTTGAGTGGACGGAGGGTGGCGATCCAAGGCGCGGGCAATGTGGGCCGTGGGTTGGTCGGTCACCTGGTGAAGGATGGAGCGACCGTGTACCTCACCGATATCCACGACGACAAACTCGCCGCGATCAAAGCCGAGTACCCGGGCATCACCCTGGTGAAGCCCGACGAGATCTACGACCTCGACGTGGATGTGTACTCACCCTGTGCGCTGGGTGCCACTGTGAACGACGATACCTTGAAACGATTGAAGTGCAGCGTGATCGCGGGGGCCGCAAACAACCAGTTGGCGGACGAGGTGGTGCATGGCAAAGCGGTGATGGCGAAAGGCATCCTTTACGCGCCGGACTTCCTGATCAATGCCGGTGGGATCATCAATTGCTCATGGGAGCTTCGCGGTTACAACCGCAAGGCCGCCCTTCACCAGACCGAAGGCATCTTCGATACCGCCTTGCGCATCTTCAAGACGAGCGCCGAACTGGGCATACCCACCTACCTGGCCGCGAACCAGGCCGCCGAGCAACGTGTTAGCAGCATCCGGGAAGCCGGCGTGCGCTTCTGACCCCATGATCAGCCGCCGCTATCTCCGCATCAAGGTCTTTCAATCGCTCTATGCTTATTGGCAGAGCGATAGCGCGAGCCCGGCGCGGATCGAGAAGGAATTGTTCCTCGGCATCGAGCGTACGTTCGACATGTTCCTCTCCCTGCTGCTCACCTTCGGGGAACTGCGACACGTGGGTGAACTGCGCCAGGAGGAGCGCTTGAAGAAACACCTGCCCACCGCCAACGACCTGAAGCCCAACCAGCGCTTCCTGAACAATCCACTGCTCAAAGCCATCGCCGAAAGCGACCGTCTGCGCATGGAATGTGAGAAACGCAGGATCAGCTGGGTGGGGCAGATGGATCTCTTCACCGCGTTGTACAAGGAGATGGAGGCGAGCGAGGAGTTCCAGGCCTACATGAACGAACCCGATCCGGGTTTCGCCAAGGACCAGGCGTTCCTGATCAAGCTCTTCAGCGGGAGCATCGCCAACAGCGAGGCCCTGCAAGAGGAGTACGAATCGCGGAGCATCTACTGGATGGAGGACTTGGATCTGGCCGCCACCCTGGTGAAGCGCAGCCTGGAACAAATGCGTGAGACGGATATCGGCGATCCCGCGTTGGGTGAACTGTTGCGCGACCCGAAGGAGGAGAGCGAGTTCGTGACGATGCTCTTCCGCAAAGCGGTGGAACTGGGCGATGAGCATGAGAAGGCCATCGCGGAAAAGGCCAGTAATTGGGACGCGGACCGCATCGCACTGAGCGATATGATCCTGATGAAGATGGCATTGACCGAAGTGCGGGTCTTCGATCAGATCCCCGTGAAGGTGACGCTGAACGAGTACATCGAGATCGCCAAGGCGTACAGCACCCCGAAGAGCAAGAACTTCATCAACGGCGTGCTCGACAAGCTCTTCACGGAGATGAGGTCCGACGGCCGGATCCAGAAAGTCGGGCGCGGCCTCCTCGAAAGCTGAACGACGATGAGACTCTCCGCGTTCCTGATCCTGCTTATGCTGGCTTCTTCCTGCCGGTTGACGGATCACAGCGAGCGCGATCAGAACGAGGTCACAACGGAGTCGCTGAATTTCCCGGCATCGGGTTACGAGAACGTGGACCCTGATGACCTGCCGCAGCTGACCTTCGACAGCACGCAGCAGGACATGGGGCGCATCATTCAGGGCGCGCAGGTGGACAAGTTCTACACCTTCACCAATACAGGGGGCTCGCCACTCGTGATCACCGATGTGCGCAGCACCTGTGGCTGCACCGTCGGCAAGGACTGGCCCAAGCAACCCATCGCGCCCGGAGCGGGCGGCACCATCGCCGTCTCGTTCAACAGTGAGGGGCGTAGTGGCCGACAGGAGAAGATCGTTACCGTGGTGGCCAACACCACGCCACCCAGCACCGTGCTCACACTGACCGGTGAAGTAGTAGGGCCGGCCGGCACGTCAGCTGAATAAGACCAAGAACCACCAACGACCGATGATCAACGCAAGCATTCTCCTTCAAGCCACCACCGCAGCACCGCAGCAACAGAACCCCTGGACCTTCTGGGCCATGATGGGCCTGCTCATGGTGGTGTTCTATTTCTTCATGATCCGTCCACAGCAGAAAAAGGCGAAGGATGCGCGCAATTTCCGGGAGTCGCTGCAGAAGGGAAGCAAAGTGGTCACCATTGGTGGGCTGCACGGCAAAGTGCTGGAGATCGACGAGAAAACCGTGCTGCTCGAAGTGGACAGCAACGTGAAGCTGCGCTTTGAGAAGAGCGCCATCGCCATGGACAATTCCATGCAGCTGAACGAGGCGACGGCGAAGAGCTAAGGCGTATCCATCTCACCGGTATGATCCGTATTGGGCTCACTGGCGGCATCGGTAGCGGCAAGAGCACCGTTGCCGCGGTGTTGCGCGTGCTCAACGTTCCCGTGTTCGATGCGGACGCTGCCGGGAAAGATGCACTGGACAACAACAACGCTCTCCGTGAGGTGGTGAAGAGCCGTTTCGGCGAAGCGATCTACCCGGGCGGAAAACTGGACAGGAAGGCACTGGCCTCCATCGTATTCGCTGATCAGCGGGCATTGACAGACCTGAACGCATTGGTGCATCCGGCGGTGCGTCTGGCTTTCCAGCGATGGACGGCCACACAGAACGCTCCGTATGTGGTGATGGAGGCCGCGATCCTAGCCGAGACCGGCGGGCATGCCGCGTTCGATCGGATCATCGTGGTGACAGCGCCGGAGGGCTTGCGGGTACAGCGGGTGATGCGCCGAGATGGATCGGGAGAGAAGGAGGTACGCGCCCGCCTCCGGAACCAGACCGGTGAAGAGGAGCGGTCGCGCATTGCGAACCACGTGATCACCAACGATGATGGCACGTTGGTGATCCCCCAGGTACTGGCCGTTCATGCGGAGTTGCTCACCTTCGCCGGCGCATGAAACTGGATGAGAAGAACCTTCCGCTGAGCACGGTCTGCCTCATCTTCGGGGTGCTCAGCATCCCGTTGGCCTTCGCCGGTCATCTCGTCTCCCTTGCCGTTGTGTTGGGCCTACTGGCCGTCGGCTTCGGTTTCTGGGGTGGCCGAAAGGCCGAGAAGCACCTGCTGCGTTATACCGCGGTAAGCATCAAACGGGCCAGACGCGGTCTGCGCCTCGGTCTCATCGGCATGGCCTGTGCCATCGTGATGTGGGTGCTGTGGGCGAGCAACGTGCTCCTCGGCTGATACTCCGTTATGCGCGCATGGCGCGCGTCCAGGTCGTCACCCCGCGCATCACCTCTTCTTCGCCGAACGCATCCAACAGCTTGGTGAGGAGGGTGGCCGTCGCTTCGGCGTCGTTCAAAGCACGGTGCGCGGCGGTGAACGGGATGCCGAAATGCCGGCACAGGCTGCCCAGGTTGAAATGCTCGCAGCCCGGCACCAACCTGCGTGCAAGCCGCTCGGTGCACAAGGTGGATCGCTCGAAGACCAAACCTGTGCGAGCGAACTCATGGGCCAGGGCGGTCATGTCGAAGCGCACGTTGTGTGCTACCAGAACACGGTCCTGGGTGAGGGTCTCCAGCGTGCGCACCACCTCCACGAACGTGGGTGCATCGCGCAACATCCGGTCGTGGATCCCGGTGAGTTTGCGGATGAAGGGTGGCACCGGCGTACGCGGGTTCACCAGACTGTCCCACCGCAGGCGTTCCTGGGTGCCGTTCAAGGCGAGCACGGCCACTTCCATCAGGCGACCCTCGGTGGGGTCCCCGCTGGTCGTCTCCACATCCAATACGGCGAACCGTGCGCGTGCCATGGCGGCGTCATACGCACGAGGCAGGGTAGGGGTTGCCGTGTGTTCCGGTCCCTCGTGGTTCCGGACTACATTGCGTTCGACCGATGGCTTCCACATGGTGATCGCGAACAAGATAGAAACGGCTCCGATAGTTCAGCTTTTACTGATCGGTGCGAGCGCCTGGAACGTGGGTTGATCCGATGCGCTTCATCTATTCCTTTTTCTTCCATACCCTGGCGGGCTGGCGCATTCTGGACGATCGGCCGACTGGGTTGAGCCGCTACATCGTGGTGGTTGCGCCCCATACCAGCAATTGGGATTTCCTGGTGGGCCTGGCTGTGCGGAACCTGGCCCACATGCGCGATGCGAAGTACCTGGCCAAGCAGGCCCTGTTCAAACCACCTTGGGGCTGGTTCTTCCGCGCGGTTGGGGGCTACCCCGTGGATCGCAGCAAGCACAACAACCTGGTGGATGCCGTGGTGACCATGTTCCAAAGCGGTGAGATCAACAAGATCGGCATCACCCCGGAGGGCACGCGCAAGTACCAGCCGAATTGGAAGACCGGTTTCCACCACATCGCCACGAAGGCCGGGGTACCCCTCATTCTCGTCACGTTCGACTACCCGAAGAAAATAGCCTTCATAAGCGCGCCCTTCCCGCTCACCGACGACCCTGAGGCAGACATCGCCCGAATGAAGGATTGGTTCAGGCCACACAAAGGGAAGAACCCGGAGGATGGCGTGCGTTGATCAAAGGCACGATCCTTGCGAGCGATCCGCACCTTTACACGCTCCCATGCGGACCATCCTTCTTGTTCTCACCCTTGCGCTCGCCACGACTGGCTTCACACAACAGCCCTTTCCAACCTTGGAAGGTGAGACCGCCTCTGGTGGCCCCATGTCCTTGCCGCTGACGAACGCCAAAGGATTCACTTTGGTCGGCATCGCCTACAGCCAGAGGGCCCAGCCCATGCTGGAGGAATGGTACGAGCCCGCTTACCTGCGTTTCATCGCCAAGCACGGGCTCTTCGCCGGGGAGTACGATGTGGACCTGTTCTTCGTGCCGCTGTTCATCGGGCTGAACAAAGCGACGTATGAACCCAGCTTGAAGAAATTCCGCAAGAGCGCCTCGCCGGAGATCGTGGACCACGTCATGTTCTCCAAGGCCGAGTTGGATCCCCTGAAAGCCTCGCTGGGTATGACGAGCAAGGACATCCCGTACTTCTTCGTGCTCGACCAACAGGGGCGTATCGTGCATCGTACCCAGGGTGCTTTCACCGAGGAGAAACTCGAAGCGATCGAGGATATGCTTATGAAGTAGGAACCCCTTTACTTTTGCCCCCACTAATAATCAGTCATGACCATGCTTTTCCCTTTCACACTTTCGGCACTGTTCAGCCTCACGCTTTCCGCCTGTGGACCTTCCACCGATGGCGGGGACAAGACCGTGGCGGCAACAATGACCGAAACCCAACCCACCCAAAAACCTGTGGACAGCACTACCGACGGCATTTATGCCAAGATCAAGACGAACAAAGGCACCATCACCGTGAAACTGGAGTACGAGAAGGTGCCGATGACGGTGGCCAACTTCGTAGGCCTGGTCGAAGGCAAGGTGAAGAACACCGCCAAGCCGGAAGGAACGCCATACTACGACGGTCTGAAGTTCCACCGCGTGATCGCCGATTTCATGATCCAGGGCGGCGACCCGGTCGGCAATGGCAGCGGTGGCCCCGGCTACCAGTTCCCCGATGAGTTCGACCCGACCCTGAAGCACACACGCCCCGGTACGATGAGCATGGCGAACGCAGGCCCCGGTACGAACGGGAGCCAGTTCTTCATCACGCACAAGGACACTCCCTGGCTGGATGGCCACCACTCGGTTTTCGGTTACGTGACCGAAGGGCAGGATGTGGTGAACGCCATCGCCCAAGGCGATGTGATGGAGCACGTCACCATCGAACGTGTGGGCAAAGCCGCGAAGGCATGGGACTACATGGCCGTGCTGGCCGCCAATAAAGACAAGTTCGGCCCGAGTCGACGTTGACCTAACGGCGGCCCTGACCGCCACTTCCCCGGCTCTCTGTCCGGGAACCACCACCGCTACGACCGCGACCGCCTCCACGGCGGTCGCTGCCGTTGGTACCCTTTGCAACACGGGCTTTCGGATCGTAGGTAGGTCCGCGGCCTATGCTCTCGGGCATGGGCATTTTCTTCACCTCGTAGCCGATCAAGCTCTCGATGCGGCCGAACTCGCGCATCTCCTTCTCGTTGACGAAGGTGATCGCCGTGCCCTTCTTGGACGCGCGCGCTGTGCGACCTACGCGGTGCACGTAATCCTCGGGGTCGCGCGGCACATCGTAATTGATCACCAGGTCGATATCGTCGATGTCGATGCCACGGCTCACCACATCGGTGGCGACAAGGATGCGCAATTTGCGGTTGCGGAAGGAGAGCATCACTTCCTCGCGTTCGGCCTGTTCCAAGTCGCTGTGCATGCCCCGTGCGTTGAAGCCCTTCTTCTGCAGATGGCGGTTCAGGTTCTTCACCTCGATCTTGCGACCGGCGAAGATCACGATGCTCGTTGCGTCGTTCGTGTTCAGGATATGCTCGAGGATGTTCGCCTTCTGCATATCGTAGATCACATAGGCCTGTTGATCCACCCCCTCGGCGGGTTTGCTCAGCGCGATGGAGATCTCCACCGGCTCATGCAGGATCCGCTTGCTCAGTTCGCGGATCGGCGGTGGCATGGTGGCGCTGAACATCAGCGTCTGGCGTTCCTTGGGCAGGAACGTGATGATGCGGTTGATGTCGTCCACGAAGCCCATGTCCATCATGCGATCGGCCTCATCGAGCACCAGGAACTCAAGACCGGTCAACGGCACATAGCCCAGGTTCAAGTGACTGAGCAATTTGCCCGGTGTTGCGATCACCACCTCCACACCACCTGTAAGGGCCTGCTTCTGCTGATCGAAGGTGCTGCCATCGCTACCCCCGTAAACCGGAACGCTGGTGATGGGCGTGAAATAGGCGATGGCTTGCAACTGCTGATCGATCTGCAAGGCGAGCTCGCGAGTTGGTACCACCACCAAGGCGCGGATCGAACCGGGTTCCTTGGGTTTGTAGCCGGTGATCACATCGATAAGGGGGAGGAGGAAGGCGGCGGTCTTGCCGGTGCCGGTCTGTGCGCAGGCGATCAGGTCGCGTCCGTCCAATACGGAGGGAATGGCCTGCTGCTGGATCGGAGTAGGGGTCTTGATGTTCATGTGATCAAGACCTTCAAGAAGATCGGCGCTGATGCCGAGGGAACGGAAACCCATGCTGAAAAAGGAGAGGACCGGGAAAACTCGTGTCGGCCTTCGGGGCGCGAAGATAGGTGAGGCCCCAACGGGGTCAGGAAGCTCGTCGAAGGGCTGGCTTGTCCTGGAAGAAGGTCATGCTGAACGTGGCACCCGCACCCTTGAGCACACGCACCTCGCCGTTGAGTTGCTCCGCGAGCACTTCCACCAGTTCGAGCCCGAAGGAACGTTCGCGCAGGAAGGGTTGTTCTCCGTCGAGCCCTACGCCATCGTCGTTGAAGAGCAGTTCATACCCACTGCCTGCCGTGCGCACCAAGATGCGCACATGCCCATGGTCGCGGTCCGTGAACGCGTATTTCACCGCGTTCGTCAGCAGTTCGTTCACGACAAGGCTTAAGGGCATCAACGTCTCCACGGGAAGCGCGATGTCGGCTGTCTCCACCATCACGGAGATCTTGTCATGGGCCCCGTGTGCCACAAGTACGTTCCGTGCGAGTTGTTCCATGTGCGTCTTCAAAGAGCCATGGGCCATGCCGGCGCTCCGATAGATATGTTCGTGCACCAAGGCCATCGAGCGGATGCGTCCCTGGGCCTCCCGCAGCATGCGCTCCACCTTGGGGTCGTCGCCGCTGCCACACTGGATAGAGAGCAGGCTATCGACGACCTGCAGGTTGTTCTTTACGCGGTGGTGGATCTCCCGGATCATGATCTCCTTCTCCTCGTCGCTCATCAGGGTTTCGGCCAGCCGCATGTTCTGGCGTTGGAGTTCCATGTTCTTCGTATGGATCTCATCATGCTGCCTGCGGATCACCTCGTTCTTGAGCTTGGTACGACGTATCATGCGGAGGCTGTACCGGCTTGTAATGAAGAGAGCGACCGCCAGCACAACAAGAACGCCGAGAAGGGCGATGAGGTAGCCGTTGCTCGCGCGCTGCTCGGCGATCGTGGCCTCGTTGCGGGCGTTGATGTCGC
>JBDTNF010000022.1:0-32477 GCA_039933875.1 Flavobacteriales bacterium | reverse complement strand
TTGGGAACTCTGACGTGATCCCTTATGTGAAACAGTTCTACTCCGGCGGCACCAACAGCCTGCGCGGTTTCAGGGCCCGCAGTGTGGGTCCCGGAACGTTCGTGTCCGATCAAACGGATAACCTGCAGGTGGATCAGGTGGGCGACATCAAGTTGGAGGCGAACATGGAGTACCGCTTCACCATGGCAGGTAAGATGAAGGGAGCGGTCTTCGCTGACGCAGGGAACGTATGGCTCCTACGCGAGGATCCGCAACGACCGAGTGGTGAGTTCGAATGGTCCGACTTCATCAGCGAGGTGGCCTTTGATGGCGGGTTCGGCCTGCGCTACGATCCGGGGGTGATCGTGATACGCCTCGATCTGGCAGCACCATTGCGCCGCCCCGACCTACCCGAAGGTGATCGGTGGGTGTTCGACGACTTCGATCGGCAGTGGAGCCGCAACTTCATTTTGAACTTCGCGATCGGCTATCCGTTCTGATCCACCTCTTGGGATGGATGGCTGGGGGGAATGTTCGCTTCGATGCGCCCGCCTCAATTCAACCCTTGTTCCGCGTCATCCATCGTGTACGCGCCAGCAGATGGATCAGTGCGATGGCTACCAGTAACGGCACCACCCAGTTCACCCTGCTGCTGAAACGGTCAGCGACCATGCTCAGAGAGGCGCAGACAAGCGCGTTGGAAAGGAGCACGATGACAACAAGCAATGCCGCGCAACGCCAACCCGGTGGCAATAGTGCGCTGGGCAGGAGCAACAAGAGGAGCAGTGCCAGATGGCTGATGACCATCACCGGAATGAAGAGTCTGTCCGCCTGGGTCGTCCATTCGACATTCCCAACACGAGAGGTCTGTCGCGCAGCGAGGAAGGCCGCATAATCCTGGTGCATGGTGTTCCGCAGCATGTAGTGAACAGGATCCCCTGGTTCGCTCAGGTTGGTCCCATTGAAACCAGCGCCAACGTGGAACTCGATCAATTGCCTTCCGGCACCTTGAAGGCTGTTGATGGCGAACCGGAGCAGGAACGCTGGTTCGGACAAGGCGCTCCTGACCACGTGATCGTAGTCGTCCGGAGGCGCCGCCCACCCACCCATGCCGTAAAGGGGGCTGTCCGGTGCCCAAAGGAAATCGTGGGCTGTTGTGGGAAGTCGGTCCCTATAATCGCAGAGTCCGGAGGCACCGGGGCAATGGGCATCCAACCAATCGGGGAGGATGTTCGCGTCGATCAGCCGGGCAACGAGAAAGACATGGCCGCCGCGGCCTAATGAGGCTCTTCCGGTGACCGCCGCATTGAGGGCAAGTAGCAAAGGCCAGCAAAGGGCGATAAGGATGAAAGCCGCTCGACGGCGCGCGATCGGAATGCTCCGGAAGGTGAGGAACACCAGCGCGATCGCAATGGAGAAGGCCAACAGATTGGAGGCATGAACGAGCACCGCGAGCACAAGCAGGGTGGCATACCCAACGAGCCGCGAGGTGCTGGTGTTCTCGATCAGCAGGAGCAAAAGCGCGAGGAGCCCGATGCCTGTGAAGATGTCCGGCATGAGCTGCCCTGCGTACCACGAGACACCCGTACAAGCGACCAGGAAGATCACGACGACAAGTATTGCCGGCAGGGAGCTGGATACGAAGTGACGCACTGTTCGCAGGAGGAGGTAGGCGCACAACATCGATTGTGCGACGATCGGCCCCCAGAGCGAATGGCCGCCACCGCTCGTTACGCGCAGGAACACGCCGTACCAATAGGGTCGGTCATAGGGCACGAATCCCCGGAACGCACTCGCCAGGTAGGTGCCGGTATCCGGGTAGGTAAAAGGGAACCCGTTGATCAATGGCATCGCCAGTAAGAGCGATGTGCAGAGCAGCCATTCCAACGTGGCGCGATGAACGGGTCGCCTTATCGACAGGTTGCTCATGCGTTCATCCGTTCGCGCAAGGCGAGCAGCGCAGCGTTAGGCAGTCTTCCGTGCGCATCGATACTGAATTCGGGCCGCAGCCGATGAACGAAGTACATGTGCAGTTCGCCCTTGCCCTTCACTTTGATCGGGCCACGCGGTGAGGCTTCGACGAGGTCCATGACCAACGCGTAGGTGACACCGCTGATGTTGACGCGGCCTGCTTCGCCGTTGCTCTCCATTCGGCTCGCAAGGTTCACGGTATCGCCCCAGATGTCGTAGGCGAATTTCTTCTCGCCCACCACGCCGGCCACCACGGGGCCGCTGTGGATGCCGATGCGCACCGGCCATTCCTGCAAGCCGCGCGTCCGCCGTTCCGCGTTGCTGTGCTCCAGCGCATCGATCATCTCCAGCGCCATCAACACGGCATCCAATGCGTGCGATGCACGCGGAACGGGTATGCCGCTCGCGCACATGTACGCATCGCCGATGGTCTTGATCTTCTCCAGGCCGCACGTATCCGTGATACGATCGAACATCCGGAAGTGGTGGTCCAGTTCGGCGACGAGCGTGTCGCTGTCCATCAAGCTGCTGAACCCTGTGAAGCCCTTGAAGTCGCTGAAGAGGACCGTGCAACTCTCGTAGCGATGCGCGCGTGCGACGCCGTTGGTCTTGAGTTCTTCGGCAGTGGCAATGGGGAGGATGTTGCGCAAGAGCACATCACTGCGCTCCTTCTCATGGGCCAGTTCGCGTGTACGATCGTTCACCATGCCCTCGAGCCGCTCGCGGTCCTTGCGCAAGCTGCGCTCGCGGATACGCACGACGCCGAAGAAGCCGAGCAGCAGGAACGCCCCGGCGCCGACGCGGAAAGAGTTCGTCTGCCAGATCGGTGCGTCGATGATGAAGGCATAGCTCACCGGCTTTTCGGTCCACACGCCACTGGCATTGCGCGCCAATACACGGAAGGTGTAATCGCCCGGCGGGATGTTGGTGTAGGTGACGCGGTCGGTCGCGGTGATCGGCGACCAATCCGGATCGTAGCCTTCGAGGATGTAGCGGTAGCGCACTTTCTCCGGGTAGGCGAGGGAGATGCCGGTGAATGAGAACGTCAGGTGGTTCTGGTTGTGCGGCAATTCCAGTTCGAGCGGCATGCCCCGCGGTCCCAGGCCATGGCACCAGGGTTTCCAGTCCGGCTTTTCGTAGAAGAGGCGCAGGTCGGTGAGGTGTACGAGCGGCTCACGGGGATCCTCATGCACACGGCGTGGGTCGTAGCGCGTTGCGCCGCGCACCGAACCGAACCACAACGTGCTGTCGAGGTCCAGGAAACCGGCATTGCGAAATGACTCAATACCGATGAAGCCCTCATCCGGGCCGTAGTTGCGGATGGCGATCACTTCCTCCTGCAGTACATCGAGTTCCAACGCATCGATGCCGCGACGAGTGCCCAGCCAGATGTTCTGGTAAGCGTCCAGAAGCACCTGCTCCACGGAGTTGGAACTGAGCCCATCCGACATTCCGACGCTGTCCACCCGATCGCGCTGCAAGCGGTAAAGTCCGTGCGCTTCGGTACCGATCCACAGGTTGCCTTGAGCGTCCCGTTCCAAGGAGGTCATCACCACCGAGGGTAGCAACATGTTCTTGTTCAACCGCCAGGGTAGTGCGCGCGTGTTGATGGAGTAAAGCCCCTTGTCAGTGGCGACCCACGCCGTGTCCCCGTTGGAGACCAGGTCGAAGGCGGACACATCGGCGGGCTGCACATGCGTGAACAGGCCATCGCCGGGATCCATATAGACCCCGCGGTCGCCACAAACCCAGATGCGTCCTTCCACATCAAGGCGCACGGCGTTCACGCGCGGTGCATCCATTCCCAAGTTGCCGGGCAGATGGGTGAAGCGATCACCCACGAGGCGAAAGAGCCCGCCAGTGGCTGTGCCCGCCAGGAGATAGCCGTGGGCGTCATCACACAAGCTCACTACGAAGAGGTCCGAAAGGCCATCCTCCTTGCCATAACTCCGCAACTGCGAGCCATTCCAGCAGGCCACCCCGCCGCCCACGGTGGCCATCCACAACAGTCCATCCGGTGTGCGGTGGATCGCGCTCACGATGCGCGAACGCAATCCATCGCGCTCGGTGAAATGGAGGAACGCATCGCTGGTGAACTTGGTGGCACCGCCGAAGCCTGTTCCCGCCCATACCGCGCCGGAGCGGTCCTGCAAGAGGCAGCGCACCAGTTCGTGGCCCAGTCCGTTCGCCTCGCCGATCACAGTGATGTGTGGCTGGCCACCGTACTTGTCCATGTGCACCATTCCTTCTGGTGTGCCGAACCAGAGGTCGCCGTTCCGGGCACGAAGCACGGCCAACACACGAGGATCGGGGAGTAGGATGGGGAACGCGCCGGTGAATCGTTCCCGGGGTGCGAGCGGTCGCAAGTCCACGTCGAGTTCAGCGTAGCCGAGGTCGGTGCCCACCAGGAGGCCGGTCGTGTCCGCATACAAGGACAATGCAAGAGGCGACGGCAATGCGCGGGTGGCCGCCATCGGCCGCCAACGATCTCCCTCGAATACACACAGGCCGCTATCCGTCGCGGCGATCATGCGTCCCTTGCCGTCGCACACCAGTGCGTTCACACGATGGGAGGGGAGTCCTTGCGAAGCGTCCGTCGCCGATCCATCCATCGCGATGCGCGCGATGCCCGCACCCAGCGTGGCCACCCAGATGGTGTTGCGCCGGTCTTGTGCGAACGCACGCACCGCCGCCCTGGCGGGCACACCGCCCAATTCCAAGGTCCCGTCTTGCCAGTTCGAAACGGCTCCGTTGCGGCAACCGATCCACACGCGGCCACCGTTGTCACAGAAGAGCGCGGTCACTTCATCGCTGGGCAGGCCCTGCGCCCGACCCACCGTTTCGAAGTGCAGTCCCTCGGAACGTGCCGCCCCTTGATCGGTGGCTACCCAGAGAAAACCGTCATGGTCCTCACAGAGGGCGTTCACCGCCGCACTGGGCAGGCCTTGCTCCAGGGAGAAGGTCCGCAGGTCGTATTGTTGGGCACCCGAAAGGCCAGGCCACAGCAGGGAGGCCAGCACCAGCGGACCGACGGAACGGGGCATGGTTGGAAAGATAGCGCGGCCTCCAAAAGATCATGCCGATCACGGGTTGGAAACGCTCATTCTTGCACTTACCTTTCAGCGTCACCAATCCAAAACCATCCCATCATGAACATCACCTTCAACGAGTTGCGGAGGATCAAGGACACCTTGCCCGATGGGAGCATCCACCGCATCGCCAAAGAGCTCGACCTCACCGTGGAGACCGTGTGGAACTACTTCGGGGGCTACAACCACCCGAACGGTAAACCCATGGGTGTGCACCTGGAGGGCGGACCCGATGGCGGGGTAGTAGCGTTGGACGACACCCGCATCCTGGAGCTGGCCAACCAGATCCTTGTCGAGCATCCTACGCACGCGTAGGCGGTGTCATGTGATCCCGGCACGGTCGGGAGGAAGTGAGCGGTCAACTCAGGTGGCCGCTTCCTTTTTTTTCGGAGGTCACCGCTCGATCACACGGAACTCCACGCGGCGGTTCACGGCGCGGTTGGCTTCGTCGGTGTTCGGTTTCAGCGGTTTGGTTTCGCCGTAGCCTTTCCATGTGAGCCTGGCCGCATCCACCTTTTTATGGAGCAGATAGTCCACCACCGCCTTCGCACGGTCGTCGCTCAACTTCAGGTTGTACGCATCGCTGCCCTGGTCATCGGTGTGGCCTTCGATCTCCACGCGCAGGAATGGGAAGTCGGTCATGAGGTCCACGAGTTTGTCCAGTTCCTTCTCGTAGCCGGGTCGCAGCGTGGCCTGGTCGAACTCGAACTGCACATTGTCCAATCGCACACGGGTACCCACGTTCGGTTCCACCTGCTGGATATCGACCGTGGTCGAACTGACGTGATCAGGGACTACAGGGCGCGGAGGGGGCGGTGTGCTTTCCTTGGGCTTGGGAGTGAGTGCCGTGCCCGGGGGAGCGAGGCGCACGTTCACGTCGTCGATGTAATAATAGGCGCCACGTTCACCATTGGGCTGGCGTTCGTGGTTGGTCACTTCATCGCCATAGAAGTTGCCGAGGAGCAGGAACGTCTCCTTGCCAGTGGCGTCGAACACGCCACGCACCTTCTGCCAGCCCCCTTTCACCACACGGTCCTCGTTCGCTTGCGGGGTGATGTACAGTGGCAAGCAGTCGCGCGTGGAAATGGGTGCTTCGATGAACACCATGCCGATGTTGTTGCTGGCCTCGTTGCTGCGGCTGGCGCGCAACACCCAGCACTCGGCGATGTAACGCTTCCCGGCCTCCAGGGGTGTGAGCAATTCGGTCTGTACATACTCATGCCAGTAGGTGGGTGTATTGCCCTTGCCATAGGTCTTGATGCCAGCCATGGCGTCGCCTGAATGGGTGGTCTGCTTTCCATCGCTGTGCTTCGCCGGGTGCGACCAACACTGCGGATCGTTCTTGGTGCTGAAGTGGTCCGGCGTGGTCTGCGTAGGTGAGTTCCACCCGGTGACGTTCGCGTTGAACTTGGCCACGTCCTGTGTCCAACTGCAATAGAGGCGGACACTTTCCTCGAAACCCGGATTGCGCACCAGGTTCGGCATGGTGTCGTTCTGCAAGGTGCGTTGCAGGATGTTCTGCGCGGAAACAGGGAAGGTGAACACCACCCACAGGGCAGCGAAGGAGAGCGTGCGTTGCATGGGAACAAAGCTACCGGGGGGCGCTGCGGTGGTTCGCCGCTCCGGAGGGCCCACTATGAACGAAGGAATGTGAAGTGCAGGCAAGCGTGGTGGCGTTCGACCGCCGGGGGATGCGCATCTTGTGCGTCGGGCAACGCCGGCTTTTTCGTCAACGTCATCCGCTCTCGTCTCCGCATCCATGTTCCTCCGCCGCCTCTTCGATGTCTTCTGGGAAAGCCTCTCCGGCGAGGAGAAGGACTACACGGCCATGGGCATGCGCCGCGCGATCGTGCTGCTGAGCATCCCCATGATCATGGAGATGGGCATGGAGGCGCTCTTCGCCTTGGTGGATACCTTCTTCGTGACCAAGCTTGGCGTGGTGGCCACAGCGACCGTCGGCCTTACCGAGACATTGATGGTCCCCGTCTATTCCATCGCCTGGGGGTTGGGCATGGGCATCACGGCCGTGGTGGCCCGGCGGACAGGGGAGAAGAACAAGGAAGGTGCACGCGTTGCTGCGGGTCAGAGTTTCTTCATCGCGCTCGTCTGTGGACTGTTGCTCGCGCTTCCAGCTGTGTTCCTCGCGCCACGGCTGCTCCACCTCATGGGTGCCGAACCCGAAGTGATGGCCGTCGCTGTGCCCTACACGCGATTGATGATGGCGAGCAACCTCATCGTTACCCTGCTGTTCGCCGTGAACGCCGTGTTCCGTGGTGCGGGCAGTGCGGGTATGGCCTTGCGTACCCTGGCGCTTGCCAATGCGATCAACATCGTCCTCGACCCCTTGCTCATTTTCGGTGCGGGTCCGTTCCCGGAGTTGGGGGTGCAGGGTGCTGCCGTCGCCACCACCACCGGACGCACCATCGGTGTCATCTACTTGCTCTACAACCTCTTCCGCAAGGATGGGCTCTTCGCGGTGAGCCTGCCTGACCTGCGTCCCGTGCGCGATCTGCTCGTGGGCATCATCAAGGTCTCGCTCGGCGGTATCGGCCAGTTCCTGATCGCCAGTTTGAGCTGGGTTTTTCTCGTGCGCATCATTGCCAGCTTCGGTACGGTGGCGGTGGGCGGGTACATGGTCGCCGTGAGGATCATCATCGTGGCGTTGCTCCCGGCCTGGGGCATGGCGAACGCTGCGGCCACCCTCGTAGGCCAGAACCTAGGTGCGCAACAGCCGGATCGTGCTGCGCGCAGCGCATGGTGGTGCGGGCACTACAACATGGTCTTCATGGTCGCGGTCACCATCTTCTTCTGGCTCACATCGCCCTGGATCGTCTCATTCTTCGATCAAGGACCGGAAGCGGATGCCCACGCCGTGCTTGCCCTGCGCGTGATCAGTCTGGGCTACTTTTTCTATGGCTATGGGATGGTGCTCGCGCAAGCACTCAACGGCGCAGGGGACAGCCTCACGCCGACCTGGCTCAACGTCATCTGCTTCTGGATGATCGAGATCCCGCTCGCTTATGTGCTCGCCCTTACGATGGGTCTTGGTCCTGTAGGGGTCTTCGCTTCCATCGCGATCAGCGAGAGCATCCTCGCGGTGCTGTGCGGTATCGTCTTCCAGCGTGGCAAGTGGAAGTTCGTGAAAGTGTGAGGGCCATCAACTTAAGAACGGATCGGCTTTTCCGATCGATGCGGCTCACTGCGGCTTGAACTCCTTCGGCTTGCCTGCTTTGTACCACTTCAGCAGGGTGTCGATCATGTGTTCGATCTTGCGCGCATCGGCCCATGTGCCGCGGAAGATGAGGTTGCCGTCCTTGTCCACCAGGTAGGCACCGTTGGGTGCGCGGCCATACGCGGTGAACACGTCGTCGTTGAGCCCGTCGATGAGCACAGGGACTTTGCCAAGCTGTGCGAACTCCTTCGCATAGGCGGCCTTCTCGTATTCGCTTTTGGGCAGCGGGTAGTATTTGAACTTCTTCTTGTCACCAGGATGCAGTTCCTGTCCGTAGATCACGAAGAGCTGCACATCCTCCTTAGCGTACTTCTCCACGAGCCTGCTCCAGCGCTCCATCTGCACGCGTGCAGGGGGATTGCTGATGCTGCCGAACATGAACGCGCGGATCTTCCCGTTGTTCGCGCCGAGCGAGTAGCTCCCGGCCTCCTGTGCGGTGGGTAGCGTGAAGTCGTGTGTTCGTGGCACCATGCCGCCGCCTTCGCTGTAGGTCCGCAGTTCGCGTATCGTCTGCCGCATCAACTTGTCGAAGTTCATGCGCCAGATGTTCACCTGCTTGCGCATCGTTTTGATCTCGGCCGTACTGTAGGCGTTCAGGTAGTAGTCCAGGTCATCGTGGAACACCAGCGCGCTGTCGGTGACATACCAGGAGGGATCCCAATTGTTCAACTGGGCCTTACCGGCCAGGGAGAAGCAGAGCAAGAGGGCGAGGAGCGGAGCGCGCATCAGGTCGATCGTCGGGTAAATGTAGGCGGCGCGCGCTGAGCCGATCGCGAACGTCGCTTGGAAGGCGAGGGCCTAACTTGCGGCCCCGATACCATGTCCGCCAGCGATGCATACCTGATCGAGGCCGTCCGCCAGGGCGATCAGTCGGCGTTGGGCAAGCTGTACGATGCCTACGGTGGTGCGCTGAACGGGGTGATCCTGCGGATCGTGGCCAAGGAGGAGCTCGCGCAGGAGGTGCTCCAGGACACGTTCGTGAAGATCTGGCGCAACGCCACAGGTTATGATCCGGCCAAGGGCCGGCCCTTCACCTGGATGATGAACATCGCGCGCAACGCGGCGATCGACATGGTGCGCACGGCGGCGGTGAGGAACGCCGGCTCGATCCGTTCCATCGACAAGACCGTATATGGGATCGGGCATGATGATCTGCGGGAGGATATGGATGTTGCCGAAGTTCGCGACGTGGTGGGGCGCCTGAAGCCCGAACATCGCGAACTGATCGAGATGGCTTATTACAAGGGATACTCGCAACAGGAGATCGCGGACGATACCGGGCTGCCGCTGGGCACGGTGAAATCGCGCACGCGGGCCGCCCTATTGGAATTGAGAACGCAATTGAAGGACCACCGATGAACGCCGAGGAACTGATCCGATCAGGACTGCTGGAGGCCTATGTGCTGGGCCAGGCGTCGCCCGAAGAGGCTGCGTTGGTGGAGCGCATGCGGGCATCGGATGATCCGGTGCGTGAGGAACTCGATGCCATCGAACTGGCCTTGGAGCAGCAGGCCATGCAACAGGCCGTTGCACCAGCGCCAAAGGTGAGGGCGTCGATCATGGACGCGATCAAGCACGAGGGCGGGAAGAAGGAGGTGCCCGTGATCCCCATCCAACGCGAGCACAAGCCCTTCAATTGGATGGCCGCTGCGAGCGTGGCGGCGTTGGTGCTCAGCGCCGTGATGAACTTCATGCAATACCGCGAGTTGCGCGATGTGCGTGTTGAACTCGCCCAGTTGCAGGACGATCGCAGCGTGCTCGCCGAGGAACTCAAGGTGCAGCGCACCTCAATGGAGCGCACCCAGCAGCAGTTGGCCGTGGTGATGGATCCGCGCGCTGAGATGGTTGTGTTGAACGGCATGGGAGCGGCTGAAGGCCACAAGGCCCGCATCTATTGGGACAAGACCGCCAGTGCCGTTCACTTCGATGCGTTGTCCATGCCTGCCCCACCAGAGGGTACTCAATACCAGCTCTGGGCGTTGGTGGACGGCCAGCCTGTGGATGCTGGAATGGTCAGCCTTGAGCAGGACACGACGGGCTTGCAGCGGATGAAGGATGTGCCGAACGCACAGGCCTTCGCCGTTACGGTCGAACACGTCGGAGGCAGCCCAACGCCAACGCTCACCGCCATGGTGCTGCTCGGTCAGATCTGATCGCGCCACTGACTTTTCGAGCCCCACCGGATGTGGGGCTTTCCTTTTTTCATCCCGTCGTGATCCGATCGGGAGGTGCGCTCCGTAAGTGGTTGTGAAGTGGGGAATACCGTCCCACTTGAACCACAAACCCCATAACAGAACGACCATGAACCACCTGATGAAACCTGCTATCGCAGTAGCGGCTTTGAGCATGCTGGCGATCGGTGCCTTCGCGCAAGGCCCCAAGTCCAACACCGTGACCGTCGGCGGTGAGCCGATGTACCCGATGAAGAACATCGTGGAGAACGCCATGAATTCCGTGGACCACACCACATTGGTGGCCGCCGTCAAAGCCGCAGGCCTGGTGGAGACCTTGCAAGGCACTGGTCCCTTCACTGTGTTCGCACCTACGAACAACGCGTTCAACGCGCTGCCCGCTGGGACCGTGGACGGCCTGTTGAAGCCCGAGGCCAAGGGCAAGCTCACCACCGTGCTCACCTACCATGTGCTGGCCGGCAGCTACGACATGAAGGCGCTGAAAGCCGCGATCGAGAAGGGCGGTGGAAAGGCGAAGATGAAAACGGTGGCGGGGCAGGAGCTGACTTTTTCCATGAACGGGCCGAACAATATCCAGGTCTGGGATGTCACTGGGATGTACGCCAACATCAGCACCTACGACGTGATGCAAAGCAACGGGGTGATCCATGTGATCGACCGCGTATTGCTGCCCAAGCTGTAAGAAATTAACGATGGGTCGGTGGACCCATGGTTTGGTGGGGGGGCGTCTCCGAAGCTGCGCGAGCAGTGAGGGGGCGGCCCTGGCGTTTCGTTCCTGTCGTGAGCCTCCGGTGGATCGCGTCAGCCGAGGAACATCAGTTCCACCCATTCTTCCGGCCGCAATCGCAGTTCGCGCAATCGCAGTTCAACGCTCCAATGGGTGATGGGAGCATCCTCGCGCAGTTCCAGTGGTTTGTAGGGCCAGCGGCTGATATCGCGGAACACCGGTTCCGGCCATGTGTTGTTGTAGAGCAAACTGAAGCGCATCACTTGATGATCCACTGCCAGCTTTCGTTCATCCGGACCGTGAGCAATGGTGGTCACGACCAGTGCAGCACGGTACAAGCGGAGGTGCCAGCCATCGTGCGGCGTGCGAAAGAGCGCCTGGCGGAATTCGAGGCGGGGCATGGTGTTGCCGTTGAAACGCGCTTCCGGCCGATGGCGGTCCAAGCGGATGTGCTGGAGCGCCATGCCAGCTAGAATTGCCAGCGCACCTGCAACTTGATGTCGCTGTGCACATTGCCCGGGATCTCCTGCAAGCCGCTGCTGATCACCGTCTGGTCCTGGTAGACCCATGCGCCATAGCGCAGCCAGACGTCCACTTTGCGCGCCGGGGTGATCCGGGCCATCGCGTACCACCGGACACCGCGACCGTAGTACGCCGGTATGCTGAACACACCGATAAGGTCGTTCTCGTAGGCGTACACGCGGGCATCGTAGCTGCCGGTCTCGAACAGGGCGTAACGGAAGGTCAATTCGACCGGGCTGGCCATGGGACGGTAAGCGATGTCCTGGTAAAGAAGGAACCCGTGCTGCAGGGGTGATGCACCGCGCTGGAAGTCGATCGTCTCCACGCGTGTGCGCATGATCACCGCGCCGCTCACCTTGTACACGGCGTTCACCCGGTAGTTGGTCTGCTCCACGCGCACCAAGGGATCGACACCGTCCACATCCTCGTCGGTGTTCTTCGCACGGTCCTGGTGCCGGGCGCGTGCGTAGAGTTCCAGCTTCCTGTTCGGCTTCCAGTTCAATTGGGCCAGCCAGTCGAAACCGTTGGATGGGGCATCGGTGAGGTATCGCAGCCAGGGGAAGCTGAACTGGTCGAAGTATCCATTGAACGTCCAGTAGCGGTTCGGGCGGATCTCGATGCCCGTGTACAGGCCACGTTCGTTCCAAGGGTTGGTACCCTCGGCGAACCCCACGCTGTACAAGCCCTGGTAGTTGCGCGCGTAGTCGCGGTACATCAAACTCATGCTCACGCGTTTGTCCAGCGCCACCAATATGCCGCTGTTCATCGCCACACCACCGCTCCCGCTCGTGGCCACCTCACCGAACCAGGTCGCGTTGCGGTAGAACACGTTCCAATCCACCCCGGCCGTGTTGTTCTCCTTGCCGTTGAACTCGAACTGGTTGTAGGGCTGCGTATCGCGCTGCACCGCTCCGCCGAACTCCAGGTGTGAAGCGGTGGCCCCGATGCTGAACGAACGCTGCGTGTAGCGGAGGTTCCCGCCGATGATCCGTTCATCGAGCGCGTCCTTGTCGAGCATCTCGCTCGTCGTCCGGTGGTATCCACCCTCCAACAAACTGCTGAAGATCACTTCATCCCCTTGGTTCGTACCCAGGCTGTCACTGAGGTTGGTCGCGGAGAGGTTCGCGTCGAGCTTCTTCTGCGAATAGAAACCGGTCACGTCGAACCGTTTGCTCAGCGCGAACGTGGCCGCCACACCGCGCATGAACAGGTTCTCGTTCACGCTGGTATAGGGCGAGAGCCCGATCCCGTTGCGTTTCACGTTCATGGTGAAGCTGCCCTTCGAGGCGAAGGCCAGGCCGTTCCAGAACGTCAGGCCCTGGCCGAATTGCGCCTGGTAATCGCCGATCGCGAGGGCCTTCAAACGGCCGATGTCGCGCAGGAAGAGGTGCCCGCTGTAGAAGTCGAACCCGTTCGGCTGCGAGCCCTTGAAGAACTCCTCACCCTCGTCTTTCTCCGCGGTGAAACCGAAGCTGATGTTCTGGCGGTATCGGAAGCGGTAGCGTGTGTACAGCCTATAGGGACTGCCGAGGTACACCTTGCTGTTCGCGCGCAAGGAATCGAGCACGGCATCATCAGCGAAGTCGGGTAGTGGTTCACCATCGGGATCATAGTAATCCTTGCCGAAGAGGTTCGTTCGGTCCATGTTGCCTTTGCGTTCTTCAACGCTGAAGGTGCTGCGCACGATGAGTTCATGGCTGCCCTTCTCCATGATCTCCTTGAACGTGGCCGTGCTGCTGGAGGCGTTCTCGCGCACGGTCACGAACGGCCGGATGAGCGCGATGGTGTTCGCGTCCAGTCCATTGATCGTCTGCAACTCATAAACGCTGAGGAATTTGCCGTCGCGCTTCACGTGCTGGAGGATGCCGCCGATCTGCGCATCGTTCAGGAGGATCAAATTGCTCAGTTCGATCGCGTCGGTGTGGTTCAGGTCGATCGGGTCCAGGTAGCGATCGGTGAACACCTCGAAGAGGCTGGTGAGGTCCACATCGGCGTCGCTGCCGAGTTTCTCAGCGGCCGCTTCGATGCGCTGTTCGATCACATCACGTGGAACGCGTTCCACCTGCGCGCGTCCTGCAACACACAGTACGGTCGCACCACCCGCTATCCACCAACGCTTCATTCGAAGCGGTAGTTCAACCCGATCATAGGCGTGAGGCCGAGTTGCGAACGCATCGACACCGCCAGGTCGATATCCAGTTGTTTCACCCGGAAGCCTGCGCCGAAGTGGCCTTTCACCGGACCCGTGCTGATGCCCGTGCGCAGGAACAACACCTTGTTCGGGTTGTATTCCGCACCGAAGCGGAACTGTTCCGGCCGGTCGATGTCCTTTTCCACCTCGGCGGTCATCAGCAGCTTTGTGCTGAAGGTGTAGGCGAAGCCCCCGCGGAGCAAGGTGGGTACCTGTTCATCGATCGTCACCGCGCCTTCTGTCGCGGTGCTGAGTTCCGCGCGGTTCGGGTTGTAGACGTGCGCTGCGACCCACAGGGCATCGGTCAGTTTCGCCTGTATGCCGAACTCGGCACACACGGCGCTGGTGCTGCCATAGTTGTCACCCAGCTTCACGCCGAGGTAGTCCAATTGCACGGCGGCGCGCAGCCCATCGCCGAAGCGCATGGCATAAGCCAGGGAGTATTGCGATTCGTTGTAGAGGTCATAGCCGAAGCGGTCCACGCCCAGGGCGATGGTGCCTTTGCCCAGGGGGATCGCCGCGGCCAGCCCTTGGTTCGCGAGCTCGCTGGCGAAGTAGTGCTGTTGGTAGAAGGCACCCACCACCGGTTTCTCCAGTCCGGCCAGACCGGCAGGGTTCAGGCGTACGCTCCAGAGGTCGGTGAGCGCGAGGCCTGAATAGCCCATGCCAGCGAAGCGCGCACCCATCGGCAGGTGATCGCCGCCGGCCTGTGCGGTCAGGGTGGCGGCAAGCAGCGTTGCGACGAACAGGTTGCGCATGTGTTTCATCCCGATGCATCGGGGGTGTCCGAAAGTAGCGTTTGTGGGGAATGCTGGTGTGAAGTCGTGTGAACCAGCACCCCCACGCCCGATCGCTACCTTCGCGCTCCGATTGCGCCCCACCATCCGCGAGCGGCCACACGATGACCCGCGTTCGTCTGCACGACAAGGAGTTCGAGCTCTTCATTCCCGAGGCCGAGGTGAATGCCGCCATCGATACCCTGGCGGGAACGCTGAGGGCGAAATACAACGGCAAGCGTCCGCTCTTCATCGGGGTGCTCAACGGGGCCTTCTTCTTCGCGGCCGAGTTGGTGAAGCGCCTGGACATCGAGTGCGAGATCACCTTTGTGAAGGTGGCCAGTTACAAGGGCACGAAGAGCACAGGCAACGTGAGCGAGCTCATCGGCTTGAACGAACGCATCGAAGGGCGGCACATCGTGGTGCTGGAGGATATCGTGGACACAGGCCACACCATCCGCCACATCCTCGATACGCTTGCCGAACATCACCCTGCCAGTGTGAGTGTGGCCGCCCTGCTCTTCAAGCCTGACGCTTACAAACAGGACATCCCGATCGAGTACGTCGCGGTGCGCATCCCCAACGCCTTCGTGGTGGGCAGCGGCCTGGATCATGATGGCCTTGGCCGCAACCTGCCCGGCATCTACCGCATCGTTGAACCCACCTCGGCGGCTGCACAAGCCGCGGATACCCGCCACGTCCCGACAAGCCGGGATGAAACACATGCGTAAACTGAACCTCGTCCTCTTCGGTCCGCCGGGCGCGGGCAAGGGCACGCAGAGCACCTTCCTGATCGAGAGATATGGCCTGGTGCACCTGAGCACAGGCGATCTGTTGCGCGCCGAGATCAAGGCCGAGACCGAACTGGGCGTGCGGGCCAAGGAACTGATGGACCGCGGCGACCTCGTCCCCGACCATGTGGTGATCGGCATGATCCGCAACAAGATGGAAGCACATCTTGATGCGAAGGGTTTTGTCTTCGATGGTTTCCCCCGCACGAAAGCGCAGGCAGAGGCACTGGACGAGATGCTCGAGGTGAAGGAGGAACCCATCACCGCGATGCTCGCGTTGGAGGTTCCGGAAGAGGAGCTCGTCAGGCGTTTGCTGAGCCGCGGTGCCAGCAGCGGCCGCACCGATGACAGGGACGAGGCTGTGATCCGCAACCGCATCGTGGAGTACGAGCAGAAGACCGCACCGCTGAAGAACTACTACAGCGCACAGGGCAAGTACAGGGGGCTCGATGGTGTCGGCAGCGTAGCAGAGATCACCGAGCGACTGACCAAAGCGATCGGCTAGGACATTCATCTGATCTTCCGATCGCCCGACCATCTGATCCTTTCCCTCATACCTCATGAATTTCATCGATCAGATCCGCATTGAGTGCCGTTCCGGGAAGGGAGGGAAGGGCAGCTCGCACCTGCGCCGGGAGAAGTACATGCCGAAGGGCGGCCCGGACGGGGGCGATGGTGGCCGCGGTGGCCATTTGATCGTGCGCGGCAACGGCCAGTTGTGGACACTCCTTCATCTGCGCTATACCAAGCACGTCATCGCCGAGGATGGGCGCGTGGGCACTAGCAACCAGAGTTCGGGTGCGTCGGGCAAGGATGTGGTGATCGAATTGCCACTGGGCACCGTGGTGAAGGATGATGAGACCGGGGAGGTGCTTTGCGAGGTGACCAAGGAAGGGGAGGAGCATATCCTGCTGGCCGGTGGTCGCGGCGGCCAGGGCAACCAGCATTTCAAGACGGCCACGAACCAGACGCCGCGCTATGCGCAACCCGGCGAACCCGGCATCCAGAAGTGGGTGGTGATGGAACTGAAGGTGCTGGCTGATGTGGGCCTGGTCGGGTTCCCGAACGCGGGCAAGAGCACGCTGCTCAGTGTGATCACAGCCGCGAAGCCCAAGATCGCCGACTATGCGTTCACCACGCTCACACCGAACCTGGGCATCGTTGCGTACCGTGATAGCAAGAGCTTCGTGATGGCCGACATCCCGGGCATCATCGAAGGCGCGCACGAAGGCAAGGGCCTTGGTCTGCGTTTCCTTCGGCACATCGAGCGCAACAGCGTCCTGCTGTTCATGATCCCGGCCGACAGCAACGACATCAAGAAGGAATTCAAGATCCTGCTGAACGAACTGGAGCAGTACTCACCCGAACTGCTCGATAAACACCGCGTGCTGGCGATCACCAAGTGCGACATGCTCGATACCGGGATGATCGCGCAGATGAAGAAGGAACTGCCCAGGGGGATCGATCATGTGATGATCTCAAGTGTTGCCGGCCTGGGGTTGGACGAGTTGAAGGACAAGCTCTGGAAGAAACTCCACGGGACCTTCCCCGCCGATCGCGTGGCATGAGCTTGCTCGGTCGCCTCGAAGCCCTGGACCGTTCGGCCTTCCTGGCGATCAATGGCGCGCACGCGCCGTGGGCCGATGACCTGATGCTCGCGGTGAGCGACATGCGCATCTGGTTCCCGCTCTACATCTTCCTCTTGTTCATTCTGCAGCGTCGTTTCGGGTGGCGCGGCCTGGCGTGGTCGGTACCCGTCCTGGGGCTCATGATCCTGTGCAGCGATTCGGGATCGGTGGTGTTGTTCAAGGAGACCGTGCAACGGTTGCGTCCGTGCCACGAACCCGGCTTGCAGGGCCTGGTACACCTGGTCTATCCAGCTTGCGGCGGACAGTTCGGCTTTGTTTCCTCGCATGCCAGCAACCACTTCGCCATCGCGGCCTTCATGGCTTGTACGTTGGGTGGAACGCCCCGCTGGGCGACACCGCTACTGTTGTTATGGGCGGTCCTCATCGGATACAGCCGCGTCTATCTCGGCGTGCATTATCCCGGAGATGTGCTGGTGGGTGGGCTCTATGGTGCCGCGATCGGTTCGATCTTCGCCCTTGTTTTCCGTCGCATCGTGCAACGCTTCGTGATCAGTACAGCATGAACATCTGGCTCGCGGTTTTCCTTGGTGGTGGTTTGGGTAGTGTGGTGCGCTTCGCTATTTCGCGCCTGTTCCTATCCCTCGACCTGAAGGGTTCATTTCCATGGGCCACGCTGCTCACTAACGTGCTTGCTACGGCCGTTCTGGCCTGGATGGTGCTCCGGATGCAGCAGCATCTCCAGGGGCGCGACGCCTTGAAGGCCTTCATCGCCGTGGGGTTCTGCGGCGGCTTCAGCACCTTCAGCACGTTCAGCTACGAGAACTTCCTGTTGTTGCGCGAAGGACTTTTCCTCCAAGCGATCGCCAACGCGCTTATCAGCGTGATCGCCTGTTCGTTGCTCTTCTACTTCATCGCCCGCACAGCATGATGACCCGGCATCCCGTCACGGCGTCCAGCTTCGGGTCGATCCTGCTTCTCGGTGCGTTCTCCTTTACCAGCTTGACGTTGTCAGCCCAGCATCCTGCCTGGACCACTCCTCCGAAATTGGTGGTCGGCATCGTGGTGGACCAGATGCGCGTGGATTACATCTACCGGTATTGGGACAATTTCGGGGATGGTGGTTTCCGGCGGCTCATCAACCAGGGCGCGTTCCTGCGCGATGCGCATTACACCTATGTGCCAACATTGACCGGACCGGGGCACGCGAGCATTTACACCGGCAGTATCCCCGCGCTCCATGGTATCGTTGCGAACGATCGCTATGACCGTTCCACCCGTTCACTGATCTATTGCGTCAACGACACGAACGTACGCGGGGTGGGCGGTGACATGCGACGTTCGCCCGTGCAATTGCTCGCTACTACACTGGCCGACGAGATCGAGCGGCGTACCGATCGGAAAGGCAGGACCATCGGTGTCGCCCTGAAGGACCGCAGCAGCATCCTTTCGATCGGGCGCACCGCCGATGCCGCGTTCTGGTTCAATGCGGTCGATGGTTCGTTCATGACGAGCACGTGGTACATGCCCGCGCTGCCGGAGTGGGTGAAGGAATTCAACGCGCGGAAACTCGCTGAGAAGTACCTGGACCAGACTTGGGCGCCGTTCTTCCCTATGGAGCGCTACCACCAGGCGCTGCCGGATAGCAATGCGTACGAAGAGCAGCTCGTTCCCGGAACGCGATCGGCGTTCCCCTATCCTTTGCGGGAATGGCGCCAGAAGGGAGCGGGGCTCGACCTGATCAAACTCACGCCATGGGGCAACACCCTCACCACCGACATCGCGTTGGCCGCCATCAAAGGCGAAGAGTTGGGGGTTGACGCGATCACCGATCTGCTCGCGATCAGTTACAGCAGCACCGATGAACTGGGGCACGGCACCGGGCCCCGCGCCGTGGAGATCGAGGATATGTACATCCGGCTCGATCTCGAGATCGCGCGGCTGCTTGCCGAATTGGACAAGTCCGTCGGTGCGGGGAGGTACACCTTGTTCCTCACGGCCGACCATGGCGTGGTGGATGTGCCGCAGTACCTGAAGGACCTGAAGGGAAGTGCGGGCTACGTGGACAAGGGACAGGTCCGAAGGAAGATCAACGAAGCGCTCTCCGCCGTTGATCCGAAGGATAGTGTGGCTTATATCGGGAAGGGTCAGGTGTTCCTCGCGGAGCGGAAGGAACCCGGTGCGTTCATCTCGTTCAACGCGCGCCTGAACATGGTGAGGGATGTCCTGTTGGCTCAACCGGGGATCGCCGCGGCATGGCCGGCTCCTGACCTGTCGTTGATCGGTCGAGCGGGTGACGATCTCATGACCCTCGCGGGGAACGGCTGTATGCCCAAACGATCCGGGGACGTGACCTACTCGTTGAGCCCCGGTTTTCTCGAGTTCCCTGCTGGCCTGCCGCACCAAGGCACCGAGCACAGTACCGGCTGGAACTACGACACGCATGTGCCCGTTCTGTTCTTCGGGCAGGGCATCGTGCACGGTGAAGTGGTGCGTCGCACCGCCGTGGCCGACATCGTGCCCACGCTCACGATGATCATCGGGTGCGCGCTGCCCGATGCCGCCGTGGGAGAGCCGGTGCCGGAGGTGATCGTGCACTGAGCGTTCGCCGGCCCACGGCCTGAAGGGCAGGGTTTTCCACAGTCGTTGTTCACATCCCGTGGCAACCGCACCCGCCGCAGCCGCCCGCCCCGGTCTATTTTTCGGCATGCTGATGTGGCAACGGCCCGCCTTTGACAGCGCCTTCGAATTGTGGCGGGAGGATGGTGTTCTCCACCTGGTGCTGGCCAAGGGTGCACAGGTCGCTGTGCCGCAGATGAAGGAGATGATCCGGCTGATCGCCGCGATGGACGCCACAGGCCGGACGCCTGTGATGCTCGAGTACAATTCCCAGGTCGCTGTGAGCGAGGACGCGCGCAAGCTGTTGCGCAGGGTATGCGACGCTCAGGGGCATCCCGTCGCCTTGTACACCACCGACCTGGAGTGTCGCCTGCAAGGTGAATTGTTCAAGCGTGTACACCGCCCCGCCTTCCCGTTCCGGGTGTTCGGTTGGCGGGAGGAGGCTTTCCGCTGGGCGCGCGAGCGCGTGCAGCTCAGCGAGATCATCGGGCGGAACTGAGCCGCTGTTGAAAACAGCGTCAGATCTTCCCCTGCTGGCACTGGCTTCCCGCAACCTGTCCCGGTAAGTTCACGGTCTGTATGAACGGTGTTGTGCGATACCTCTGCCCGACTGTCATGGCCTTGGGATGCCTTGCCCAACTGGTGGCCCAGCCGGTGGTCGACCTGGTGGGCGAGAGCACGGGCGCTAATGTGATCGTGGAGGGGAAGCTGCAGGACCCGTCGGCGACCGGACCCTTGTTCCAGGCGGTGTGGCGTGGAGTGCCCGGTGGTAATGCGGCGTTCCAACTGCAACCTACCGCCGAGCCGTCCGACGAGGTGCGCGTGATGCTGGACCGGTTGATGGAAGCTGCCGTGGGTGCCTACCTCGATGCACGCGTACACTTCACCCGGCAGGGCGTGCATGCCGATGTGCCAGCCGAGCAGATGACCTTGGAATTGAGTGCGATGGTGAGCGCGGCGGTCGAGGAACTGGGGGTGACAACGGAGTTCGCCGGCTTCTCCGATCCGACACGCCAGCAATTGGAACGGCTCACGAAGATCGACTGGACCCAAGCCCGCTTCGGTGTTGACGGCGGCGACGAACAGGACAAATACCTGGCGATCTACTACTACGTCCGCAGCCAGCGCGAGGAGTTGGAGCGCCAGTTGCGGGCCGACCTGCTGCCCTTGGCCACCGTGCCGCTCTTCGCCACGAAGAAGGCGTCGCCGGGTACGACCGTGCGCATCAACAGCTCCTGCGGCACTGTGTTCGACGAGCAGAATTTCCTGTGCGCGCTCGACCTGCAACTCGCGGACACGGGGGGGGGCGGAATGGACCCGGAGCTGGGGCAGCGCATCATGCAGGCCATGGCCGATCGGGGTGTCGCCATAACGGACACGCCGGTGACGGCGCCGACCAAAGTGCGCAAGCGCGACCGCTGGTTGAAGGGTGAACTGGACGCGATCAACGAGCGCATCGACCGGATGGACCAGCGCAAGGAGTTGTGGGAAATGCGCGATCGCATGGAGGATATCGAGGACCGCTTGAGCGGCCTTGAACTGGAGGTGCAGGACGTGAAGGAGGAGGCCACCCGACCTGCCGATAATCCGCTCGCGAACCTCAGTGATCTGACCGGCCGCAACATCAGCGTCCGGTTCGGCCGCAATGCGGTGCACCTCGACCCGGAATACCGTGTGCTGCTCAATGAGGTGTTCGAGCAACTCGCACGCGCGCCCGGCGAGCGCGTCCTGATCACGGGCTATACCGATCGCAGCGGCGACCCCGCTGTGAACCTGCACCTGAGCGAACAGCGTGCGAAGGCCGTGCGCGACTACCTCTTGCGACGGGGCATCAACGCCGATCGCCTGCTGGTGAACTACTACGGCGACAGCCGCAGCGTGGGTCGTGATCCCGGCGAGCGCCGCGTGGAGATCGAGTGGCTGCGCGACTGATCGGCGTGTGGGTCAAACAGCTTCTTCCGCAGGACCGGTCTGCACCTGCTCGCGGCGCATGCGGAAGACCACCTCGAAGGTGACGCCACCGTTCGTTCGCGTATGGAAGGCCCCGTCCAGTTGTTCGGCCAGCGCTTCCACGATCTCCAGGCCCAATTTGCCCGATCCGCTTGCATAGCCATCGGGCAGGCCCTTGCCGTTGTCCTTCACCACCAACCGGTAGAGATCGCCCTCCACGGGCTTCAACTGCACATCAATGTGACCGCCTGTCGCGTAGGGAAAGGCATGCTGGAACGCGTTGGACACCAGTTCGCACAGGATGATGCCCAGTTCTATCGCGGTGTCTTGATCGGCCTTCACACCGTTCGTCTGTACTTCGCGGCTTACCGTACCGCTCTTTGGCAGGTGCATTTCGCCAAGCGCTTCGATGAGGCCGGTGAAGAAGAGATCGAGGTCCACATTGCGCAGGTCGGTAAGACCATAGAGCTTATGGTGCACAAGGGCGATGGTGTCGATGCGTCGTTTGCCGCGCAGGAATTCCTCCCGCACCGCTCCATCCTCCAAGCGCATCGCCTGTAGGTTCAGTAGGCTGCTCACCACTTGAAGGTTATTCTTCACCCGGTGGTGCACTTCGCGGTTCAACACCTCGCGTTCGCCCAATGCCTTGGTGAGCCTGCGCTCCTGGGAGCGGTTCCGTTTGTCCTGTTGCCGACGGCTCTCCTCAACACGTCGGCGCCGCACCCACAACGCGATGAGCAGCACGATGAGCAATGCCATGATCGCGGCCATGATCCACAAGTTCGTGCGCTCCGGTGCGGTCCATGCGCGCACCTGCGACAGGTCGATCAGCACCACCGTGTAGAGGGTCTGTCCGTTGAGTGTGTAAGGGCTGATCAGTGCCCGGAAGTGGTCCCCGCCCTCGTCCACGGAGAAAAGCGTGCGGGTCTTGTTCGCGGTCCAAACCGTCACCGCCTTCAGTCCGGCAAGCGAGAGCAGGGTGCCCTTGTCCGGATCGGTCAAGTTCAGCGGACGACCCTCATCGTTCATCAGCATGGCGCCGTGTTCAGCGAGCAGCGAAGAACGGGTGTCCACCCAGTTGGATCGTCTGAGGTCCACGTCGAATACGATGATGCGATACGGAACACTGTCCTGCACGGCACGGATCAAGTAGGAGATCTGGAGCAGGGGGCGTAGCGTATCGCCGGTCTGTTTCAAGCTCCAGATCGGTTCGTCACGACCGTCCTCCAACGCTTTGCTGAACCAGATGCGCTCGCGGGGGTCGTAGTCGGGTAGCACGGTCCAGGAGCGGTGCACTGTATCCGGTATCCCATCCGCGTTCAGTCGCGCAGCCCAGGTCATGTCGAACCTGGAACCCTCACGGGTCACCACCAGTTCCATGGCGCTATCCTCCCGGTAGACGGCCGTTTCATTCCCCAACTCGTCCGCCAGGCGGATGGAGAAGATCGACCAGTTGGATGAGAGCAGTGGCAGCCAGCGGTCCAACGGTTGATGGGTAGAGTCGATATGGCTGGCCGCAGCGGCTTCCTCCCGCAGGTCCTCGCTCCATTCATGGAACATGCCGTCGAGCCGCACCCGCAGCATCTGCTGGGTGCGCGCCAGGTCCAGTTCGCTCAGGTCGAGCTGACGCTGGCGCAGTTGCACCAGCGACCAGGTGAGCGATGCCGCACCTGCGAGTGTCACGACCATCACGGCACCGAAGAGACTGTAGTCGGTAAGGCGCTTCCTGATCATGGGCAGGTCGCGGGTTCGATCAGCGTACGGGTCATATCCAGGTCCGCACCGCCATCCTTGATCTGCGCCGTGGTCAATCGCTGTGGAACGAAATAGATGCCGTTGAGCTTGCCGTTCATTGTCTGCCCGGCGCGGATGCAGGTGTCCGCTTCGAACGACTCAACAGTAAGGCCTTGGTAGGAGAGGTCCAGGACCAGATCGAGGTGCTTGTCCCCCGCCGTGGTGTTCTTCAGGCGCAGCAGGAGTTCGCTCGGTTTGTCGACAGGGTGGTTCCAGCGGTATGCCACTTCCACGCCGTCATGGATACCCTTCTCAATGAACTTCGCTGGCGCACAAGCGACAAGCAGCACGAGAGCGGATATGGGCGCCAACTTCATCATGGTGCGATCCGGTCGAGCGCGGTGATCACGTGGTCGATGTCGGCATCGCTCACGTCCAGGTGGGTAACGAAACGCACCGTGCGCGGACCGAACTGCACGGCGATGACGCCCTGCTCGCGCAAGCGTGAGAGGAGATCGTTCACCTCCATGCTCTTCACGGTGAAGACCACGATGTTGGTCTCCACGGGCATCATGCTCTCCACGAAGGGACGACCTGCCAGAGCGGTCTCCAGTCGCTTCGCGCGAGCATGGTCATCCGCAAGGCGTTTTATATGATGATCCAATGCATGAAGTCCTGCGGCGGCCAATATGCCCGCCTGCCGTGTGCCACCGCCGAAGCGTTTCCGCACGCGGCGTGCCTCGTGGATGAACGCGCTGTTACCGACCAAGACGCTTCCCACGGGCGCACCAAGGCCCTTGCTCAGGCAGATGGAGATGGAATCGAACTGCGCGCCCCATTGTTGCGGTGTGGTGCCATCCACCACCATGGCGTTGAAGATGCGTGCACCGTCCATGTGCAAGGCGAGGTCGTGCTGGTCGCACACGGTGCGGATGCGCTTCACTTCGGCCAGGTCCCACACGCTGCCACCGCCCCGGTTGCTGGTGTTCTCGATGTTCACCAAGCGCGTGCGCGCCAGGTGCGTATTGCTTCGATCGCTCACCGAAGCGGCGACCTGTTCGGCGGTGAACCGGCCGCGATCGGCCGTCACGAAATTCACGCTGCACCCGCTGTTGGCCATCATGCCGCCGCCTTCGTAGCGGTACACATGTGCGCCTTCCTCGCAGATCACCGCGTCGCCGGGGCGTGTGTGCACGTTGATCGCGATCTGGTTGGTCATCGTCCCGCTCGCGCAGAATACGGCGGCTTCATATCCGAACAGTGCGGCCATCCGCGCTTCCAAGGCGTTCACCGTGGGGTCCTCGCCGAAGACGTCATCGCCCACTTCGGCCTGTGCCATGGCCTGGCGCATGGCGGGTGTAGGTTTCGTAACGGTATCGGAGCGCAGGTCGATCATCGGGTGGCAAGTTAACCGGACGACGCTTGGCTCGGATCAGCTCAGCGGTGTGCGCGCCTGACAAACGCGGCACTGGTACACCCGATCGTAGTTCATGGGATAGGAGAACGCCAGCACCCCGACGAGGTAGCCCAACCATCCGCGCTTGGTGCGCAATGTGGTGAAGGGGCCTTCCAGATCATGACTCCCGCAGGATGCGCAGGTCGGCGATGAGCCCTCCTCGGGATCTTCGAACGGTTCGTTCTCGCGCGAACGGATGAGTTCCTCCGCTTCGCTCTTACGCGCAGTCGGGACTTGAAGCTTGATGCCACCCAAGGTCGTCGCCCACATCGGGTTGGTCGAGATGATGTGCTCGTCCTTCAGGAACACGGGGATGCCTTCAGCTTCGATGAGACAGCGTGCGTAGTTCGCTTCCAACGCGTTCTGGTAGTACCGGACGGTGCTCCAGTCGTCCATGCGCTACTTCCTTCTGGAGATGAGCAATCCATCGCGCAAGGGCAACAACATACCCTCCACCCGCGGGTCCGCGTTCACCTTTTTGGCATAGGCGACGAGTCCACGGGTTTCCGCATCGTGCCCGGCTCCGTCATCGAGCACCTTGCCGCTCCACAACACATTGTCGGCGATGATCAGTCCGCCCGGGCGCAGGCGATCGACCACGAGGTCGAAGTAGGCGCTATAGTTCTGTTTGTCGGCATCGATGAAGACGAGATCGAAGCTGCCCTCGATGCGTGGGATCACCTCCAGCGCCGGGGCGATGTGCTGGTGGATGCGGTTGTGGAACCCCGCCTTGCGGATGTAGCGATCAACGAGCGGAGCCAGTGGTGTCTTGATGTCGATGGTATGCAGTACGCCATCGGGCGCCAGGCCTTCCGCCATGCACAATGCGCTGTACCCGGTGAAGGTGCCGATGTCCAACACCAGTTTCGGAGCCAGCAATTTGCTCATCAAGCTGAGGAAGCGGCCCTGCAAATGCCCGCTGAGCATCTGCGGCATGTCGATCGTGGCGTGTGTTTCCGCAGCCAGTTCCGTCAGGTAGAGGGGCTCCTGTGCACTGTTCGCCTCGGCGTAGTTGTCCAACGCGGGATCAAGGAATTTCATCTCTCAGGGGAGTTTGATCAAGGGGGCCCGCCAAACGACATCGGGGCTTCGCATCACGACTTCGTAGCGGCCCGGAGACAGATGGTCCACGCTGATCGGATCGCCGTTCTTGATGGACAGTGTAAGAACTGTTCGCCCTGTGCCGTCGATGATCTCGCACCTTCCGGCGACCACGGGGTTGGGGGTTTGTATCGTGATCATGTCCCGGGCAGGGTTAGGGAAAACGCGGAACGCACCCGTGCTGCTCTCTGCGATACCGACCGGAAGCGCCAGTTTCCACCAATCGCGATACCGTTGAAGGTCTCCTAGGCCGGTGCCCAGAAAAACGCCGCCATCTGCGCCGCTGATCCCAGCGCTTGCCGGGCCACGCCTGTTCCCGCCGGCGAAGGACGGAAGGCTGGTCCATGATCCGCCGGTCAGCATCCATGCATCGGCATGGAATGTCGAGGCATCGGAGGCTCCGCCTACGATCACGTTCCATCCACTGACCCCTTTGGCGTCGATGCGCGGCGCAGGCAGATCCGGACCTGCTACCCAATCGCCTGTGGGGAAAATGATCTCGTACTGCCAAACGTCGGAGAGCGCAACACCATTGGCATCCGCACCGCCTGCGATGACGAACGCATTGTTAGTGAACGATGCGGCTCTGTGGCGGGCAGGCCCGGGCACCGGTTGCGCCGAGAACCAATTGTCAACCGATGCAGTGTACAGCCAATGCTCGTTCGTAGGCACTCCGCTGGCGAGCATGCCGGTCGCGATGTACCCTGTACCTCCGCCATCGCCGGTCGCCACGCACGCGTAACGTCCCTCACCGGGTAGCGGCGCCCTTTCCTGCCACTGGTTCAGATCGGGGTAGTAGCACCACAACTCGTTCAACGCACCATTCGCATCCACGCCCCCGAACAGATAGCCGTTGCCTTCGAGGGTGAAGCCCGTGCAGTATTGTCTCGGCGTAGCGGGCAGCGGTGCGATGGGGCTCCAGATCCCGGATTGGGTGTCGAAAGCGTACCAATCGTTCGTCAATCCCCAACCCACTTCCATGCCCGTGCCCACATAGATGACACCGTCGATCGTGAAGGACGCGGCATCATCGCGCGCGGTCCCCGGGAAATCGGGTAGCTGTGTCCAGGTTTGGGCTAGAGCCGCAAGAGGAGCAAGGAATGCAATGGAACAGGCGATGCGCATGCCCGAAACTACGAATGTGGGAGAGGACCGGGAACGGCAGCGGTCAACGTGCGCTCGCCCTGTCCACAACGAAGGGCTTGTGCGCGAATTGCCCATCGGGTAGTTCGATCCGCAGGCGCCAGACCCCGGTGGCCAATGTGCTCACATCGATGGTGGCCATGCCATTGTTCAAGTGGATAATGAGTGGTGCGATGCGCCCCATGGCATCAATGGCATCGACGTGGCTGTCCGTGGTGACCGGACCTGTGAGGATCATCAGGTCATCCGCCGGGTTGGGGTGGAGCGCGAAGTTCTCGTTCCGCGAGCGAACAACACTCACGGCGGTCGAGACCGCCATGCTGCCGTCGATGTCGACCGATCGCAGGCGGTAGTAGGAAGTGCCGCCCAGCGGAGTGGGATCTTTCAACGCATAGTCGAGGCGTTGCATGCTGTGGCCCGCCGCGGCCAGGGATCCGATCACTTCCCATGCGGTCATGTCCGTGCTTCTTTCCACATGGAAGGCGGCGCTGTTCGATTCCGAGGCGGTGGCCCATTCGAGGAGCACCTGGTCGATCGCACTGTTCGCCTTGAAAAAGAGGAGTTCCACCGGCAGGCTCCCGTGAAAGCCGAACCCGAATATGCCACTGTCGGCAGGCCCTGGGGCGCTCGCGGCTTGCGCACCGCCCGGGTCGTTCGCACCGCCTGTCCCGGAGGCCGTACCCGGGCTTACACCGCTGGCCGCTCCGGAGTTGCACATCACAGCACCCTGCCCGCCGCCGCCGCCACCGCCGCCACAGTCGAGCCATAGTCCGGGCCCGATCGGTGGTGCACCGCAGACCACATCGCCACCCTGACCGCCATTGGCTTCGCAGATCAAGGTGCAGGTCGGGTCGATCTGGAACGTGTTCACCTCCATGTAGACCGTACCGCCCGAACCGCCTCCGCCCGCGCCATCGGGGATCAGCCCGACGCTGTCGCCACCATCGGCGCCGTTCGCGCTGATGTGATGCGGAACGCAAGGACCCACGGTTCGCAACGTGTCGGTCTTCAGGATAACAATACCTCCACCGGCCCCACCAGCACCGCCCAGGCTGTTGTTCTGTTGTCCGCCACCACCTCCGCCACCCATGAAGAAGCGATCCCAATAGATGTACGCTCCGATGGTGATGCCGGCGATGCCTCCCGAGGGAACGGCACTGCACCCGAAGCCAGGTCCGCCATTGCCACCTGCGGTAACGTAGCCACCGCCCGCACCACCGGAGTTGAAGGGATTGCCACCGCCGCCGCCGTTGGTCAGCTTACCCCGGCCATACCGGATCGTATTGGAATAAACGCGTTGGATCGATCCTCCTTTCTCCGCGTTGTTCGTAGATGTGGTCGTGTACGTTGTGGGTTGGCAGATCCCCACGTAGTCCACGGAGGGCACGCCGCCTGGAAAGCCTACCCCATTGGCGCTGATGTTGTGAGCGATGGTGAGTTTACGCGCTACCTGGAAGGCCACTACGCCACCCCGGCTGCCATTCCATGGAACAGCTACGATGGGTGTCGTCGTCGTGAAGTCAGGTGTGCCCAGTTGAGGATAGGAGATCAGCTGGACGCTGCGCGTGGCCCCGGTGTGGAAGGGATGTGCCAGGGGAGCGGTGATGATCACAGAGACCGGAACGCCAGCGGATTCCGTGTGGGAGCTGATCGTCACCACTTCCCAGAAGCCGGTGGAGGTGATCGTGGAGAGATTCCCGAATGAACTGTTGTTCCCCGTGTATCCACCCACCACATCGTCCTGAACCTGCATGACGATGGCTTGCTCGCCATCCTCGAAGCTGTCGTAGGTCTCGTCCGCGCCGCTCAACGTGATCGTCGTGCCGACGATGCTGTTGATCGCGGCGTAGGCGTTCACCTGTGCGGCGACATGCAGGGCCCAAAGGCCACTGGTCACCAGGACGAACGTCCTTCGCTGAAGCGTGCGGGACCACATCTGCACAGGGCTCTCTAAGAGGAAGACCCGTTATCCATAGATGGTTGCCCAGCGGCAACCAATTGGTCACGCTGCGTACGGTGCCCCGCGGTATCGTGGATCGCGATGCCTCAGGTACAACCGCTAGTCCACGTTGGCCAGGTTCCTCAACTCCTCGGGGCTCTTGGGCTGTTCCATGGGCTCGCCTTGGATGATGAGCTTGTTACCACGCGCTACATCACCAGGCCGGTGCGCGATGAGCATGGTTCCGTTCGGCCCGATGAAGAGTACGCTGCTCATGTCGCGACTCAGCGTCATGTTGTCATCCCGCCCGGTTCCATTGCCCCAGTATGTGATCACGGCTTTGCGATCCTTGATCACGCCATAGGCCATGGTCCATCGGAAGGGCGCGCCATCCTTGTCTACCACGGCGACCATGACCGGGCGCACGGCGTCGCGCTCCAGGATGCGGTCGCAATTGTACACGCCGAAGCCGCGCATGGCGAAGCTTGTCCCAACGCTATTGGCAGCGGCCGTGCTCGAGGCGACGAGTTGCCGCATGTCGCTGCCGAAAGCGTCCTCGGCAAAAGCATCGAATTCCTGGGCGGTCATGGCCAGTTCTTCAGCCGACATGACCTTCCGGGCATCCGACCAGGCCTTGGCTTTCATGCGCACGATGCGGCTACGTGTGCCCCCCACTTTGTCGTCGAGCCGATCATCGAAGCGATCCAGCTTCGCCTGGAACCGGGCCGCATAGGTGCGCAACTCCGAACGCCATTCGGCGCTCTCCTTTTTATTGGCCTGCACGTAGCTCAGGTCCACGGGCAACTCCAGCCAGGTGCCACGGTCCTTCAAACGAACGATACCGTGGTCGGCATCATCCGTCATCTCGAAGAGGATATCCTGGTAGAAATGCCTGCGCACTACCTTCTTGTTGAACCCTCTGCTGTTCAGCGGCCCAGCATACGCCCATATGCGATCGCGTGGGAACGCGAGCCATTCGGTGTGCGCCCGCTCAGGGGCCAACAGGATGCGGAAGCCGGTTGCGCCTTGCCAATGATAGGCGCTCCGGACCAGTTCCACCTTTATCGCTGGAATGTCGTTGTTCGCATAGGGGCTTACCAGTCGGTCGTGGTCGCGCGCATAGGGCATTCCGGTGGGTGAGCAGGGGGTGAGGTGGCAGTATTCATTGCTCGCGAGACGGGTGAGGAAGTGTGTGGTGTCCGGCATCCCCGGCATGCTTTCCAGGTCCTTCATGTACTGCTCGCAAGCTGCGCTCAACGTGCTGGCGTAGGGTTCAGCTTCGGAGGATGCCGTTGCTGGTGTCTGTACCTCGCGCCACTCACCGGTCGCCTCATCCAACGTCCAATCGCGATAGTCGGAGGGGAGGTCCATCGCCAGTGGAGGTGTGAGCGAGATGGCCTCGCCATCACGTAACTCCAGTTGTCTTCCTTCCTGTGCGGCGTAGACCTCGAACATGCCCATGGATTCCATGTGGCCTGTGTCGTGGCCCTTACCGACGTGCATGGGCACGCCGCCAGCGATCGCGTCCCACGGCGAGTTGAACGAGCGATAACTGATATCGACCGGTCCTTGCACGGCCTTCCCCTCCGCATCCACGATGGCATCAGCGCTGATGCGCACGCGAACGCCATCCGAAGCGATGAACTCGATCGGTCGCGAAGCATCGAACGTGAAGTGCTCTTGCGGCTGGTCCGCCATGGGCATCAATGGTATCACTTTCGCGTGCCGGTAAGCGGAAGCGGTACCTGCGGTTCCGGCCGCATCGAACTCAAGTTGTACTTCCACGCGCCGGTTCCCTGCGTGCGCGTCGTCCGTCAACGCGGCACTCAAGGGTTCAAGTTCTCCCGACCAGTTGCTTTTCAACGGTCGGTCGCGCAGGCAGGTGCCCTGAAGCGCGGCTTGTACCGCTTGGACCCGGCGCTCGCTCAGTCCCTCATTGTACGCGATGCTTCCGCGCGTATCGGTATGCCCCTTCAGCGTGACGCCCGTCGCACGGGCGATGTCCGCACGCTCGCAGAGCGCGCGCAGCGCCGCTTCGTCCGCTGCGCTCAGTTCCGCAGAAGCGAGCGGGAAGTGGACGATCAATGTTCCAGACTTCTGCGCAGCGAGACCGGTGGTCAACAGCAGCGCCAACGGCAAGGTCCAGGTACGTGCCATGACGAAGAGGTTTGGGGGTCAACATGTGATAGGAACCGCGGGCCAATGGCGATCATTGTGCCAGACGATCACATGTCCTCAGTGCTGCCTACCCAAGTGGGCGGGGCACCTCCTCAAAAAACATCACACAGGCCGGCCCTGGGTCAATGGCGCTCGTGGTAGCGCTGCTTCATCTTCTTGCGGTTCTCATACTGGAGCTGCTTTACCTGCCGCAGCTGCTCGCTGTCGAGGAAGAGTTCCAGTTCTTCGTTCCGTTCATGATCGAATTTCTTGACCGCAGCGATCTTGCTCTTTTGATCCCCTGCACCCTTCACCACTGGCATGGCCCGTTCGGCGAACTTCAAGTTGATCCTGCTCACCGGCTCGATCTGATCCGGGCGCAAGGGGACCCTGGTAGTCATTTGATCCGTCATTTTCTGCGCGAACTCTTCGGCGCTCCAAGTCTTCACTGTGTCCAAGTCCTGGGCATGGAGCGCACCCGCGATTGCGGAGAAGAGGAGGACCAGCAGGGTCGTTCGCAGAGATGTGGGATTCATGTGGGGTGTATCAGAGAGCCGAAGATAGGACGGCTTCGCGCGGGCCCAGCGCATAGTCCCACCTCGCTTCAATCCACAAGCGACAAGCCTCAAGCCCCTGACGGCATCCGCTTGAAACGTACGCTTGTGGATTGTTCAGAAAGGATCCTTCCCTTCCCCGATCAACTTCGCCGCCACCACCCTCCGCGCTTTCACGCTATTGAACGGCTGATACTTCGTGAAGCGTTTCGCGCCCATCAGCATCGCCTGGCGCTCATCGCCCTCGGCGAAGGCGCTCACGGCCTCCTTCGCGTTCTTGGCAATGCGATCAGCTGCGTCGCGGATGTAGATCTGCGCCATCGCGATCTGTTCCGCGATCGCAGCGTCGCCTTTCATGGAAGCCAGCTTCAACGTCCGCAACAACACGCTCTCCGCGAGGTAGGTATCGATCACCATGTCGCTGATGCGCATCACGATCTCCTGCTCATCGCCGAGCCCGAGGCCCAACTTCTGCGCGGCGCCACCGGCGGCCATCAGCACGGCCTTCTTGAAGTTCGCCACCATGCGCTTCTCTTCGCCGAGCAATGAATCATCGGGTTCCGGCATGTCCGGAATACCCATGAGCTCCGATGCCACTTGCATCGCCGGACCCATCAGATCCAGCTGGCCTTTCATCGCGCGCTTCAGCAGCATGTCCACGGTGAGCAGGCGGTTTATCTCGTTGGTTCCCTCGAAGATCCGGTTGATGCGGCTGTCGCGGTAGGCGCGCTCCACGGGACTTTCGGCGCTGTAGCCCATGCCGCCATA
>JBDTNF010000021.1:0-4725 GCA_039933875.1 Flavobacteriales bacterium | reverse complement strand
ATCAGGGGCCTCGTCCAGGTCGGTGATATTGTCCTCCGCCGAATAAATGAACCGGCCGGTGAAAGGGTCAGTATCACCTTCCGCGAAGAAGCCCGTGCCGGACAGCATCCACTCATCGGGCTTGTCCTCCTGCTTGATCTTGGAGACGAAGAAATAGACCGGGCCGGATCCGAAACGCGTGGCGCCATCGCGGATGCCCACGAGGTGCACGCTGTCCTCCTTGAAGGTGGTGTAGCCTGAAAAGAAATAGGCGGTCGCGTTCTGTTGAGGTGTAAGCAACGAGGCATCGAAGAATTCCGGATGCCCCAGCACCTTTAGCGTGCGGTAGGTCCAAAGGCGGGCGTCGTCGCGCACCGCATAGCGCTGCCAAAAACCCGCAGGAACAGCAGCTCCGTTCTTTTGTAGGAAGGTGGCCGTGGTAAGCTCCACCGCATCGGCACCACAGGACAGCGCCTGATCGAAATAGGCCTTCACTTCCGCTTCCTTGATGAAGGGCAGCAGGAGCCGGTGATACGCCTCGAACCGCTGGGTCCACGTATTGACGGGAGGGACCTCATGGTATTCGAGCGCTTCCTTCTCGTCCATCAGCGTGAGGTTGGTGCGCCATGCGTAGTTGCGGCCCGATGCCGTGGGGGCTTCCTCCTCGTCATCGTACTCATACTCGGGCGTCCCTTGCTTGGCGCTGGCGATCGCCCGCTTCAGTTCCGAACGCGCCTTGAACAGCAGGTCCGGCTTGCGGGCGGCATATTCGGCGGGGAGCATGAGGTGCTTATCCACCAATGCGGCGGCCAGGTTGAGCACGGAACCCTCGAACTCAGGGAACGACATCAGCGACCAGGCACGCGGGAAGAGGATCTTCGCCACCTGCAACGAATCATAGAATGGACCGAACGCATTGTCCACACGCCAGTCGTCCTCGGTAAGGGGCGGATCCGCAGTCATCAGGTCCATGAAGGCATTGGACCCCTCGCGGGTGAGTTGGTAAGCGAGTGCTTCCAACACGGCGAACCGCAATTCGGCCGTGTCACCACTGGCGGCGTACACCTCGCGCAGGAAGGGGATCACCTTGGGATGATGCAAGGCCCCCAGCTTTTCCAGCGCGACCAAGCGTCGACCGTGATCTTTATCGCGTGCCTCGGCGCTGCGCACGTAGTCCATCAAGGCAGGCGCATCGGCGTCCTCGAAACTCACCTGGCGAAAGGAATCTTCCGCCTGTTCCACACGGGTTGAATCCGTGCCCGAGATCCATTGAAGGAGCGTCCCGCCTTTCTTCGTGAAGATCCCATCGCTGAAGACCGTGTCAGGCCGGAAGGAGACAATGAAGCTGTCCGCCCAGGCGGAAAGTTGGCCATCAGCGAACGCGACCGCGCGCAGCGTGTATAGCGCACCGGGGCACTGTTGCATCAACACGCGCACGGTGCGTGAGCTCGCGCTGTCAACCAGGAGGAATTCAACACGACGCGCTTCACGTTCGCCGGTCATGCGCCTATCCTTGACCGTGATGCGACCGTCGTCGGCCAGTGCGTTCACACGCTCGTCCCAGAATTCCGTCTCGTTCTCCTCCGTGGCGAAACGGTGGAACCGTTCGAAGTCGACCAGCACCCCCTCAGGCGTGGTGGCCGACCGGTAGAGCATCGCGCGCAGTTCCTGCTCGTGCATGTTGTTCGCCTCCCTGCGTTGATCGCCCCACACCTGCTGGAAGTACTCCCCGAAGCTCGACAGATGGTCCATCAGTTGCTGCTGCGTGGAAGCAGTGCGTACGCTGAAATGCATCAAGGTATCCTTGAACTGTTCGATCGGCTCGGTCGCGCGGTAGGGCACGGTGCGGTAGCTGTCGAAGAAGCGCGCTGCGGACGTGGCCGTTGCTCTTGCGCAGAGCAGATCGTAGCGATCACCGCTCAGGGCCACCATGTAACGGATGGTATCGCCGTTGGTCGTTGTACCCTGCGCCCTGATCGAACGCGCAACGGGTTCACCCTTGTGGACATCGGAGAGCCCGAACGACGCGCCGAATTGCTCGGCCAGCACGGCCAGTTCGAAGGTATCCTGCTCGATGGTTGTCACATCGGGATAGAAGGCCGACATCGCGAGCATACCCTCGCTGCCATCCGTATTTGTGGCCTGCACGGTGAGGATCTTCTCCACACGGCTCTCGGTGAGCCAGCCGATCCGGGGCTCCTCCTCGTGTGCCTGGCGCCGGGCCGGCATTTCCACCTGGTAGCCGCCGTAAGACGGCCCCCATGTCCCGCTCGACGCCACGGGCGCATCGGCGAAGCGGATCGATGCGAACACGCGATCACCATCCTTCGCGGCCTGTGCAAGGTCGCGCATGGTGCGCTCGAACACGAAGATCTCGAAGGGGCTCACCACCACCTTGTGATGTACCACGCGCCCCGTCCGGTCCAGGGAGCGCACGTCCATGCCAGGCCAGCCGTTGTTGGTGGTGAAGCGGGTGACCTTTTCAATGCGTCCGGGTACGCCTTCGTACAGCGCGCTGTCCACCTGCGCCAACACCTGCTCCGACGTAAGCCCACGGATCGCGGCGAAGGTGGGGATGCGCTGCACGATGAAGTGCGAACCGTTCACCATATCCGCGGAGAGCAGCACCCTTGTGGAACTCTGCCTGAAGGAAATTTCATGGAGCGGCGCGGGCAGTTCAATGCTGAACGCGCTGTCGGCCGGCCATTGCATGCGCCATTCCACCGGGCGATAGGCGACCTCGTGCTTGTGCTGCGAAGCCCGGCTGCGTGAACTCACCGCGCCATGCACGGGTTCCACTGTGTATCCCTTCGCACGCAGGAGTTCGATCAGGCCCTTCGGGCCGGGCAGGTGCATGGCGCCGACACCCGTGAACACCGATCGCTCGCCGAGTTGGGGGAGCATCGCCTCCAGGAACACGGTGTTGCGCTCGTCGATCACGTATTTGCGCATGCGATCGTTCACCGAGGTGAGGTCGAACAGCGTGTCCATGCGATCGAGGTCCTGCGCGCGATAGCTATCCTCAATGGCCTGGTTCGGGTCGATGCCCTTGGCGTACGCCTCGCGCATCCGCTTCTGGCGCGCGGGGTCCGGATCCTTGCCATCGGGGGTGATGGCCTTCACCAACTGCAACATCGCGTGCTCCATGCCTTCGAGCCCGAGCACAGGTTTACCGGATCGCTGACCACATTGGTAGATGAACAGGTCCAGATAGGTGTCCTCCTCGTTCTTCATGTTGCCAGCCGTCATGCGGTAGAGCAACTGGTTCACCACCTCGGGATCCTGGGCGAGGGCGGCAGTGATGACCTTCCTGTCCGGGAACGACAATTCGAACGCATCATGGTACAGGTCGGAGGATCCCTTGCCCTCCGCACCGGCCGAGGCGAGCGCGGTGAACCATTTCGAACCGAGTTCACCGAGCCAGGTGGCCGGATCCATCTCCAGGGCCACCAAATCGCTCTGCTCCAACGCCGCGAAAAACTCCTCGCTGAGGTGGAAGGCCACCTTGCTGCTCACGTGCATGGTGCCGTATAGGTAGCTCGGCTTCGCGAGCCCCCCGCCACTGATCTTCCACAGCAGCGCATCGTACTTCTGTGCCTGCTGCGCTGTCGCCAGTGGGGCGAACAATGCGCACATCGACACGGCCAACAAGGCCTTTCGGTGGTCCTTCCGCATGAGGGCAAGATAGGGTGCCGCCTTGATGCGTTCATAAACAGCGGGACTCGCGTGCAGGCAATGGGTATCCTGCTCTTCGCCTTCTGGGGTTATAAGCGCTTGAAGTCGCCGCCGATGGAACTGGTATGGCGGTGACGAGCGCTCGCTTCGGATGGGAATGGTTCAATGCATATGACCCAATGCATCAAGGAACCAAAGTGCACCCCCTAGGACCCCTACGAGCAGGAAGGATACCAGGAACATCCTGGCACTTCGTTCGTTCTTCGACAAGCTGAAAATGCCCAAGGCAAGCAGAATGACAACATGCCCTGTTAATACATACAAATGAAGGAAGGTCTGTTCACCGAACGCTCCATTGGCGAGCATGAAGAGCCCGGAATAACTCACCGCGATAAGAAGGTTGATGAGTATAATCGCGTATCGTTTCATCCGGGGAGGTCCACTCTATTGATAAAGCCGCTGGTGGAGGGAGGGTTCTTGAAAAGATCAGGGATGGAGCAAAAGAAGTACCCATTGATATACTTGCCCTCTGATGTTGGCGACATTTGGGTCTGGCCAACTGATGAACGAGCACGGAGGTGTTTCGAATCTCAACTATCGAGCTATACGGGATCTTTTATAGTTGACTCAACGGGGGTGCTGACATCCATCGCCCGAGCTGAAAAAAATGGCTGGGGGACTCCGTTTTGGGGTTGGCACCCCATGTACAAGGAGCGCTTGGTCAAGATCAACTTGGTGGCCACCTCAACCAATAAGGTCGACCTGGATCAAGTCAAGAGCATGCTTGTCGAGCACACCCGTTCCAAGAAGAGTCATTGGATCAGGCGGATGTTCGGCTCACAGGAGCGCTTGGAAAGACTTGTCAATAGCGCGAATACATGGGAACGCCTGTTCGACGTGCTAATGCATGACCAAGAGCCAGTCTCGTGACTGACCTCACATCCTCCGGTACCACCCCTTGATCCGCTCCCGGTCCAGCACCTTCTGCCAGTCGGGTCCGAAGGCGTGGTCCCACATGTGCGGCAGGTTGTAGGCCACTTCGGCCATGGCGCTGATGGTCTCTTCGCTCCA
>JBDTNF010000020.1:0-10506 GCA_039933875.1 Flavobacteriales bacterium | reverse complement strand
CATCAGTGCACCCAACGCACACGCGCTTGACGTCGATGTGGATGCGGCCTGGTCACGCCTCAGCGATCGCATCGCCGGGGCTGAAGGGCGCGGTCGCGTGGTGCCGCTGCGCAGGAGCAATGGCTTGCGCTGGTTGGCGGCCGCTGCCGTCATCACGGGCCTCTTCTTCGGTGTTCGCTACTTGTTCAACACCGAAACCCAGAAACTGATGGCGACAACAGACCATGTACGATCGACCCTTGCGGACAGTAGCAGCGTGATCCTTTCCCCGGGATCGCGTTTGAACGCGCGCATGAAGAACGAACGGCATATCGCCTTGAGCGGTGAAGCCTACTTCGAAGTGAAGCGCGACGCACAGCGCCCCTTCGTGGTGGAAACCGAGGATGTGACCGTCACCGTGCTGGGTACCGGTTTCGTTGTCAGTGCGTACGACACATCGAACAGTGTGCTGGTGCGTGTGCGACACGGCAAGGTGCGCGTTGTGGCTGAGGGGGATAGTGTGGTGCTCGTGGCCGGGGGCTATGCCCGTTACAACCGCGCGGCGCATTTACTCGAACGACTCGCCGCTCCACCTGCGGAGGTCTGGGGCGATCGCATCATCCAGTTCGAACAGGCCCCGATGGCCGAAGTAGTGGATCAGCTCCAGCGCATCTTCAAGGTCCAGGTCGATCTGGCCAACCCCGCGCTGGCCAACTGCAAGCTCACGGCCAGTTTCGAGGACGAGCCCATCGACTACATCCTGCGCGTGATCGCCGACACCTATGGCTTAAGGCTGACGGAACAAGCCCCCGGACACTATGTGCTCGATGGCGATGGTTGCTAGATCCCGTCGCATGGGGCTTCGCGCTGCATTTCGTGCAGGCTTGAGGGGCTTGGTGTTGCTGGCCTTGATCCTCCCAGCCTGCTCCTTTGGTCAAGCACGCTCCATCCTCGATCGCGATGTGGAAGTGTACGCCACGAACGTGCGCCTTTCCGAAGCGCTTTCGTTGATCGCACGCGAGGGTGATTTCAAGCTGAGCTATAACGCAGCAGCGGTCAACGGCGACAGCCTCGTGTCAGTGACAGCGAACGGTACCGTACACCAGGCCTTGCATGGTTTGCTGGGTGAGCGTATGGAATTGAAGGAGAGCGGTAGCCACATCATCCTGCTGGACAGGAGCGGTGCGAAGCACAGGTTCCGGGTGAATGGAAGCGTGGTCGATGCGGTGAGCGGTGCGCCTGTGTCCCGTGCATCGGTGTATGAGGTGCAACAGAGCAACGCCTCGGTCACGGATGGGAACGGCGCCTTCGATCTGGAGGTCTCCGGTCAGCGCGCTCGCACCGCGCTGCTCATCATGCGCAAGGAGTATCACGACACTGTGGTTTACGTGGGTCGTGATGGCGACCTGGGTCGCGTGGCGCTCCAGCCCCGATCGAAACTGGAGTACCTCGAGCCCATCTGTACGTTCGATCGTTGCGAGGTGGAGGATCTCGGTGTTGCCCGCCTGCTCGTGCCCGCTTCGCAGCAGGATCAAGCGGCCAACTTCATGTTCGTTGAACGTCGCACGTTCCAAGCCTCGCTCTGGCCTACTGTCGGCACCAACAAGGAGATCAGCGGCGCGGTGGTGAACCAGTTCTCGTTGAACCTGCTGGCAGGGTATGCGCGGGGTCTCGAGGGTTTTGAGGTGGGAGCGGGGGTTAACATGGAGCGGAGCTATGTGAAGGGCGCCCAGGTCGCAGGCCTGGCCAACCTGGTCGGTGGAGATACCAAGGGCGTGCAGATAGCAGGTGGCCTCAATCACACCATGCGCTCGCTGGAAGGACTGCAGATCGCGGGGCTCGGCAATACGGTTTGGGACACGCTCAGTGGCGTGCAGATCGCCGGAGGTGCGAACGTGGTGAAGGGTGGCATGCGCGGTACCCAGGTCGCCGGCTTGTGCAATGTCACCACGCAGGATGTGAACGGGGTACAGGTCGCGGGTGGGGTGAATGTCGCGGTGAAGGATGTGCACAAGACGCAGATCGCCGGTGCGGTGAACTACGGTCGCAATGTCTCCGGAGCGCAGGCCGTCGGTGGGGTCAACGTGGCGCTGGGTGCTGTGGGCGGCGGACAGATCGCAGGGGCGATCAACTATGCGCGCGATGTGACCGGTGGACAGATAGCTGGAGGTATCAACTTTGCCGTGGATACTGTCCGTGGTGGCCAGGTGGGCGTCCTGAACTTCGCACGCGTCGTGAAGGGCGGGCAGGTCGGCATCCTCAACTTCAGCGACACGATAACCGGAGCGGCAGTGGGGATCCTCAGCTTCGCATGGCACGGTTACCATCGGTTCGACCTGAGCTACACAGATGTACTGCCGCTCACGCTGACGTTTCGTACCGGTACCCGCCAGTTCTACAATGTCATCAGCTTTTCACCTTCGGTGGGTAGCGATGAGCATTGGGGCTTTGGTTACGGTTTCGGCACCGAGCCCCGGTTGGGCGGACATGGTTGCCTAGACGTGGAACTCACCGCGGAACAGGTCAACGAGCAGGAGGACTGGCTGGATGCGGTGAACATCGTGAACCGACTTGGGGTGCAGTACGGCTATACGGTCGGTCGGCACCTGATGCTCTCCGCAGGCCCCTCCCTCAATCTGTTGGTGACCGACTGGAGTGATCCCGAAACGGGCCTCTCCCTGAGCACCATCGCACCGGACGATGCCTTCTATGATGAAGAGCACGGGGATGTCCGCCTACAGGGCTGGCTGGGCTTCCGCGTGGGGGTCGGGGTGCGTTTCTGAATTTTCTTTCTGGGAAGGATAGGGGTATCCGGGTCAGCGGTTGTCCTCTTGGAAACAGACCCTTGTTCCATGGACTTTCCCACCTACCGGATCACGCTTGTTCTTCTCCTTGTGGCACTGGCCGGAAAACTCGTCGCTCAATCGCACGCCCAGACGGTGCGCGGCACCGTCCTCGATGCCGACACCCGCATCACTTTGCACGGCGCAACGGTCCTCGTCGTCGGTTCCAATCCGCTCATCGCCACCACCACCGACATCGATGGTCGCTTCACGCTGAACAGCGTGTCCACCGGCCGGTTCGACCTGCAAGTGAGCATGCTCGGCTATGAGCAGCAACTGCTCGCCAACCTCCTTCTCACCAGCGCCAAGGAACTCGTGCTCGAAGTGCACATGCAGGAATCCGTCGCTCAGTTGAAGGAGGTGGAGGTTACCCCCGAACAACGCAGGGGGGAGGTCCGCAATGACATGGCGTTGGTCAGCGCGCGACGAATCAGTGTCGAGGAGACCTCGCGCATCGCCGGCGGCATCAATGATCCCGCGCGTATGGTCAGCACCTTCCCGGGCGTGGCCGGTGATCCCGGCGGCAACAACACCATCGTGGTGCGTGGCAACTCCCCGAAAGGCGTGCAATGGCGATTGGAGGGCATGGAGATCCCGAACCCGAACCATTTCTCCGATGATGGCACCACCGGCGGCCCCATCAATGTGCTCAACAGTGACATGATCGACAACTCCGACTTCTACACCGGGGCCTTCAGCGCCGAATATGGCAACGTCTACAGCGCCGTCTTCGACATGCGCCTGCGCAACGGCAACGATAGTAAACGGGAGTACACCCTCAAGGCCGGCATCCTTGGCACCGACCTCACCGCCGAAGGACCGCTGCCTGGCATCGAAGGCGGTTCCTACCTCGCCAACTTCCGCTACAGCACATTGGCCCTGCTCGATGGCGCTGGCATCGTCGACTACCAGGGCGTGCCCAAGTACGCCGATGCCGCCTTCAAGTTGAAAATGCCGGCAGGCCATGCAGGCACCTTCTCCCTTTTCGGGATCGGCGGTCGCAGCAGCATCATGCAGGAGGATACCGGTGTTGAAGGCGACACCGTCTTCGCCCGCAACGACTACAACTCGCGCATGGGCGTCCTCGGCCTCACGCACAAACGCACGTTGGGCGAGAACAACTTCATCTACACCACCGTCTCCATCAGCGGCAACGGGAGCGGCAACGAATACGAGGAAAGCCCCGCGCCCGGCGAATCACCGCTTGTTCACCGCGGCAGTGCCGATCTCGCCAAGTGGACCCTGCGTGCCACCAGCACCCTCAACACCCGCATCAACGCCAACCACAAACTGCGCTCGGGCATCATCTTCTCCAACGACCACTACCGCATGTTCGATGAATACTGGAACTACGAGCAGGGCTACATGGAAACGCACCTGGACCAGGGCGGCTCGGCCAGTACCGTGCAGGCCTTCAGCAGCTGGAAGTGGCGCTGGAACGAACAGTGGACCATGACCAGCGGCGTGCACCTCCTCTACTACCAGGCCAACAACACGGCCAGCGTCGAACCGCGCTTCGCCCTGCGCTACCAGATGCGGCCCAACCAGGCTTTCACCTTCGGCGCGGGCCTGCACTCCAAGACCCAGTCGCTTATGACCCTTCACGCCCAGAGCACCGATCCGCTCGGCAACGTCACCCGGCCGAACGAGAACCTCGGCCTCACGCGTGCCCTTCATCTTGTCGCCGGTTACGAGCGCCTGCTCGCCGAGGACATCCAGTTCAAGGCCGAGGCCTACTACCAATACCTCTACCAGTTGCCCGTGGAGAACAGCCGCACCAGCAGCTATTGCGATTGCAACACCGTCGAGTGGTTCAGCTCTCGCCCGCTGGTGAACAAGGGCACCGGCTACAACACCGGTGTCGAACTCAGTGTTGAGAAATTCTTCACCCGCGGCTACCACTTCATGGCCACGGCCTCGCTTAGCGAAACCAAGTACACTCCGCTCGATGGTACCCTCTACAACGGCCGCTTCAACCTAGGCACCGTGGCGAACGTGCTCGCTGGCAAGGAGTGGAAGCTCAGCGCTGCGAAAGGGAAGGACCGAACCCTCCTTACCGGCTTCCGCTACAGCGTGCAGGGCGGCCAGTGGCGCACGCCCATCGATGTGCAGGCCAGCATCGCAGCAGGCGAGGAGCGCGAAGGCGCACCCGCTTGGAGTTTGAAGGGATCAGCCGTGCACAAGCTCGATCTCGTCGTCAGCTACCGTGTGGGCCGCCCCAAGGTCAGCCACGAGTTCAAGGCCGATGTGCAGAACATCTTCAACGCTCAAACGCCCGTGGGCTACTACTTCGACTCGCGCACCAGCACCCTCAAGAGCTACAACCAGCTCTCCATGCTGCCTGTGTTGCAGTACACGTTGCGTTTCTGAGTCACCGGATGGAGGTCGCGGGTTCGAGTCCCGTCCGGTCCGCCACGATATCGCCGCAGTCCTTACACTGGTAGGGGTTTGCGGCGGTTCGCATTTAGGGGGTTATCGGTTCGGTTGTCGGTTAGTGCCTATTTCCCATCCCCTGACTTCCTAACCACTGATCTTAGACTTATCCACAAGTCACGATCCACGGTGCATAAGCGATGACCATCGCATCCCATGAGCGTATTTCGGGGCCCTACGTTGGACCGACAAATCCATCATGATGAAACCCCTTGCCTTCAACTCGACAGAGGTCGCCCTGATCGAACCGCAGAAATAGCTACCAAGAAAGCCTTGAAGGACGGGACGGTCTTGGTGCGAAGTTCTATCGTAAGGAACTCGCACGGCTCGACAGGATCATGAACGTATGTCGTTCACCTCTGCCCCGACTTACTCCGATGGATCGGGCCTGTTTGCATGGCTGCATATATGAGAGCCATGTCGATCCCATGGACGATGAACGTCGGGCTATGGCGACAATGAACGACCCGGAATGGTATGAGTACGCCCAAGCGAATAGAGCGACGATCGCCACCCAACAAAACGTGTTGACCCTTTGGAATAAGTTGAAAGACCGTAAGGAGCACAAGGCATCACTTCCTCTTGCCAGGTGGGAGTTCTTCGAGCAAGTGCGTTCAACCGTGCGGGTCTACTGCTCATTCTCCGATACCAAGCCTTACAAGTTGGCCCTATGGCTCCCGGACGGACTTGTCCTAAGGATCAAACCAGAATACAAGCTGAGTGAGTTCAGCGGATCGGAGCGAAGGACCGATAAGGACTTGCGCAGCATCTTCACGCATGTACTTTCTCCGCTTGATTTCTGCAAAGCGATGAGGCACTACCAGGAAGAACACCCCCTGAACTCTTGGCAACTGCTCTTGCTGGAATTATTGGGCGGTGGTACCTCGGCGAACTAAGCGATCCGTTAGTAGCCTTCACCCTATTGCCTGGGTGACATTCTGTGCCGTGCCGGTGGTTAAGTTCAGTTCGTAGAGAAGGACTTGTTCCTCCGGACCATTGAGAAGTTGAAAGCCCACGGATAGGGCGAGACGTTGTGAGGCTGCGAACATGGCGCGGCCGATGCCACGGCTAATTGTGATTCGTTGCAACGTTCGACCTGAGGCAGCGATGTGCGGTAGAACTGCTCCACGTAGGGCGGCACTCATCAACCCCTGCCCTCGGTATGGACGCACGATGTACCAATGAAAATCACCGACAGCATCTTGCACTGCTCCAACGAACCTCCCGTCATCGGAGCGTATTAGGTAGAAGGACATTGGCCGCGCCTTCGGCCCGCCTCGCCCTTCAAGTGACAATTCCATGTGGTTCAAGACCTCAGCATGGAACACGGTTTCATTCAGTGGGGTGAGAGCGAGAATACACTGCTCTGGATCGCTGTTCACCTCCCTCAGAAGTTCGCGGATCTCTTGGTCTGACATGCAGCGAAGGGCGGAAATGGCTGGTAACTCTATTTCCCGAATGTAGCCTGCTGCATAGCGCCCCCTTCCAATTGCGGCCTGAGCCGCTTTACGGTAGCGGCGTTGCTCCAAAAACGTCAAGGCTCACCTTCTTTGCAGCCTTGGGGCGTCCTACACGCAAACTGAATTCCGTTCGACCGTGCGCCGGGAACCGCTTGTAGACAACGTAATTCTTGCTGTCGAGTTCGGTGTCCGTCTCACTCAGCAAATGCACCTGGATCACCACGTCCTTGTAATTCGCAACGGTCGCGTTGTTCAAGATGACCCCCTCAATGACCATTTGATCACCCCAAAAATTCGTGTGGTACTTGCCTTCCACGCTAAGGAACCGCGTCGGATCCTGCCGTTCCGTTTCCTCGATCGTCATGACCTGCTCTAAGTAGCTCCCGGGTCTATCGTGGGAAGTGTTGACGTCGATGAACCTAACGACAATGAAACCGAGCAATGCCAGCCCAAGGCCGATCCGTATCCATTTCCAGGGGTTTGTACTTGAAGGCGGTGGGGGCGGTGCGCTTACAGGTGCTCCGAGCGGTGGTGGGCTTGCTTTCAACGGCGGTGGCACCGTGAACAAATCCTTCAGTTCATCGATCTTCCCGGCCTCTATCCAGTCACTCGCTCCTTCGTACCAAACCAACGTTGTCGGTTTGATGACCTTCGCGCGCAATTCCTCCTTATCGAATGGGCCTTCTTGTTGCTGGCCATTGTGAATGTGGTACTTCGTCATGGGTGGGTGGTGGTGGTGGTGGTAACCGAATATAGCCACCACCGTGCCAAGTCCGATTTGCTGTGATTTGGACCCGCGCAGGGTGTCCAGCGAGTGCCACTCCAACGACAAACCTCCGCCGGGTCTGCCGAAGGCGACCCTGCGGCCAATGAGAGAGGGCTAAAGCACTCTTCGCACGGTGATCAACTTGTGCGAATACTTCTTGTCCTCCGTGTTGTAGATGCCTTGCTGATCCAACTTGTCGATGCGAACACGCCCGCTGGAATGTGCGATGCGGAGGTCGCCTTCTTCGTCGCGGGTCAACACCACACCCACATGCACGATGCGATCTTCAGCGTTCGCGAAGAAGGCTAGATCGCCCGGTTCACTGAGGTCGAGTAGTTCAACTGGGTCGCCTTCTTCGGCCTGCTGGCTTGCATCACGCGGCAGGTAAATGCCCAGGAGGATGAATAGCATTTGCGTGAGGCCGCTGCAATCGACACCTGCGGGAGTACGACCGCCCCAGAGGTAGGGTGCCCCAAGGAAGGGGTGGAGGTAGAGTTCCATCAGATCGGCGCGCTCCAGGTCGGGCCGATGGTTCGTAATGGCTTGCACCGGGATCCGTTGGTCCTCCCAGAGAATGGTTCCGTCCTCGTAGAAAGGCACCACGCTACCATAGGACAGCAGCACCTGGCGTTCACCCAGATCAACGATCGACGTCTGATCGATCACGCGCAGGTCGGGGTCGAGGTTGGGCGTAAGGCAGGGGGCGATCTGCTTATTGTCCACCCACCCTTCATAGCCGTCGTGATCGAAGCAAAGGCGTGACCACTTCTCAGTGCGCTCAACTATCTCGGCCGTTTCACCAAACAACCATTGGGTCACCATCTCGGCGCGGTCGTTCGGTTCCTTGCGGACCGGAACGATGGACAGCGGGCAAATGACGGAAGGCATGATCAAAGGGCTTCGATCACCATGGCGCTCGCACCACCACCACCATTGCAGATGCCGGCTGCGCCATAGCGTGCACCGTTCTGCTTCAACACATTGATGAGTGTGACGATGATCCGCGCACCGCTGCAACCGAGCGGATGGCCCAACGCGACAGCACCACCGTTCACGTTCACCTTCGCAGGATCGAGGCCCATAAGTCGGGTATTCGCGATGCCCACGACGGAGAACGCCTCGTTCAACTCGAAGTAGTTGATGTCACTCATCTTCAGGCCAGCCTTCTCCACAGCGCGCGGCACAGCTTTGGCCGGTGTAGTGGTGAACCATTCAGGTGCCTGCTCCGCATCGGCGTAGCTCAGCACTTTAGCCAGTGGCTTCAGCCCGAGCGCCTTTGCTTTCTCGGCGCTCATCAGAACCAAAGCCGCCGCTCCGTCATTGATCGCGCTTGCGTTGGCCGCTGTCACGGTCCCGTCTTTCGTGAAGACCGGTTTCAGTGTCGGCATCTTCTCGAAGTTGGCCGCTTTGAACTGCTCGTCCTCAGCGAACACCACTTCGCCTTTGCGGGTCTTCACGGTAACGGGCACCACTTCATCCTTGAATTTGCCCGCTTTCCATGCATTGGCGGCACGGGTGTAGCTCTCGATGGCGAACGCGTCCTGCTCCTCGCGGGTGATCTTATGCTCCTTCGCGGTATTGTCCGCGCTCACACCCATGGCGGTCTGGTGGTATACATCCGTAAGGCCATCCTTGCCGATCCCATCGATGAGCTGGCCATTGCCGAAGCGGTATCCGTAGCGCGCTTGTTCCAGATAGAAAGGGGTGCGGCTCATGTTCTCCATGCCACCGGCTACAACCACTTCAGCATCACCGAGCATGATCTCCTGGGCTGCCATCATGATCGCCTTCATGCCACTCGCACACACCTTGTTCACCGTGGTGCACGATACTTCGTTCGGGAGGCCTGCGAATTTCGCCGCCTGACGAGCGGGTGCCTGCCCCAGATTCGCTTGCAGCACGCTACCCATGATCACCTCGTTCACTGCTTCTGGCTGAATGCCCGCGCGCTCGACCGCCGCCTTTACGGCGGTGGCACCTAATTGGGTGGCTGATACCTCGGCGAGGGAGCCACCGAAGGATCCGATGGGGGTACGCACTGCTGAAACGATCACTACTTCACGGGCCATGAGGTGCTTTGTTTTGAAGGAGGCCAAAGGTAGATCGGTGGCCCCCGATGTCCGGAAATGAGAACGCCGCCGCTATTGCGACGGCGTTCTTCCGTTGTCGGGGTGGCAGGATTCGAACCTGCGACCCCCTGCTCCCAAAGCAGGTACGCTAACCGGCCTGCGCTACACCCCGAACAATATCCTCGACGGCCCTAAAGTACGGGCCTTCGCGGAGAGGGGGGGATTCGAACCCCCGGTACCAGTTGACCCAGTACGGCAGTTTAGCAAACTGCTGGTTTCAGCCACTCACCCACCTCTCCAAAATGACACGCCAACGTTCTGGCGGGCGGCAAAGATAGAAGCATGATCCGAACGGAGAAGTCCTGGGGTCACTCCCCTGTGAACACGGCCTTACATTCGCGGCCACCACAGGCCCCGTAGCTCAGTGGATAGAGCAGCTGCCTTCTAAGCAGCCGGTCGTAGGTTCGATTCCTACCGGGGTCGCCCAAGTTGGGCCGGTGCCCGGTGTCCGACCATGGTTTGACCGACAGGCCCCGCCGTTTTCGCAGCGGTTTTCCACATCTTCTTCGCGTCAGTCCAGCGGTCCATCGAGTTTCCGGATGCGATCATTGCGAGGACAAGGCCCTCCGACGGGCTGGAGGCGTGACCGGTCGAATTGTTGAATTTCAAACGGTCTGTAGCCCCTCGTGATCAAGGACTTTGGGTCAATTTCACGCCGCCGAATTACTAAGGCTGACGACCATGACGATCCGCTCCCTGCGCCTTCTTTTCGCCCTCTTGCCCCTGATGGCGAACGCCACGGTGTATTATGTCTCGCCTACGGGCAGCGATACGAACAACGGCACTTCGCAAACCACTTCCTGGAAGACGATCGCCCGGGTGAACCAGATCAGCTCATCATTGCAGGCTGGTGATCAGGTGCTCTTCCAAAGCGGCGGCACGTATCGTGGCAAACT
>JBDTNF010000019.1:0-16611 GCA_039933875.1 Flavobacteriales bacterium | reverse complement strand
ACGCCCTGCACGAGGAATAGATCGTTGTCGCCGTCACCGTTCGGTGTGAACACATTGGGCACCATGGCCTGTGCGTCGACGATCAGGGCGATCACCACGTCCGCGGTATCCGAGACCGGACATCCGAAGGTGTCCTCCCCTACGAACCAATAAACCCCTTCATCCTGTACCTGGATCGACTGACCGAAGCCACCGTTGTTCCAAACCGCCGTATCCACCGCGAACGGGATCGTGAGGACCGCGTTCCCCCCCGGGCACACCGTGAGGTCCGCCATCGCCGGATGCTGGGGCGCCCCCAGCACGGTGATCGTATCGCCCCCCAGGCAGAAGCCATCGGTCACTTCCACGATGTAGTCGCCGGGCTCGTCCACGGTGATCGTCATCGTCGGGTCGCCAGTGGACCATAGGTAGGTTTCGTAGCCCGCGCCCGCATTGAGCAACACACTCGCGCCATCACACAACACCTCCGGTGAGTTCAGGTCCATCTGTATCCCCGGTATCGAGATCACCACCGGTTGTGTCGAGAAGGCCGTGTCCCCACAGACCTCGTCCACAACACCCAGGGTGATGTCATAGGTACCCGGTGAGCCGTAAGGATGCACGGGGTTCGTCGCAACGGAAGTCCCGCCATCACCGAAGTCCCACACGAACGAATTGCTACCGATGCTGGAATTGAACAACTCCACTTCGAAGGCATCGCAATCACCGGAAGGGACGGCTGCGAAAATGGACTCCATGACCAACGGGTCGACCACTTCGATGACAAGCGTGGCGGTATCCGTGGCCACACAAAGACCAGTGGTCGTTCCGATGAGCGTGATCGTGTAGGACCCTGCCGTGTCATAGGTGTGCGCGAGGGTCGTCCCGTTCTGCGTGGGGGAATTGTCACCCAGATCCCATTCCCAGTTCGTCGCCGTACCGACCGCGGTGAGGACAATGGGTTCGGTGAGACATAGCCCGGTGGCGGTGATGTTCGCATCGATGTTCACCTGCACGTTCTGCTCGAAGTCCATCTTGAACACTGCGAGGTTGCACGCGCCCGCACCACCGTTGTTCGTGTTGCTCCAGGCGCCCGGTGTGGTCGGGAAGTCGCTGTTCGCCCAGCAGCCTGCGCACACCGCTTGATAGACAATGCCGTCCTTGTCGAAACGGGAGGTACCACCATCGACGTGCTCCGGACTGATGTTGCCACCGAAGAACGTCGCATACGCGAGCGATACCGCATCGGCGTCCAGCACCATCAGGTAGAAATCACTGCCGTCCGTATTGGCCTGCTCGGCATCGGGCGTGAGCGGCAGCCCGACCGTGGTGCTCTGCGTGGCCTGTGCGTTCCAATTCACCGTACCTCCCCACCCGCTGAAGTAGATCTGCCCGCAGTCGCTCACCAGGAACGCTGATGGAGCGATGTCCTCATAGCCCAACCCGCTACCGATGATCGTGCTCCAAATGGAGGTACCGAGATCATGGCTCAGCTTATGGATGAACTGGGTGCTGTTGGGATTGGTGTAACGCCCAGGAGAGACGGGATATGCACCGTGCGTCTGTCCAACGATGTAGACGAAGTCCGCAGGATCCAACTGAACGAAGTAGCTCTGGTCGTAGGCGGAGGTCCCGAGAAAAGTGGAACCCAGCATGGCCGAACCATCAGCGGCGAAACGAGCGACGAAACCATCGATCCCACCCTGGCTCGTGGGGTTCAGCGGAGTGCCGGTCATGGGCAGGTCCGTGCTGATCGTGCCGCCGGTCACGAAGAGGTCACCCGTGCTTCCAACCTGCAGGCCGAACCCGGCATCGTCGCCCACGCCACCGTAATAGGTGGCCCACAATTGCGTGGTCAAACCCGGATCCATGCGGAAGATGTATGCGTCCTGCCCACCGCTCAGCGATGGGTACAACGCATTAGGGGACGTTTGCATATCGCCACTGATCGTCGTGCTGGTCACGATCGGCTCCTGCAGGGCATCGAGAACGATCTCGCCCCGGAAGAAATCCCCGTAGTTGTAAGCCAGTGTTGGCGAGAGGTTCAAGCCATCGGCCTCGGACCCGCCGATGAAGGTGCTGCCCACCAGCGAGGTCGCATCGCTGCTGAGGTGCGCCACAACGATGTCCACCCCGCTCAGGTGGTTGTACCCTTCGTTGATCGGCAGGATCACCGCAGGTCCCGCGCCGAAGGAGTTGTCGAAGCATCCAGCCGTGGTGGGGAAATCGCTGGACCCGCTGGTGCCCATCACGTACAACTCGTTCAGGTCGTTCACCACCATGCTGTGGGGGCATTCGTTGCCAAGGGAGCCACCGAGGTACGTGCTCCATTCCAAGGTGCTCCCATCCAGGCTGAATTTGGAGATGCCGATGTCGATCAGGTCGCCCGCGAACGTATCCTGCAACACACCGGTGGTGACCGGATACCCGACACCGAACGCGATACCGCCTGCGTAGAGATGACCCGTGTTATCGTAGGTCGCAGTGAACCCGAAGTTGTTCGCTGGACTGCCCGTGTAGGAGGCGAAGGTCACCAACGGGTCGATCGTCAGTGGAAAGCGCTTGTCGTATCCGTTCGGGAATTCGAAACGCACCCGATCCCCTTCGAGCACATAGGCGGAAGCGACCGCCCGACGCTCACCGTTCACATCCTGCCAGGCGATGGGCCGCTGTTCCACCACGGTGCCGGTCGAGGTCGCGATGTAGAGCATACCGCCTTCCAACCACACCTTGTCCGGACCTTCCAAACGCATCACGATCCGCGACGCATCGGCTCCGGGGGCCACCAACCAGTCGTACTCCAGGCCACGCTCACCATCCACGTGCATGCCAATGCCGGGATAGAGTTCGTGCAGATCCACGCCCCCGAACGCCTGCACACCACCGGCCCATTTCGCCTTGTCGGCCCCGAGGAAGTAGTTCACGTAATGCGGCATCCGGTCGGTGCCTTCGAAGGCTTTCGCCAGTGCACCCTCGAAATGCACCTTGTAGGCATGCATCCGCAGTGGCTCCACCTTCCGTCCCGGTTTGCCGTGCATTTCCTGCGCCCCGCCTGTGCGAAGCACATAGGTGAAGCAGTTGCGTTCAACGAACACCGCACCACCTTTCGTAAGGGCCCGGTAAAGGACCTGGTCGGGCCATTGGCCCTTGTTGGCGTGGAACTCGATGCCGACACCGCCGTGCTCATGATCATGGGCAACGGCCAGGGTGCTGACAAGAAGAAGGGCTTGGCTAAGGGTTCGGCGCAGCATGGTCCGAAAAGGTAACGTTCTCCGGAATGACGTGGTTCACCCCGGCGTGGGTTGCACCCGTTCCGACTTATCTGAACTGCAGGTCGTAGAGTTTCCGGTACGGCCCATCCTGGGCCAGGAGCGCCTGGTGATCGCCTTGCTCGATGATCCGGCCCTTGTCCAGCACCAGGATACGGTCGGCCTTCTGGATGGTGCTCAAGCGGTGGGCGATAACGATGCTCGTCCGTCCCTCGGTGATGCGTTCGGTGGCCTGCGCGATCAGCTGTTCGCTCATGCTATCCACGCTGCTGGTGGCCTCATCCAGCACAAGCACCTTGGGACTATGCACCGCCGCGCGGATGAACGCGATGAGTTGCCGCTGTCCCACGCTCAGGATGCTGCCACGCTCCATCACCGACGTGTCGTAGCCCTGTGGCAGGCGCATGATAAAATCGTGCGCACCCACGGCCCGCGCTGCGGCGATCACGGCCTCGCTTGAAATACCCGGGTCGTTGAGGGTGATGTTGTTGTGCACCGTATCACTGAAGAGGAACACGTCCTGCAACACCACCGCGATGCTCCGCCGCAGGTCGGGCAGACCGTAGTCACGGATATCACGCCCGTCCAGCAGCACCCTGCCTTTCTGGAACTCATAGCTCCGGCTCAGCACATTGATCACCGAGCTCTTGCCGGATCCCGTCGCTCCCACCAGCGCGACCATCTCACCCGCTTTCGCCTCGAACGAGATACCCTTTAGCACCCAGTTCGGCCCTGTTAGAGCAGCCTCGCGCGAAGCGGACCTACCCCCCTCTCCCCCCGGAGAGGGGACGGTGGTGAGGCCCGCATCCTCCTCCTCATAGGCGAACCACAGTTCATCGAACCGGATCTCGCCGCGCAGATCGTGGGTCGGGGCCGCGCCCGTGTCCTCGATCGCGGCCTCGGTGTCCAGCACCTTGAAGACTCGTTCACTCCCCACCATGCCCATCTGTAGCACATTGAAGCGGTCGGCCAACTGGCGGATGGGACGGTAAAGCATGTTGATGAACATGGTGTAGGCGATGATCTCACCCACGGAGAAAACACCCACCAATACATCCCTGACCCCCCACCACACGAGAAACCCAAGCGATACCGCGCTGAGGATCTCGACCACCGGGAAGAATATGCTATAGGCCAGCACGCTTCGGATGTGGGCCTTCCGGTGTTCGCGGTTGATTGCCTGGAACTTCCGGAACTCCTGGTCCTCCCGGCCGAAAAGCTGCACGATGGACATCCCTTGGATATGCTCCTGCACGAAGGCATTGAGCCGCGCCACCTGGGTGCGCACATCCTGGAAGCTCTTCTGGATGCTGTTCTTGAAGATGTTCGTACTCCAGAGCAACACCGGGATGGGCACCATGCTCAGTAGGGCGAGTTTCCAGTTCACCACGAACATGACGATGACCACCACCACCAGCTTGAGGATGTCGCCCATGATCATGAGCAGCCCCTGCGAGAAGATGTCGTCGATGGTCTCTATATCGCTGATCACCCGAGTGACAAGCGTACCGATTGGTGTGCGATCGAAGTAGCGCAGTTTGAAGCCCATCACCTTGGTGTACAGCTTCTGCCGAAGATCGAAGGTGACCGCCTGTCCCAGCCATGCTGTCCAATAGCCCTGGTAGTACTGCACCGCCGTTTCGACGACGAGCAACAACCCGACGACCGCCGATACCCAGAGTAATCCCTTCCGGTCACCGGTGAGCGCGTAGTCATCGATCATGTCGCCCATGAGCAGTGGACGTACCACGCCAAGCCCGGCCAGCAGGATGGTGAGCGCGAACGAAGCCCAGAAAATGCGCCGGTAGGGCCGCACGAATTGGAACACGCGCCCAAAGAGCTTGCGGTCAAAAGCTTTGCCCGATGCACTGGGAGCGCTCATGCGGAGGGAATGAAGGGATAGACCACGCGTTCCAGGTAGAGTCCACGGGCCGGGGCGCTCTTTCCAGCACTGCCGCGGTCCTTCGCGGCCAGCACCTCCGCCATGCTGCCGGCGGGTTGTTGCCCTTTGCCAATGCGGATGCACGTACCCACGATGGCGCGCACCATGTTGCGCAGGTAGCGGTCGGCCCGGATGGTGAAGCGGTAGCCGCTCGGGGTGTGCTCCCAATACGCGTGGCGCACGTCGCAGATCGTGGTCTTCACATCACTACCCGCCTTGCAGAAGCTGCTGAAGTCCTGTTTCCCGATGAGCACCGCGCAGGCCTCGTTCATCTCATCCACATCCAACGCAGGCCGCAACAGGTGCGAGCGACCACTGAGAAAGGGATCCTTCATCCGGTGAATGAGGTAACCGTAGCCGCGTTCCGTGGCGCTGAACCGGGCATGGGCATCGGGAGCGACTTCGATCACGCGGCGGGCCGCAATGCTCTCCGGCAGCATGCTACTCACACTGTACACGAGACGTTCATCCACCACCCGGTCCGATGGCGCATCGAAATGAAGGAAGTACTCGGTGGCATGCACACCGGTATCCGTGCGGCCGCAGCCGACCACGAACAGATCCGGCAGGTGAAGCGCGATGCGCAAGGCCCGTTCCACCTCCGCCTGCACAGTCGGCGCTGCGAGCTGCCGCTGCCAGCCACGGTATGGCCCACCATCGTATGCGAGTTCCATGAAGTAGCGGGGCATGATCTCCATTCGGCCTTGGGCTGCGGACAAGCGGGCGCAAAAGTACCGTGGATGATCGGAGCGTTGTGCGATCGTTGCGCTACCCGGACCGTATCGGAGGTGAGCGAGGTGATGATCACCGGTGCCATGACGATCTACCTTCGACACCCCAACCGAACATCGAACGATCATGGCAACGATCCGCTTGGGTGACCTGGCACCCGACTTCCAGGCCGACACCACCGAGGGCCCCATGAGCTTCCACTCGTGGCTGGGCGATGGCTGGGGTGTGCTTTTCTCCCACCCTGCTGATTTCACACCCGTGTGCACCACCGAGTTGGGCACGACCGCGCGGTTGAAGGACGACTTCGCTCGCCGCAATGTGAAAGTCGCCGCGTTGAGCGTCGATCCACTGGCCTCGCACCACGAATGGATCAAGGACATCAACGAAACGCAACATACCACTGTCAACTTCCCCATCATCGCCGATCCGGAGAAGAAGGTGGCGGAGCTTTATGATATGCTGCACCCCGCGGCCACCGAGAAAACGACGGTGCGCTCACTCTTCATCATCGGGCCCGACAAGAAGATCAAATTGATGATCACCTACCCCGCTTCCACGGGCCGGAATTTCCAGGAGATCCTGCGCGTGATCGACAGCCTGCAACTCACCGCGAAGCACTCACTCGCCACCCCCGCCGATTGGAAACCCGGCGAGGATCTGGTGATCGTGCCCGCTGTAAGTGATGCCGATGCCGAGAAGCGCTTCGCCAAGATCCGTCGCGTGAAGCCTTATCTGCGCTACACACCGGCACCGGAGGAGCAGCCCGCCTGAAGTTCACTCGATCACGATCCGGTGGACGGATCCATCGATCCGTAGCAGGTAGATACCGGCGGCGGCTTGCGTCATGGTGATCGCCGTTGCGGATGCTTCGGTGCGTCCGGATAGAACGACAACACCACGTGCATCTATGACGCGGTAGGTCGTACCGGGGCGCATACCCGAAAGCACGAACGTTCCATCGGAGGGGTTCGGATGGACCGCAAGGCCTGATCTCGGCTGCTCCGGGTCGCCGGTAACCAAGGGCAGACAACTCGTGTAGGGCACACCGTCCACAGTCATGTACTGACCGCAGAAATCGTCAAGGGAAAAACCGTTCTCAAAGATCTCGAGGAACGGACGGAGCAATCCTTCCAAGCTACCAATGCCTTCGACCCAGACATCGCCATTATCGAGCTCGAACCGGCGGCGTGGGAAACCGCCCATGAACACGGTATCAATGTCCTGCACGATGACCGGCCAGCCGGGTGGTTCCGTGAGCCCGTTCTGTATGTAAGCCGTATCGCCCAACGCGAGATCGAAGTCATACAATACGCGCATTGTCGTGTCACCATAACCGAGCCCACCGATACCCGCCGTATAGAGAGCCGTAGCGCGGTAGTAAACCCGACCGGAGTCGACGGCGATCAGGCCCACTTGTGCCCAAAACCCATCATAGACCGCACCCCAGGAGAACCCGAATTCCTCCACCGAAGGCTCGGCTGTGTATTGCATGTGATGCGGCCAATACTCGAAATTCATGTTCTGACCGTCCCAATCCCAAGTGATCGTCGTCATGTCCCATGAACCACCCACGTTGGGGAAGATCGTATCGCTCTGCGCCAGTCCTGCCCCCCCGGTGAGACAGATCAGCGCGCCTGTGAGTAGCCGGTACATGCCCATGAAAGTAAGACGCAAGACGCCACAACGATGCTGCTTGCGGCGAGCGATCTTCGCGCACCTATGATCCGCATCGGCATGATCTCTGACACGCACGGCTGGCTAGACCCACGCGTGCAGGAGCACTTTGCCCTGTGCGATGAGATATGGCATGCCGGCGACATCGGTAGCGAGGAGGTGACCGACGAACTGGCCCGATGGAAGCCATTGCGCGCCGTCTTTGGCAATATCGATGGTGGACCGTTGCGCAAGACATTCCCGGAACACCTGCGCTTCACGCTGGAAGGTGTGAAAGTGTGGATGACGCATATCGGTGGCCGTCCGCCCAAGTACGACCGGGCCGTGATCCACGAACTGCGGCAGAACCCGCCGAACCTCTTCATCTGCGGACACTCGCACATCTGCATGGTCAAGTTCGATGAGAAACTACCCTGCCTCTACATGAACCCCGGCGCGGCCGGGCGACACGGCTGGCACATCATGCGCACGGTACTCCGGTTCACCCTGGACGAGGGCAAGATCAAGGACCTGGAGGTGATCGAACTCGGGAAGCGAGGCGGTTGATCGATCCCAACAGCGGATCGTGGAATACCAGCGTTCCGTGATCCCGCGTTCCCGGAAGGAGGCCGGTACTTTCGAACCGTGAAGAAGATCCTGCGATACATCCCCAAACGATTGCGCAACCGGTACGGCATCGCGGTGCTCGTGCTGGTGGGCTGGATCACCATCTTCGACCAGAACGACATCTGGACCACTTGGAAGAACAGCCGCGAGCTTTCGCGGATGGAGGAACAACAGGTGTGGTACGCCAGTGAGATCGATCGGACGCGCGAACAGTTGCACGAATTGTCCAGCGACAAGGAACTGTTGGAGAAGTTCGCCCGTGAGCGCTACCTGATGAAGCGCGACAACGAGGACATCTTCGTGCTCGTGCCCGAAAAGGACTGACGCACCCCACCTTACTTCTTCTCCGCACAACAGATTCCTGCTTCCGCAAGGCACACATCGCGCAGCAGCATCGCGGTCCGTTGTGTACGCCCCACCGCATGCAGGTGGTACCAGGTATCGAAGAACAACGAGTCCGGGAAAACATAGTCCGATGGCGACCCGATGACGATCAGCCCATGTCCCTCCATCGCACGCTTCACCGCTTCACTATCCGCAGGGCGGTAGACCGACCGCGCCACGGACGGCCAACTGAACAGCACCTTCGCGCCAGCGGCCTTCGCACGCTCGTTGAACCCTGTAGCGATCGGCCAGAAACGCTCGGCCACATATAGCGTGTCGAATTCATCGGTTTCCTCCTTGCGCTCCAACGGGATCGCCATATCAAGATGAGCCACCATATCACCCCGCTCATTGAACGATCCTTCCGTGTAGATGCCCATATCCGGCCGCGGTTCCGGATGCAGCCATGCGTTCCACGTCGCTTGCATGCGCCACAATGCGAGACCGAACACCAGGCCTGCGCGTTCCTCCCAGGGAACGAAGCCAATCGCTGGCGGGTAGCGGTCCACCGTGATGGAGAGCACATCCTCCATGCGATCAGGCTTCTCGAAGTTGGAGTTCTCCAGCGCCACAACGACCACGTCGCCCGCACCCAGCTGATCGACCACTTCAGCGGTCATATAGCGGAAGCCGAGCGCCGCATGAAGCCCCATGTTCACCACTGGCCTGCAGAGGCCCCGCTCCAGCGCCTCGCTATCGATGCCGAACGCCGCGTTGCTGCCTCCGATCACCACCACTTTCGGGGATCCCAACCGGCGCAGGCGTTCCTGCTTCAAGCGAGCGGCCCCGAGGAAATCCACCTGCGATACATGCGGGCCGCCCCAATAGAACAACGCGAGCACGGCAAGTACGAACAGGCCGAACAGGGCGATCCTCCGAAGCAGTGCGCCCGGCCCCATCCTAGAAGCGGAAGTAGATGAAGGCATGGCGCGTGTGCAGATCGACGTTCAACAGGATGGTCAGGACCAGAACGAAGTAAAGTACCCAGCGAAGGGCCGCCATGCCCGGCACATGGACCAACGCATGCGCTTCCCTCCTGCTCCGCCATTCTGCCGTGAGCATCACAAGGATCAGCAACATCTCCGGACGCCAGACATGAGCGATCAGATCGCCTGGGGATAGCAGCGCGTTGCCCAATGTGTAGCGCACATGACGCCAGGCGGCGTGGACGGTCGCCGCGCGGAACAGCACCCAGCCGAGCAGGACGAGCATGAACGTCCACAGCATGCGTGGCAGGTCCCGCAACTCCGGATGACCTTGTGGTTTCTGTACCCCCACCAAGGTGCCCGGCACGTGGTACAGGCCATGCAACAGGCCCCAGCCCACGAAGGTCCAGTTCGCCCCATGCCACAGCCCGCTCACCACGAACGTGACCAGGATGTTCCGTGTGCGACGCTTCGGATCCCGGTTGCCACCCAGCGGCACGTAAACGAAATCGCGCAACCAACTGCTCAGGCTGATGTGCCAGCGCCGCCAGAACTCACCGATGCTACGGGAGAAATATGGGTAGTTGAAATTGCGCATCAGGTCGATGCCGAAGAAGCGCGCACACCCGATGGCGATATCCGAGTAGCCGCTGAAGTCGCCGTAGATCTGGAAGGCGAAGAACACCGCACCGAAGAACAACGTCACGCCTGGTGTGGTGGCCGGGTCCAGCCCGAAGATGCGGTCCACCAGAGGGGCACACTGGTCCGCGATGACGATCTTCTTGAAGAAACCCCAGAGCATCTGGCGGGCCCCATCGCGCGCCTTCTTGTAGTCGAACACACGCGGCCGCATGAACTGGGGCAACAGGTCCACCGCGCGCATGATGGGACCTGCGATCATGTGCGGGAAGAAACTCACGAAGGCGAGGTAGGCCAGCGGGTCGCGCACCGGTTTGAAGTTGCGGCGGTATACCTCGATGGTATAGCTCATGCTCTGGAACGTGTAGAAGCTGATCCCCACCGGCAGGATGACCCGCAACGACCAGAGGTTCGGATGCATGCCCAGCGTGCGGAGCAGTTCCGCCGTGCTATCGATGAAGAAGTTGAAGTACTTGAAGAAGGCAAGGATCCCGAGGTTGAAGACCAGGCTCAGGAGCAATGCGCGCTTCCGTTTCCGGGCCTCATCCTGTGCATTGATGAAGAGACCGAAGCCGTAGTCGCTCATCGAACTGAGGAAGAGCAGGATGGTGAAGCGCCAATCCCACCAACCATAGAACAAGTAGCTGACCGCGATGATGAAGACATTCTGCGCGCGCAGCGTGCGGAACAGCCACCAATAGCCGACGAAGACCAGCGGGAGGAAGACCAGGAAGGCGAACGAGTTGAACAGCATCGGCTTCCGCGAAGGAACAGCGCAACGACGGACCAGCCTAGCGCTTCAGCAACTCGGGGCCCACTTCATCGAACACCCACTCCCGGGCTTTCCGCGCCGGCGAATAGTTCACGATCAGCGGGAGCATCAGCGCGTTCTTCCGGGGGATCATCAGTTCGTAGCGCACGTCACCGCTCGCATCCGCGAACTCCCACAAGGTGAGTCCGGTCGCGGCGTCCAGTTGGTGAAGACGTACCTCCACGGTATCCCGCTTGGGATCCATGGCGTGGCTCACCAGGGAGACGCACGGATAGTTCAACCCCGGCAGGCTGTCCGTCAGCACGGTCGGATAGCCCACAACGACGAACGCTGCAAGGCCCTCCGGTTCGTCCGTGATGATCAAGCGAGGGAATTGTTGGATCCTGAAATGGTTCCCGAAGTCGCTGGGTTGGTACAAACAGTACGCCCCCTTCCAGCGCCTCACCACCACCCAGTCGCGTCGGGAGAAATACTCCGTACTGACCACACCGGGTGACTTCTTCCCCAAACCATCCAAGGCTTTCCGTTGCGACATCACCCACTTGTCCTCGGAGAGATCCGCAATGGGCCAGGCCACCTGATCATACAAGGAGCTGTCACCCGTGGCAGCAAAGAACACCGCGTGGTATCCTCCGATGGTATCGCGCTGGAGGAAGGTGGTGTCGTTCTTCACGAACGGATCCTGCGCACGCGTTGCGCACGGAAGTCCAAGCACAACGAGGGTGACAACGATCGTCCGAACAAGATCAACGCGTGCACCGCCCATGCGCGGGAAGGTCAATGATGATGTCCGCCTTCGCCGTGGACATGCCCGTGGCTCAACTCATCGGCGGTCGCCTCACGTACATCCGTCACTTCCACGCTGAAGTGCAGCGTAACGCCCGCGAGCGGATGGTTACCGTTCAGTACCACCTGGCCATCGGTCACCTCCACCACGCTCCACACCTGGTTGTCCGGTGTCTGGAACTGCATGCCTTCATGCACGGTCTGGTCCCCGAATTTATCCACGGGCACCCGCTGCAAGCGGCCCGGATCCAACTCACCATACCCCTTGGCCGCTGGTACCACCACCTGCAAGGCATCCCCGCTCTTCTTCCCTTCCAATTGTTCCTCCAAGCCCGGCACGATCATGCCCATGCCCTGGATGTAGACAAAGGCCTCACGACCAGCACTGGTGTCCAGCAGCTTCCCGTCAGGGTCGTTCAGTGTATAATGGAAGGAAACGACGGAGTTGTTCTTGATGGTCATGAGTGGATCGAATGATGCGGCGAAGATCTCAAAAATGAGGAAAGTTCCGGACCTCGTCCTGTCGTTTTCTTGACGGCGCAACAGCAAAGGGCTGGATGTCAGACGAACCGCGCGGAAAGCCCCATCCACAAAGGCCTTACATCGGCCCCTGCCTACTCAGGATCACCGGCCTACTCCTTCACCACCCTTTGTTGGAGCACATGACCATTGATCTCCACGGATAACACGTAGAGCCCCGCGCGCAGTGTCGAAAGATCGATGGTACGCCCGAAGACCCGGACCGGTAGAGCACGACCCGTGGCATCCATAAGCGCCACGTTCCTCAAAGCCGCACCGTCAGGCAATGACACAGTGAGCACATCGGTGCAGGGATTGGGCGAAACAATGAACATCCCGGAGGCGGCGGGCTCGGCAATGCCCACCGTGGCACAATCCAGCACGCCGGTCAGGTAGCTGCGACGCGAACTGATGAACGACTTCAGGCCGAAGACGGTTTGGGAACCCATTCCCCCCGTCACGGTGATGTTGCTCGCCAGGTTCGATTCAAACTGGGCGTTGGTGTATTGCATATTCGGGTCGGCGTAGACGTGCGAACGCACCATGTCGGCCAGCGAATCGATGTGCTGGTCGAGATGCGCGTTGGTGAAGTTCTCGAGCGCGGTACAGTATTGAACGAGATAATCACTGTAGAACGACGGCGTGTTCATGATCTTGGTCATGAGCGGGCGGGAGTTCGCCACGTAGTTCGGCGCCAGGTTCAACAGGTTCGGCACACCACTGCTGTAACGACCGAAGGCCTCGTTCGCATCCCACTTGATCCAGTTCCAGTGCAGGGTGGTGCTGTCGTGGTAGATGTAGTAATTGCGCGCGGAATTGATGTACGCATCAAGGTTGCTGAAGATGTTGTCGATCGCCAGGGAGCGAAGCATCGGCTCCCACACCCACATATCCGGGAATTCCGCCTCGATGTCCGTGGAATTGTTCAGCACGTTGATCAGTTCGAGCAGGTCGCTCCAGTCATTCAGGTCTTCATTGGTCTTCTGCTCGTACCGGGTCGCGTAGCTTGATTGTGCGCTGCCATACCAGGCCAGGTCCGCAGCACTGCCCCCACCCATACCGAAGTTGTCGCCTGCCTTGAACAGGTTCCCGTCCTGGTCATCCACCCAGCGATCGAGAAAGGTCTTGTCGACCTGCTCCACCACACCATAAAAGCCCCAAAGCGATCCATTGATGTAGAGATCGCCGAAGCCCGCGCGCGGTGCCAGCACACCCTGCTCAAGGCAGTAATCGAAGAACACCTTCTCGCGCAGCATCGTGGGATCATTGAACCCGTTGTTCAGGTTGATCTTCTTCAACCCATGGTACTTCTGGCCGCTCACGTACTCATTGAAGTCGATCTTCATGGACTTCTTCTCCGGCAGGCCATAGCTGCTATTGCCCTTCAACCGCACGCCAACGCTGTCATAGGCATAAATGCCCATTGCGTCAATGAGCGTGACGCTGGCAAGCAGGTTGCGCTCCAGACCTTCCTCATAGTAGGTCGTCAGGCTGTCCCAGTAGCCCGGTTGTGCGAACGTCAGCTGGATCTCGATGACCTGGTCGGTATCGAACAACTCATTCCCGGCGCCTTGCGCCTTCGATATGAACGGAAGAAGGACCGCGAGAACAGTTGGCCAATGCTTCATAGGGGTAATGATCCGTTAACGGATCGGCAACGCTACGGACATTCTACGAACACGAAGGTTTGATCCGGGCGGAATTTCCGCGCGGTCGAGAATGGCCGCTTACCCCGATCTTCGTCACGATGGCAGAGCAGAAGTTGTTTGAAGGATTCCATGCGCTTGACCGCGCACAATGGGAAGCGATCATCGCCAAGGAACTGAAGGGTGCCGACCCGGCTTCTTTGGATGTGAAGTTGGGAGATGGTCCTGTCCTTAAGCCTTTCCACGTTGCGGAGGATGTTGGGGCCAGTGGCGCGCGACGCCGGGGCGTTAAGCGCAACGGCAATGCCTGGCGTGCGACGGTCGGTCTCGATGTGAACGACGAGCGCGCGAATAACCTGTTGATCGAGGGCCTCATGGGCGGCGCCGATGCGGCGGAGATCCATGGCGCGGTGAACGGACTTCCCGCGGCGCTGAAGGACGTGATGCTCGCAGCCGTGGACTTGCAGTTGGAGCGTGGCACACCTGAAGCCTTGCGCTGGCTTATGAAGGAGGCGGACCGGCAGGGGATCGCAGCTACGGAACTGAGCCTGTGCGCGGATCTTTCCCCTGATGCGGACGTCGCTGCGATGAAGGAACTGATCTCGCACTACCCGCTCGTTCGTCTGTACGACGTGGACGACCAACCACAGGGCGCCGATCACATTGCTTCCACAAGGGAAGCGGTCCTACGTGGAAAGACACTGCTGGAGCGGCTGCTCGCGCAGGGCTTCTCCATCGATGATGCCTGTGCCCGCATCCAGTTCCGCCTGCACCTGGGCGACGATCTCTTTGTGGAGGCCGCTCGTCTGCGTGCCTTCCGGGAGGCGTGGGCCACCGTCGTGGATGAGTTCAACCCAGCACACGACTGCTCCCACACCACTTGGATCCAGGCCGTCGTGACCTATGATCCTTCGCCAAAGTCGCCCTACGACAATGTGATCCGTGCCACGTTGCAAGCCATCAGCGCGATCACCGGCGGCTGTGACGGGCTCACGATCCCCACTCCCGTTCTCCCTGAAGGCGATGTGTTGGCGCGAAGGGTGGTTCGCAACATCCACAACCTGCTGCGCGATGAGAGCTTCCTGGCGCGCGTGGCGGATCCTTTGGGGGGGAGCCATACCGTTGAGGAACTCACCAACACACTGGCTGACGCGCTGGCCACGAGCCATGAGCCCCGAGCCGCGAGCGGAGACGCTGCCAAGCTCGAGGCTCGCAGCTCGCAGCTCGTGGCTGCAATTCCGAACCGCGAAGAGATCCCTATCAAGTCGTACTACACCGCGCTCGATACTGCGAACCTCGAGCACCTGAAATTCGGCGCAGGCGCTCCCCCCTACTTGCGCGGCCCCTACGGCAGCATGTACGCCATCCGTCCATGGACCATCAGGCAGTACGCGGGTTTCAGCACGGCCGAAGCGAGCAACGCCTTCTACCGCCGCAACCTCGCCGCCGGACAGATGGGCCTCAGCGTCGCTTTCGATCTGGCAACCCACCGCGGCTACGACAGCGACCACCCACGTGTGACAGGCGACGTGGGCAAGGCCGGCGTAGCGATCAGCAGCGTGGAGGACATGAAGATCCTCTTCGACCAGATCCCACTGGACAAGATGAGCGTGAGCATGACCATGAACGGCGCTGTGCTGCCCATCATGGCCTTCTTCATCGTCGCGGCGGAAGAGCAGGGCGCTGCACCGGAGTTGCTGCAAGGCACCATCCAGAACGACATCCTGAAGGAGTTCATGGTGCGCAACACGTACATCTATCCGCCCTGGCCAAGCATGCGCATCGTGGGCGACATCTTCTCGTACTGCGCGAAGAAGATGCCCAAGTTCAATTGCATCAGCATCAGCGGCTATCATATGCACGAGGCGGGTGCGCCTGCGGATCTGGAACTCGCCTACACGCTGGCCGACGGCATCGAATACGTGCGCACAGGCATCGCGGCGGGGATGCAAGTCGATGAGTTCGCCGGTCGCCTCAGCTTCTTCTGGGGTATCGGTATGGACCTTTTCATGGAAGTGGCCAAGATGCGCGCGGGCCGCCTGCTCTGGGCGAAGATGCTGAAGGAGATCGGTGCGAAGGACGCGAAGAGCCTGGCGCTGCGCACGCATTGCCAGACCAGCGGCTGGAGCCTCACTGCGCAGGATCCCTTCAACAACATCGTGCGCACCACCGTGGAAGCATTGGCAGCCGTGCTCGGCGGAACACAATCGCTCCATACCAACTCGCTCGACGAAGCCATCGCACTGCCCACCGACTTCAGCGCCAAGATCGCGCGCGACACACAGCTCTACCTACAGAAGAACGCCGGCATCACCAAGTGGATCGACCCGCTCGGCGGTAGCTACTACGTGGAAAGTCTCACGCATGAACTCGTACACAAAGCCTGGGCGCGCATCAAGGAAGTGGAAGAACTCGGCGGCATGAGCAAGGCTATCGAGACCGGCCTGCCCAAGATGCGGATCGAAGAAGCCGCCGCGAAACGTCAGGCCCGCATTGACACCGGCAAGGACAAGATCATCGGCGTGAACGCCTTCGTGACGGAGGCTGAAACGAAAATGGAATTGCTCGAGGTGGATAACAGTTCAGTACGTGAGTCCCAGGTCGCTAGGTTGAAGCAGATGAAGGCGGCACGGAACGAGGTCGCAGTAGCCGAAGCCCTTGAAGCACTGACCAACGCTGCGAAGAGTGGCGAGTTGCGAGTGGTGAGTGGCGAGTCTGCCTCCCACGCCACTCACCA
>JBDTNF010000018.1:0-6956 GCA_039933875.1 Flavobacteriales bacterium | reverse complement strand
CGTTGATGGTGGCACTGTTCCCATCGTTGCACGGTGTACCGGGTTCAGGGCCTCCCGCGCACAGGTCGGAACCATTGCAGGTGCCGTCGCCGTCATCGTCGTAGCAATGGATCCGGTAGCTCACACCGCACGTAACGTCGCTCAGTTTCACGCGGTAAATGGTTCCCGCCGGAAGCGATGGGATGGTGAAGGTGTTCGTGAGCGCACTGGACGAGCCACCCACCGGTACGGTGAAGGTGCCGAAGACCGTGCCTGGGTTATTGATCACCACAAGGGTCATGGTTCCGGCTCCGGTTCCGGCATGCTCGGCGCTGACGGTAATGCTCCAAGGACCACCGGGATGCGTGAAGGCATAGTAATCATCATCCGTGGTATTGTGGAACCCGATATGACCCTGCTGTTCTCCTGCGTTCAGGTCCATCGCTGTGCCGGGGGTACTGTTGTTCGGTTCCGCATCGCCGTTGAAGAGCGGCGGCGTCACTGTGTAGCTCACGCGGTAGGAAACACCGCAACCGTTGCTCACCACGTGGAGGTAATAGGGGATCACGGTACCGCGGCATGTCAGGTCGTGAGTGCTGCTCACGGCTATGGAATTCGCACCAATGGGCGCGATCCAGGTCTGCAGCAAGGCTGATGTGCTGGTGCGCAGCTCCAATTGCACGGTCTCCGTTGTCGATGCATCGACATGTTCGGCCTCGAAGGCGATGTGCAGCACCCCGTCAGTCGGCATGTTCAAGCGATACTCATCCAAGTTGTCGGCGGAGTAGAAGTTCAGGTGCCCCTGCGTTGTCTGTGTGGCTGGGAGCACGATGGATTGCGTAGGGGTGTTGTTCGGCTCCACATCCTGCGCGAAGACCGGTGGCGTTAGCGTGTAGGTCAGGTGGTAGGATGTGCCACAGATGTTCGAGCTGACACGCAAATAGTAAGGCACGAGGGTGCCCCGGCAGGTCTCGCTCACCAAGGTGCTGATCGGAACCGAGTTCGCGCCAACAGCTACGGTCCACGTCCGCAATACCAATCCTGTGCTTACCAACAATTCCACCTGGAGGGCGCCAGCGGTGCTTACATCGGCATGCTCGGCTTCAACGTTCACGTTCAGAATGCCATCGGCCGAGAGATCGATCCGGTGGTAGTCGATGTTATCACCGGAATAGAAGTTGACGTGCCCATCCGAAGGCTGTCCTTCCACAAGAAGGTTCGCCTGGCTCGTCCCGTTGTTCGGTTCGGTATCGGCAGCGAACACTGGGGGCGTTACTGTGTAGGTCAAGCGGTAGGAGGTTCCGCATATAGTGGAGCTTATCTTCAGGTAATATGAAAAGGCTCCACGGCAGGTCTCGCTTACCACGGTGCTTATCGGAACAGAGCCCGCGCCCACGGGTACGCTCCACGTTCCCAATACCGTACCGGTGCTTACGATCAGTATAACCGTCATGGTCCCATCCGTTTCCACACCCGCATGCTCGGCTTCAACGTTCACGTTCAGGATGCCGTCGCCGGACAAATTGATCCGGTGGTAGTCGATGTTATCCGCGGAATAGAAGTTGACGTGTCCCGCTGCGGGCTGTCCTACCACGAGAAGGTTCGCCTGTGTCGGCGTATTGTTCGGTTCGGTATCAGCAGCGAACAGTGGTGGCGTTACTGTATAGGTGAGGCGGTACGATGTACCACAGATAGTGGAACTTATCTTCAGGTAATATGAAAACGCTCCACGGCATGTCTCACTCACCACGGTGCTTATCGGTATGGCGTTCGCACCCACTGGTACGGTCCAGGTCTGCAATACCGTACCGGTACTTACCAACAGTACCACCGTTACGGTCGCATTCGTTTCTACTCCCGCATGTTCGGCTTCAACGTTCACGTTCAGTACCCCATCGCCGGTGAGGTTCGCTCTATAGTAGTCGAGGTTGTCCCCTCCGGCCACGTTCAACTGCCCTTGTGCTGGTTGTGCTTCCACAAGCACGACGGCCTGACTGGTGCTATTGTTCGGCTCGACGTCATTGGAGAACACGGGTGGCGTCAGCGTGTATTTCAACTTGTAGGAAGTACCGCATACGCTTGAGCTCAAGCGCAGATCATAGGCAAGCCCACCGGTTATACACGTTTTGCTGAGAACGGTGGTGATGGGCACGCCACTAGCACCCACGGGAAAACTCCACGTCTGCAATACTGTCCCTGCTGTATTGAGGAGCAATAAGCTGATGGTTCCCGGAACGGCTCCCGTATGCTCGGCCTGTAGTTCCACGTTCACCTTGCCATTCGCCGAAGGGACGATGCGGTAGTAGTCATAGGTGCTCTCAGCATCGAATGCAAGCTGGCCCTGAGTGTAGGTGTCCGGCGCCAGGGCGGTGCCTGGCTGGCTGTTGTTGGGCTCCGCATCGGCCGCGAAGACCGGCGCTGCCATCGTGTACTTCCATCGGTAGGAAACGCCGCAGGTGACATCCGAGAAACGCAGGTCATAATCGGTGATGCTGCTCCTGCAAGTCACGCTCACCAGCGTGTCCAATGGAACACCGTTCGCGCCGACCGTCATGGTCCAAGACTGGATGGTGCTACCCACAGTGTTCACCAAGGCGACAGTGACAGTGCCAGGGCTTGCACCGGTGTGTTCCACCTCCACCTCGATGTTCATCACGCCATTGAAAGGCGGAACGAGGTTGTAGATATCGTCGTCGGTCTGGTTGTCGAATCCGATCTGGCCTTCGTACCAGGTATCGTACGCTTCGGTGCTGCCACCATAGGTTTGGTTCGGTTCCACATCGTTCGCGAAGAGCGGCGCGGTCATGGTGTACTTCCAGCGGTAGGAGACACCGCAGGTCGTCGTAGCGAAGCGCAGGTTATAGTTGGTCGTGTTGCTTCTGCATGGGATGCTGACCGTCGTTGTTGCGGCAATGCTGTTCGCGCCCACGGCCACGCTCCAGGTCTGTATGGTGGTGCCAACCGCCGTCAGCAGCACCACGTCTATGGTTCCCGGAGTGCCACTGACGTTCTCGGCCTGAACCTCCAGAGTCATGACACCGTTCGTAGGCGGCACGATGTTGAAATAGTCGTAGGTGCTCTCTCCATCGAACTGGAGATTGCCCGTCATGTAAGTATCATGCGCTGCGGGTGTGCCTGGCGTACCGTTGTTCGGCTCAGCATCGCCTGCGAAGAGCGGTGGCGTAACGGTGTATTTGAACCGGTACGAGGTGCCGCAAGCCGCGGAGTTGATGCGGATGTAGTACGTGCTGACCGTGCTGCGACAGGTGATGCTCACAGCGCTGGCCGCCGGTATGCCGTTGGCGCCAACGGCAACGTTCCAGGTTTGTAGCACTATGCCCACCGTGCTGACCAGCGCTACGGCCATCGTGCTGGGTGAGGCACCCACATGTTCCGCCTGCGTCTCGATGTTCAGTATGCCATTGGTGGGGAGAATGATGCTGTAGTAGTCGTACGTGCTCTCGAGATCGAAATTGTTACGGCCATCGCGGTCGGTGTTGTACGCCACTGGTGTAGCGCTGGCGCCGATCCCGTCGTTGGGCTCGGGATCGTTGCCGAATACCGGGGGAAGGATGGTGTAGGAGAAGGCGTAGTGCGTGCAAAGGGTGGTGCTCGGGTTGTCCACCGCGATCAGGTACGAAGCTGCTCCCCGACATGGAAACAGGAATTCTCCGGCTACCGTTGTGTTGTTCGCACCTGCTGGCAGGGTGAACGTACCGAGCGTGGTTCCTGCGCTGTTCAGCACGCGGAAGGTCACGTTCAGCGGAACGGGCCCTGTGTTGGACAGGCAGGCCTGCACACGCAGGTTGCCTTGACCGGAACTGGTGAAACTGAAATGGTCTGAAGAATTATCCGCGACCGAGCAAGGGCCGAGGAGACCGCTCATGGGCGTGGCATAGGCAAGCGCGTTGGGCGTTGAGGTGCTATTGTTGGGCTCGCTCTCCATTGGCGTAGCGCACGCACAACTGGCATTGTTGTCATTAATGATAAGGTTGCTGCCATTGTCCGAACCGATCGTAGCCGGGTCGCTGCCAATGACCCGGATACGATAACCGGTGCCAGCCTGGCTTCCGCCAGGAATGGTGGCGGTGATGGTCCCGTTCGTGGTACCGTTCACAGTGCCGATGGTCGACGGAGTAGAGAAACTTCCTGCAGCGTCGGACAGTTCCGCCGTGAAAACGTTTCCGGCATTGAAGGTGCCTTCAATAGTGAACGGTATGGTGAGATGCTCACCAACACAAAACGGATATCCCGGGACGGTAGCGGTAGTGATGCTCGGAGGAATGTAGAGTCCGAATTTGGCCAAGTATGCCGCTTGGTTGGAGCTGGAGTTCTGGTGACCATTGTATGCGATACCCGAACTGGAGGTGGTGGTGCCTGCGATGTAGACCATTTCTTCTTCTCCCGCTGAACAACCACCCGCATATTCTGTGTTGGGTCCACCGTAGTAGGTCCCCCACTGCCGTGTACCGCTCGGGTCGAACTTGACGAGATATGCATCGTTCTGTCCTGCGTAGGTTGATTGGTACCCATCAAAAGCGATACCCGATGTGGAGTTCTGCGTTTCTCCGACCAGATATACATTGCCCAAGCCATCCACCGCGCAGCCGGTTCCGTTTTCGAGGCCGCTCCCTCCGTAGTACGTGGCCCACAGCCGCGCACCGGAACTGGAGAATTTCACAAGCAGCCCATCACCCAGGTCGGCGAGCATACCTCCTCCATACGAGTTCTGATGCCCACCCGAGGCAATTCCAGAAGGCGATTGTGTGGTCCCAGCGAGGTAGACATTCCCACTGGCATCGGTCGCGCAGGATCCGTCCGATTCTGTGCCTGCTCCCCCGTAATAGGTTGCCCACAGTCTATTGCCTGAACTGTTGAACTTCGCCAGGTAGAGGTCGCGATCACCACCTGCGTAGGTGTTCAGGAATCCGCCCGAGGCTATGCCTGTGCTCGAGGAGGTCTCTCCAGCGAGATAGACATTGCCATTAACATCTGCCGTGCATTCGTTCTTGATCTCGTCACCCGACCCGCCATAGTAGGTGCCCCATTGACGGTTACCGTTCGCGTTGAACTTCGCCAGGAAACCGTCTATGGCGCCGCCAAATGTATTCTGGTGTCCCCCAGAAGCGATGCCGGTGCTTGAGCTTGTCAGGCCCGATAAGAAGACGTTGCCGCTGGGATCTGTCGCGCAATGTGCCCGATCGTCCCAATCGGATCCACCGTAGTAAGTGCCCCATTGACGCGTGCCCGAACTGTTGAACTTCACCAGGAACACATCCGTTGCGCCTCCGTAGGTACCCTGATGCCCGCCACTGGCGATGCCGGATGCGGATTCAGTGTAGCCGCACAGGTACACATTGCCCGAGGCATCGAACGCGCAGCCGTGTCCGACCTCGTTCGACGTTCCTCCGTAATAAGTCGCCCACAAGCGCACGCCGTTGCTGTTGAAAACAGCGAGGAAGGCATCCGCATTCCCGCCACCGAATGCGTTTTGATATCCTCCGGATGCAATGCCGGTGTTAGAGTCGGACCAACCTGCGAGCGCAACGTCCCCAGTGGCGGATGTTGCACAGTCAGTACCCTCCTCAAATCCTCCGCCACCGTAGTAGGTGCCCCAGATCAGGTCGGGGTCGATCGTGAGAGACTTGCTATGGTCGTATCTATCCATCACGAATCGCAACCGGTCTCCATCCAGTGCGAAGCGCGTGGCTATCTCCTTTCCATCCTGAAAGCTCACCGGTCGCTCTTCCGTGAGGCGCCCCATGCGATTGCCATGGATCAAGTTGCCATCAGCATCCAGGGATAGTTCCTCGTGGTGTTCAAAGCGCATGCGGATCTGGTTTGGATCAGCACCGGGCCGTACTACGAAATCGTACTTCATTCCCTTCTCCGTGGTGTACACCACCCAATCGATGCCAGGATAGATCTCGTGGTAGGTCACCTTGGTGTACGTGCGCACATCCAACACATCGTGGTTGTAGTACTGCGTGTAGTCCTCGCTCCGGCCTTCGGTCGTGATCTGAGCTTTCGTGTCCGCACCATCGAGCATCATATCCATGCGATAGGTCTCCAGGCGCACCTGCTCGCGCATGGCATCCAACTGCCCTTGCTTCTTGCTGTCATGTCGCGCGTCGGCCTTCAGTTCCGCATACCCATCAGGGTAGTGGATCCGGCTGAATTGGTAGGCGATCCCGTTCTCCAGCAGGAAGAGTTGCGTGTTGCCCTGCGAAAGGCGGTACCGCACAAACGGCGCGGCATCACCACCGGTGGTGCGCACTTGGCCCTTGTTCTCCTCGAAACCCGCAGGGGCGACCGAGGAATTGGCGAGGGCAGCGGGAGCCACTGGAGGGGTCGTCGCCAGGCCGACCGTTGCCAATGACAGAAAGGACAGAAGGGTCAAGTTTCTCATGAGGCAAGGTATTCGAATTCTTCGAGGGGAAAGATGGATCCAGGCCTACATCGGGAACCTTGGGCAGATGTGAACAATAGGTCCCACATCGATCCGTTCCGTAAGGAAGGGCACCCGCTTTTTCCCCCGTCATGGCCTGGGCGGAACCGGTAAGGTTCCTCTCACTGGAGTGCTGTTCCCATGGAACAGCGAACCCCCACACCGGGTATCCGGAGTGGGGGTTCGTTTTGTGTTCACAAAGCGCGAGGCCCTTTCTATTGCTACGGCTGGATCACCAGTCGCTCGGTGTACAGGACGTCACCGGCGGTGATGTTGACCAGGTACATACCGGAAGTGAGTGTGCCGTTGAGATCAAGCACAGTGTTCACGAAGCCATTCCCGCCATCGCGGGACGAAGACCCTTGCACCGCGATCGAGCGCGAAATCACACGCTTGCCGAAGAGATCATAGATGTCGACGCTCATGGTGATCACACCTTCTTCAACGACGTCGAAGCTCAGGTACAGTTGATCGCCACGGTTGGGGTTGGGGTACATGCGCAGTCCTTCGCTTTGCTCGGACTGACCGG
>JBDTNF010000017.1:0-29306 GCA_039933875.1 Flavobacteriales bacterium | reverse complement strand
TCCACCCGTTGTAGGGCTTCATGTGGTTCTCCGTGCTCACGCTGCTCTCGATGGCACGCATGGTCGTTGTGCCCACGCAGCACACACGCTTCTTCGTGTCCTTCGCCTTGTTCACGATCTTGCAGGCTTCGGCATTGATGATCACCTGCTCCGAATCCATCTTGTGCTTGGTGAGGTCCTCCACTTCCACCGGGCGGAAGGTGCCGAGGCCCACGTGCAGGGTCACTTCCGCGAAGTGCATGCCTTTCAGCTCCATGCGTTTCATCAACTCACGGCTGAAATGCAATCCGGCGGTCGGTGCGGCCACCGCGCCTTCCTCCTTGGCATAGATCGTCTGGTAACGCTCGGCGTCGCTGGGTTCGGTCTCCCGCTTGATGTAGCGCGGCAGCGGCGTCTCACCCATTTCGGTGATGGCGGCCTTGAACTCCTCGTAGGTGCCGTCGAAGAGGAAACGCAGCGTGCGCCCACGGCTCGTGGTGTTGTCGATCACCTCGGCGACAAGCTCATCGTCCTTGCCGAAGTATAGTTTGTTGCCGATCCGGATCTTCCGGGCGGGGTCCACGATCACATCCCACAGCAGGCTGTCGCGGTTGAGTTCGCGCAGCATGAACACCTCGATCTTGGCGCCGGTCTTCTCCTTGTTGCCCCACATGCGCGCAGGGAACACCCGGGTGTTGTTCAGGATGAACGTATCGCCCTCGTTGAAATAGTCCAGGACGTTCTTGAACTTCTTGTGCTCGATCTTGCCGTCTTTCCGGTGCAGCACCATCAATTTGCTGCCGTCGCGGTCCTTGGTGGGATAAAGAGCGATCTGCTCCTTCGGGAGCTGGAATTTGAACGCGGTAAGTTTCATGGGTGGTGGCGGGGCTTACGGGCCCGTTCCGGCTTTTTGGGGGGCCGAAGATAGCATCATAACGGAGCGAACGGCAAAGAACCTCAAATACAGGCGATTAGCCCTGTTTTGACGGGCGGGGACAGGGCTTCGTCGGCTGTGGATCAGGCCCGGTCGGGAAGGGGCGCTATCCGTTGGGCCCAGACCAGCGGTGCATCGGCACCCTCGACCCCGTAGGCGCCGATGGCTGTTCGCCGCAACGCGCTCAGGTGCGCACCACAGCCCAGTACCTGGCCGATGTCGTTGGCGAGCGAACGGATGTAGGTGCCCTTGCTCACATGCACTTCGAAGTCCACTTCGGCACCCCGCACCGCGACCACATCAAGTGAAGTGACCAACACCTTCACAGCGGGCATCTCCACATTGGGCCGACTTTCGTCGCGCGCCAGCCAGTACGCGCGCTCGCCTTCATGCCGCTTCGCGGAGTAGAGCGGTGGCCGTTGCATCAACTCGCCGTGGAACCCGGCGAACGCCGCCCGGATGGTGGCTTCATCCAACTGTTCCCAGGGGCCGAAGGGTATCGGTTCGGTCTCGCGATCGTAGCTGGGGGTGACACTTCCGAGCGTGATGGTCCCGGTGTAGATCTTCTCCTGCCCGGTGATGAACGGCAGTTGCTTGGTGAACGGTCCGTAGGCCATGATCAGCAAGCCGCTGGCCAACGGATCCAAGGTCCCGGCGTGACCGATCTTGAAGTTGCGCCGCCGCACCACACTGCGCATGGCCCCCCGGATCTTCTTCACCGCGTCGAAGCTCGTCCAGCCCAGGGGCTTGTCCACGAGGATCAAGCCGCCTTCATCGGGCGTGAAGACGAAGTCGCTGTTCGGGCCGCGCGGTTCCATCGGCGCGGGATCACATCATATTCAGCGGAACGTGCAGCGCGTAGAGCACCAGGATCACACCCCCGAGCGCGATGCGGTACCAGCCGAACACCGCGAAGCCGTGCCTGGTGAGCAGGGCGATGAAGGTGCGGATGGCGATCATCGCCACGACGAAGGCGACCAGATTGCCGATCGCGAAGAGCTTGATGTGCTCGCTGGTGAACACGCCGCCATCCTTCGTGTAGTCGTAGATCGTTTTCACCGTGGCCCCGAACATGGTGGGCACCGCGAGGAAGAAGCTGAATTCCGCCGCACGTTTGCGGGAGAGCCCTTGTGTCATGCCGCCGATGATCGTCGACGCGCTGCGGGAAACCCCAGGCACCATGGCCAGGCATTGGAAGAGGCCGATCATGAACGCACTTTGGTAACTCACCGGTCGTTCCTCCGCATCCTGCCTGCCTGCCGTCCACCGGTCGATGAAAAGGAAGATGATCCCACCGACGAGCAATGCGACAGCCACGATCACCACGTTCTCGAGCATCGCCTCGATGTGCTCCTTGAACAACAGGCCGGCCACCACCGCAGGCACGAAAGCCACGAAGAGCTTGAGGTAGAAGTCGACGCTTTGGAAGAAGCGTTTCCAGTAGAGCACCACGACCGACAGGATGGCCCCGAACTGGATGGCCACCGAGAAAAGCTTGACGAAGTCGTGTTTCTCGATGCCCATCACCGCCGAGCCGATGATCAAATGCCCGGTGCTCGACACCGGCAGATACTCGGTGATGCCTTCGATAATGGCGAGGATGATCGCCTGCAGTAGTGTCATCGCTCCGCCTCGGTCCCGCCGGTCTTCTTCAGGATGGCGTACACGATGAAGAGGTAGCCGGCCAGCACCACGATGGGCGCCACAGTGATACGGCGTGGGCTGAAGATGGCGGATTCATCGAACGTGTTGGGGTCGCCATTGCCACCACCGCTCATGAGGATGAAACCGATCACCACGATCGCCAGTCCGATCAACAGCAGGCGGTAGTTGGTGCTTGTGAACGCGAGGTCCCTGTCTTCCTTGTTCTTGGCCATGATCAGCTCCAGTGGAGGTCTTCGTAATCCATGCGAAGGTAGCGGCCCACCGCGAACCAGGTGGAAGCCAGTGAGATCAGCAGGCCCACCACGACCACCACCCCGAAGAGCACGGCCAGGGCCGAGGTATCGGTGAAGGCGAGCAGGTCGGGCACGTACTCCTTGCCCAGTTGCAACAATCCGGTGAGCACCCCGACGGCCAGCAGCGCTGCGACAAGCCCCTGCCACACGCCACTTGCCAGGAAGGGCCGCTTGATGAACCACTGGGTGGCGCCCACCAGGTGCATGGTCCTGATGAGGAAACGTTTGCTGTAGATCGCCAGGCGGATCGTGTTGTTGATCAGCGCCACGGCCACAAAGAGCAGCAAGGCGAGGAAGATGAAGCCGCCAAGGTTCAATTTGGCCATGTTCCCATCGATGTTCTCAACCACGGCCGCGTTGTAGGCCACCTCCTGCACGCGCCGGTCGCTCTTCAAATGCTCTACGATCCACTTCATGCTATCGGGCTGGGCATAGGCCGCGTCGACGTTCAACTCCACCGAAGGGAGCAGCGGGTTGCTGCCCAGCACACCCAGGAAATCCTCGCCGAGGTCCTGCTTCAGTTGTTCCGCGGCTTCATCGGCGGTCACGTACCGCGTTTCACGCGTGAAGGACTCCGTGTCCAGCTCTTTCCGGAAGCGCATCACATCCACCTCCTTCAGGTCGCGCTTCAGGAACAACTCCACGCGCACGTTCTCCTTGAAGTAACGCTCCAGCGCCGAGGCGTTCAGCAGCACAAAGCCCTGGCAACCGAGCATGACCAGCACCAGCGTGATGCCGATCACCGTGCTCACACTGGCCGTGCGTGTGCGTGCCTTGAACTGTCGTTCGATGCTCATCCGGCGGCGAAAGTAAGAGCGAGGCGCGCATCGCCCTTACTTTGCTGCCGCAGCAACGGACCATGCAGTACGATCACAAGGGCATCGAGGAAAAGTGGCGCGCCGAATGGCGCAAGCGGGGTACGTACCGCGTAGAGAACGATATGTCGAAACCGAAGTACTACGTGCTCGACATGTTCCCCTATCCAAGCGGCGCCGGATTGCATGTCGGCCATCCGCTCGGCTACATCGCCAGCGACATCGTCGCTAGGTTCAAGCGGCACAGCGGGTTCAACGTGTTGCACCCGATGGGCTATGACAGCTTCGGGTTGCCAGCCGAGCAGTACGCCATACAAACGGGCCAGCACCCGGCGAAGACCACCGAGGTGAACATCGCGCGCTACCGCGAGCAGCTCGACAACATCGGCTTCAGCTTCGACTGGGACCGCGAAGTGCGAACCAGCAACCCGGACTATTACAAGTGGACGCAGTGGATCTTCCTGCAGCTCTTCGATAGCTGGTACGATCACGAACAACGGAAGGCGAAGCCGATCGCGGAACTTGTGCAGCGTTTCGCGCAGTGGGGTTGGAGTGGTGGCGATGCCGGTGCCCTGACCGGCGACGTGGAGGAGGAACTTGGCCCCTTCACGGCGAATGATTGGAACGCGTTCGAAGAACGCGCACAGCAACGCATCCTGCAGAATTTCCGGCTGGCCTACCTGAGCGAGGCGTGGGTGAATTGGTGCCCCGCACTGGGCACCGTGCTCGCGAACGATGAAGTGAAGGACGGCGTGAGTGAACGCGGTGGACATCCGGTGGAGCGCAAACGCATGCCGCAATGGAGCATGCGCATCACCGCATACGCGCAGCGCTTGTTGGATGGTCTGGATGCGCTCGACTGGAGCGAGAGCATCAAGGAAGCGCAGCGCAACTGGATCGGACGAAGCGAGGGCGCACTTGTGAAGTTCAAGTTGAAGGAAGTCGCGGGCGATATCGAAGTCTTCACGACGCGGCCGGACACGCTCTTCGGAGTCACATTCGTAACGCTGGCGCCGGAGCACGAATTGGTGGAAGTGATCACGCCCCCGGATCGCCGCGAAGAGGTGATGGCCTATGTGACCACCGCGAAGAACCGCAGTGAGCGTGAGCGCATGACGGAAGTGAAACGCGTGAGCGGTGTGTTCACCGGCGCGTATTGCATCCATCCGTTCACGGGCAAAGAGGTGCCGATCTGGGTGGGCGACTACGTGCTCGGTGGTTATGGAACGGGTGCAGTGATGGCGGTGCCCGGCGGCGATCAGCGCGACTGGAATTTCGCGACGCACTTCGGACTGCCGATCATCGCAGTGACCGAAGGCGCGGACATCCACAAGGAGGCCGATGAGCGCAAGGACGCGACGATCAGCAGCGAAGGATTCCTGAAAGGATTGAAAGTGCCCGATGCGATCAAGCGCGCGATGGATGAGTTGGTGAAGCTGGGTGCCGGTGAACGCCGCATCAACTTCCGCTTGCGCGATGCCGCGTTCGGTCGCCAGCGCTATTGGGGCGAGCCGATACCGATCTACTACAAGGACGGCGTGCCCCATGCCTTGCCCGAAAGCGAACTGCCGCTCGTGCTACCTGAAGTGGACAAATTCCTGCCCACGGAGGATGGCGAACCACCACTGGCACGCGCGACCAACTGGAGTTACAACGGTCATCCGCTGGAGACCACCACCATGCCCGGTTGGGCCGGCAGCAGCTGGTACTTCCTGCGCTACATGGATCCGCAGAACGAAGGCCGCTTCGCTTCTGCGGATGCGATCAACTATTGGCAACAAGTGGACCTCTACGTGGGCGGCAGCGAACACGCCACCGGCCACCTGCTCTACTTCCGCTTCTGGACCAAGTTCCTGAACGACCGCGGCTGGCTGCCCTTTGATGAGCCTGCGAAGAAGCTGGTGAACCAAGGGATGATTACTGCCTTTTCAGAACGTATCCTCCTCTATCGAATTGGCGGCTCGGGAGAATCACGAGGCACTAGTTTCATCCTTTACGGTGATGGCACGAAGGACTATCGGCCAATTACACTTAGCCAATCGGTCCAACAGTTTTTGTCCAGCGATTTGCATGAGAAGTACTTCAAGGGAAAAGAACGGGATCATTATGTGGAAGTGAACATTCCAACGGAGTGCGTCCATGATGATGTTGTTGACATCCCAGCAATGCTTCGTATCCGACCTGATTTGAATGATGCTGTATTCATTGCTTCACACGGATGGTATTGGCATGGGCATAACCAATGGGACATTGAACGCAATGAATTGGTTGTGGGTCAAAGCAGCTCTTTCAGATTCACTTCGGTGAAGGAGCCGCTGATTGAGAAAATGTCGAAGTCAAAATACAACGTGACCAACCCCGATGCTATCATCGAGAAGTACGGCGCCGACACACTCCGCCTTTACGAAATGTTCCTCGGTCCACTGGAGCAAAGCAAGCCATGGGACACGAACGGCATCGAAGGCACCAGTCGTTTCCTGAAGAAATTCTGGAACCTGTTCTACGAAAGCGATGTGTACAGCGTGAGCGACGAAGCCCCCACGAAAGCGGAGTTCAAAGCGCTCCACGCCACACTGAAGAAAGTCACCGAGGACATCGAGCGCATGAGCTTCAACACGAGCGTAAGCCAGTTCATGATCGCGGTGAACCAGCTAGGCGAGTTGAAATGCCACAAGCGCGACGTGCTGGAGCCGTTGACCATCGCGCTAGCCCCGTTCGCCCCGCATATCGCCGAAGAGCTTTGGAGCAAGTTGGGCCATACCGATAGCGTGACCGGGGCGAAATGGCCCCAGTGGGACGCCCAATACTTGGTCGAGGACAATTTCAGCTACCCCATCAGCTTCAACGGCAAGACCCGCATGCAACTGGAGTTCCCCATCGCCCTCGACGCCAAAAGCGTGGAAGCCGCCGTGCTCGCCAACCCGGAAGTGCAAAGCCGCTTGGAAGGCAAGATGCCCAAGAAGGTGATCGTGGTGCCCAAGCGTATCGTCAACATCGTGGTGTGATGGAGATCAAGCGTCGAGCCACCGGCCGCGAGCCACGAGCCTCCCAGCAGCTCGTGGCTCGTAGCCCGCGGCTCGCGGCTTGCATTTCGGGCACGGATCGGCACTCGCTTTGCGTTAGCCGGGCCATGGCACGCACCACCATTTTCCTGACGAGCATCGGGCTGTTCAGCATGGGCTTTGCTCAAGGCCGCGGCCAGGGCGAAGCGAACAAGTCGGCTGGTAGTGAGGTCTTCCCGCTTCGCACGGTGAACCACAACGCGTTCCAGGCCGGCGAAAAGCTCACCTACATCGTTCACTACGGTTGGGTGAACGCGGGCCTCGCCGTCGTTGAATTGAAGGAGAGTGATCGCGAGATCCACGGCCGCAAAGTGTTGCACGCCGTTGGCAAGGGATACAGCCTCGGCGCCTTCAACACGTTCTTCAAGGTGGACGATACCTACGAGAGCTACTTCGATGAGCAAGGTGTGTTCCCCTACGTGTTCCGCCGCAGCGTGAGCGAGGGGGGTTACGACTTCACGCAGGACTATGTGTACAACCAGCACCGCCACGAGGTGACCACGCAGAAGCAGGTCACGCACAAAGTGCCCGGCAGCGTGCAGGACATGCTCAGCGCGTTCTACTACGCGCGCACCATCGATTTCAGCACAGCCAAAAAAGGCGACGAGTACAACATCGACTGCTTCCTGGACGATGAACTGTTCCCGCTGCGCATCCGCTACATGGGCACCGAGACCATCAAGCTGCGCACGGGCAAATACCGCTGCCTGAAGTTCCAGCCCGTGGTGCAGGAGGGCCGCATCTTCAAGGGCAACGATGACCTGAACGTGTGGATCAGCGACGACGGCAACCACATCCCTGTGCTTGCGCAAGCCAAGGTGCTCGTGGGTTCCATCAAGATGGAACTGAGCGGCTACGAAGGCCTGGCGCATCCGATCGCCAGGGAGTAGCGTCGGTTCCCCTCTCACTTCTTTGATGCTTCGTTAGCACGGGAGTTCGCCTCGCGTGGCTAGATTGGCTCGATGAGGCGTTGGCACGCGCAATGCGCGGCAGTGTTCGTATGCATTTGGATGGGAGGCTTGTCGGCCTATGGACAAGACCCCGTGCATCGGCGCTATACCGTCGCTGACGGGTTGCCGAGCAATACGGTCTATTGCGCGTTACAGGACCGTGAAGGCTACATGTGGTTCGGCACCGATGCCGGGGCCGTGCGCTTCGATGGGCGTGTGTTCAGCACCTATGGCGTTGAGGACGGCCTCACGGACAACAACATCATCAAGCTGGCCCAGGATAGCAAGGGCAGGATCTGGTTCCTTACCCTGAACGGTAAGCTGTGCTATCTGCTCAACGACAGCATCCACAACGGGCGTACGGACCCGGAACTGGCACGCTACGAAAGCCTGAACGGATGGACTTCGTTCGTGGAGGACCGCCATGGCATGCTCTGGTTCGGCGGCGTGTATGACAATGTCCTGCGCCTTGATATGGAAGGCGATCGCGACAGCCTGTGGGTTTTTCCCTTGCGCAAGACCTCCGTGGTGCTGGACGATGATCAGGAGATCGTGATCGTCCTCACGGGTCGGATCCACGCGTTGGAAGGCGCGCGGTGGGTGGCGACCGATTCGATCCGTAGCCCGTTCATCCAGACGGATGTGGTGCGCGGTTTCGATGGACGCTCGCCACCGTTGACCGTCACAGTGGATGGCATTGTGGCGTTGCAGGATGGACGCTGGCTGAAATTCCTGGAAGAGGACTTCGAGAACAGACATCATATACGGTGCTGGGTCGATGCCAATGGGGACCTCTGGGTGACACTAGGCGACGGGGGTATCGAGTTCAGGAAGAAAACACCTTCGGGATTCGCCCCTCCCCGCCGTCTTCTCGCTGACGAGTTCGTGAATTTCGAATACGTCGATGATGAACGCGGTCGCTGGATCTGCACCTCGCGGCGCGGGTTGGTCCATTGCACGAACGATGAATTCCAAAGTGTTGTCTACAAGGGTTCGGCGACGAATGGCGAGGAAGCCATGCTGCTCCTGCAACGCACACGCGCACGTGGGGTGCTCGCGGGGTCCGCGGAAGGTGGCATTTATGCGTTCAACGGCCGCTCCCTTGCACGCCTCCCGGCCGATGCAACGGGCCGGGTACTGGACTTCGCCGAGGATCGGGTCGGTAACATCTGGATCGCATCGGACCTGCGAACGCTGTTGTTACCGCACGGCGCGTCGAACTTCAACGAAGTCGCGCTGCGGTGGTGGGGATCTCCTGATAGCATAATTCCCAGCTCAGGTTCGAAGGCGCTTGAGATACTGCCCGACGGATCGGTCTGGGTAGCCTACTTCGGCTTTTGGGTAATAAGGGAGGAGGCGGGGCATTTCATGCGTTACCGCTTCCCCGACAGCTTGAACTTCACCGGGCGTAGCCTGGCTCCACACGTCGATATGACAGGCCGGCTCTGGTACGAAGCCAACGAACGTCTCCATTGCATCGAGAGCGGGCATAGGAAGGACTTTCCCCAACTCGAAGGCCTTACAGGCCTGCGCATCACGGACATCAAGAGCCTCGCTTCCGGCCAACTGTTGATCGGCACCACCGGCGCCGGTGTGCTTGTACTCGATACCGCGGCCCGACCGATCGGCGGCATCACCATGGAGGATGGCCTAATCTCGAACGATATCATCCGCATACGTGCCTTCCACGACACCCTGCTGATCGCCACGAAGCAGGGCCTCCAAGTGGTCATCGGTCCGCTGATCGGTCCTGCATCGCAGCGCACCATGTTCACTGTGAAGGGACTTGGGACGGGAGAGGTGAACGATGCGATCACCGACGGTGACCACCTGCTCCTGGCGACCAGTGCTGGATTGTGCTCGGTCCCGTTCCCTGGGAAGGATATCGCGACCGCCCCGCCGCGGATCCACATCGCTGGTCTTTGGCTGAACGGCAAGGAGGTGGACCGGAACGTGCGGATCGAACTTGCACAAGGGCGCGACCAGGTGCTCATCACCTTCCGGGTGATCGCGTTCACCGAGGCCGATCGATTGGAGTACCAATACCGCCTTCGTTCAGCCGATGACTGGACCAGGACCGAGAACCCTGTTCTGGAACTGGCCTCGCTCTCCCAAGGCAGCTACACGATCGCGATGCGGGCAAGGCGTCCGGCCAGCGGGTGGAGCGAACCGGTGCTGGTGCGCCTGGTGGTGAAGGCGCCCTGGTGGATGAAGGGCTCCACATGGATCTTCGGCTTCCTGGTCATTTGCCTGGTGCTCGTGCAGGTCACCCGGCGATCGCTCCGCCGCAAGTGCAGCCGTGCCCTGGCCGAACTGCGCGAACGCCAGGTGGTGAACGAGGAACGTACCCGCATCGCCACCGATATACACGATGACCTGGGAGCCGACCTGAGCCGCCTGTTGATGTACGCGCGACAGGCAGAACCGGACGCCCGCGACGCTGAAGAGCGTCCCCTTACCGAAGGTCTCGACCGGGCGATCGACAAGATGGACGAGATCATCTGGGCGCTCGATCCACGACGCGACACTCTGCAGAGCACGGTCCAGTTCATCGAGCAACAGGCGCACGAACTGGCCGAGGCACGTGGCTTGAAGTTCCGTGCGAAGGTGCAGGTCCCGCGCGAGCCCGTTCACCTGACCGCCAAGCAGCGGCGCGAATTGATGCTACTGGCCCGCGAGGCGGTGCGGAATATCCTCGACCACGCTGAAGCGAGCACACTGTGGATCGAATGGACGACCGAGACCAATGCGGTGCAGCTATTGATCCGCGACGATGGCAAAGGGTTCGATCCAGCCACGGCCGATCCCAGTCGGCATGGATTGACCAACATGCGGATCCGTGCGGGGCACTTGGGCGGCACCTTGCTCATCGAGCGAGAGGATCCCACCGGAACGCGCGTGCATCTCTGGTTCCCATTGCCCGGAATCATCCGATCGGATGATGTCATCGACGAGGATGAAATGCAACTTGGGCCATGACCCCGTGGGAAGATAGTGGAGCGAAGGTCGATGTGGTGTTGATCGAGGACCACGAAGCGTACCGCACCAGTTTGGAGTTCTTCCTGAACAGCAGCGGTCGTGTCCAATGCCGGTCCTTCCAGGATGCGGAAGCAGCCCTGCTCGCGCTGGAGGCACGCTTGCCGGACATCGTGATCATGGACATCAACCTGCCGGGCATGGATGGCATCGCCTGCACGCGACGGATCAAGGAGCGCTGGCCGGCCGTGCAGGTGCTGATCTGCACCGTACACGAGGACGATGAGAAGATCTTCGACGCCCTCCGTGCAGGTGCCACCGGCTACATTCTCAAACGCACCTCGATCGATGAGTCCCACCATCGCCCGCCGCGTGGTGGGCAGCTTCATCCAGCCCAAATTGAACGAGGGCCTCAACGCCCTCAGTGATCGCGAGCAGGAAGTGCTCGACCTGCTCGTTGCTGGCTTGCGCGTAAAAGAGATCGCCGGCAAGCTCTTCGTGAGCGCCAACACCGTGCGCACTCACATCCGTCACATCTACGAGAAGCTCCAGGTGCAGAGCAGGGTGGAGGCAGTGAACAGGGCTTGAAGCAAGAAGTAAGTCGTTTTCCCGCTGGTCGGTCGAATATGGTCTGCAAAGGCACAACGTGCCGTTTGGCCTCATCTCACGGCATCACTTCAGGCTGATGGCTGACGCTGTTCAAATCATCAAATTGGATGATGCCCTAGCACTATGCTCGACGAAGCTTTGCATCATGCTTCTTTTCGGCATCAACATGCTGTCGAGTCACAGTGTGGCTAGAACTAAGTCCCAAAACTCATTCACATGAAGTATCCTGTTTCAATTCACGCGATTCTTATTGCGGGACTATTGGGTGTGCTTGTTGGCTGCAAGAAGGAGGAGCCCAACACACCGATACCGGTGCCTGGTGGAGCTGGCATGGCCAAGGCGACCCGTGACTTCGACCCCCCCCATTGAAGATGTGCTCGGCCTAATCGATGAGTTCAACGCGTTGAAGGCGAAATATGACGCGGGTAGCACCGACCTGGGGGCCAAGGAACTTGGCGAAGCACTATGGACCTCGGAAGCTGACCTGAACTATCAAAAGGGCAATGCCTTGGTGGTTTCTTATCAGACGCGTACTGAAGACATCGTGATCGATCTACCCATCTTTTCCGAGGGCGGCATGGCAATGGTGAAGAACAACGACCTGATCGAAGCGCAGGAGAGCGTGCTCGCGCGCATTATCGACACCCCGACGAACGGAACGGTGTATATGATCGATGTGGAGCTGCGAAGTGCTACTGCGGAAGAGGCCAGGGTGGGAGTGCACATATTGCGGCGCTTCATCGCCCCTTCTCCCATGGATCCACCTCAAGGGCATTATCCGCTTTACAACGAGGGGCAAACCGATGCGGTCGCCATCATGAACGGCTACCTGACCTACACCGAGAACTTGTATTGGATCACTGATGTCCATCCGGCCTTCTTCACGAGCGTCTCGCCTGAGAAACACCTCTACGACAATGATTGGTATGCCAATGTGTACCATGTACCATGTATATCGGCACAAATACATCTCAGGGTGGTCCGGGTTGGTTGGCCCAAGGTCCGGCAAGTGAACAGGTCCATTACCCTGATTATTGGAACAAGCATGAGGAGCTGAGGGATTGGTGGTTTTCTTGGAACCCGTCGCCGCCGGGAGCAGTGCTGGTAGGACAGCATTACAGTGGTGGCTGTGGGACTACCGGTGGTGATGGGTGTATTTATTACCCATTGGGTCCATGTTTTCACATCTATCATTTCCAGAAGGGGCTACTCATCCGTATGCCGGGTTGATACCGTACCGAATTGCCTGGTGAACGGTTGTGAGCTACCGACTCTATGAGAACAGGCGTTAGAGGTTCGAAGCCAAGCTGCTCGAATGAGGAACCGACTGGTGCACACGTCGTGGATAGCAAGCCGAGCGTGAAACAGGCCGTGAAGGTGAACTGATCGTTGCGTTATCCACGGTGCATCCGTGGATATGATCCACATCGCCCCGGCGTTATCGTCGGGGCGATGTGCTTATTTGCCCTTCCATGAAGCGATGGTGGAAGCTCGGCGTAGGTGTGATCGTGCTGTTGGGCGCTGGCTATGTGTTCATCGGTGTCGATGTACGGCCGCATGTGGAGTATGTGCCGGACGAGGTGGCTGAGGAGGTGGATAGTGTGATGTTGCCGCCTGACGTGTACGGCATACCCATGTCGGGCTTCGAACTGGAAGAGGGCACGGTGAAGGCGGGGGCCACCTTCGGCGACCTGCTTGCCGCGCATGGTGTGCCGATGAGCACCGTGAACGCGCTCGTTGAACTGGCCGCTCCGCATTTCGATGTGCGCCGCATGCGCACCGGACATCCCTATGCCTTCATCTTCCCCGAGGACAGCGCCCGTGTGCCGGCGTATTTCGTGTACGAGGCGGACAAGGTGGAGTACGTGGTCTTCGCCATGCAGGACAGCCTGCAGGTGAGCGTGGGGCTGCGACCGGTGAAGACCAGTGAGCATAGTATCGCCTGTATCGTGACGGGCGCTTTGTACAACGACTTCGCTAAAGCGGGTGCCGATCCCGCGCTGGCCATGCACCTCGCCGAGGTGTTCGCCTGGACGGTGGATTTCTACCGCATCCAGAAGGATGATGTGTTCTCGGTGGTCTATCGGGAGCAGACGGTGGACGGTGAACGGTTCGGGGAGCCGCAGATCCTCGCTGCACGCTACACCAGTGCCGGCAAGGCGAAAGATGCGTTCCGGTTCGACCAGGGGGATGGTGTGCAATACTTCGACGCCGCAGGGAACAGCTTGCGCAAGGCGTTCCTGAAGGCACCGCTCAAGTTCAGCCGGATCAGCTCGGGCTTCAGTTCGCGGCGCCTGCACCCTGTGCAGAAGGTAATGAAGGCACACTTGGGTACCGACTACGCGGCACCTTACGGAACGCCCATCCTTGCAGTGGGCGATGGCACCGTGGAAACCGCCGGGCGCACTGGAGGCAATGGCAACTTCGTGAAGATCCGCCACAACGGCACGTACACGACACAGTACCTGCACATGCGCAAGATCCTCGTGAAGCAGGGACAGCGCGTGCTCCAGGGCGATGTGATCGGGGAGGTGGGCAGCACCGGACTGGCCACGGGACCGCACGTCTGCTACCGCTTCTGGAAGAACGGCGTGCAGGTGGATCCACGGAAGGAGGAGATCCCCAGCGCCGATCCGCTGGCCGAGGCGAAGCGTCCGGCGTTCGACAGTTTGCGCGCCCCGCTGGCCATCGATCTCGATGATGCGGAGCTCGTCGCGGCACAGGCGCGTACAGTGAATTTCTAGGCTCCGGCCATCCGCATGATATCGCTGTAGGCATGGGTGCCGCTCGCCGGGATCGTCGCTGCGTTGATCATCGCCTGGGCAAGCGTATCGTGCCGCATCGGTCGGTAGCGTGACCAGTTGCCGCCCATGAGCGGAGCGAGGAGTTGCATCACGGGGATGCCGATGCGTTCTCCAAGGCGCATTTCTTTCCGCGGTCCGGTGAGGATGGAGGGCTGGAAGATGTGTAGTGCGGGAAGACCGATCGCCTTGAGGTCACGCTCCATCTCGCCCTTCACACGGTTATAGAAGATCCCGGATCCGGCATCCGCGCCGATCGCGCTCACCACACAGAAGGTGTTCACGCCATTCGTCTTCGCCCAGTTGCCAAGGCCGATGACGAGATCATGGTCCACGCGCCGGAAGGCGGCCTGGCTACCCGCGGTTCGGATCGTGGTGCCCAGGCAGCAGAACACCGCATCAACCGGTTCAGGCCGCAGGGCGGAAAGCAGATCGGGAGAGGTCCATTGCTCGAGCTTGTCGCCCGGAAGGTCCAAATGATGGCGCGAGAGCGCGACCGTTCGATAAAAACGATCGTCGCTGAGTAGCTGGTGCAGCACAGTGCTCCCGATCAATCCGGTCGGTCCGGCTACCAATGCTGCGCGATTCATGAAAGAAAAGTAGGTCGATGTATTGTTTGTAATATAAACTAGTCTATGTTTGCCACGTCAAACACACCAACTCCTCGTCCGCCGCATGGTGGACGCAAAACCATGGAACAGACCCTGACCGCCGAACAAAGCCTGAAGCTCATCGATGATATGATGCGGCAGGCCAAACGCAGTTTCCACCGCATGAGCTTCTACTTCCTGCTCTGGGGGGTGCTGCTCATCGGCGCGATGCTGACCGAGTACTTCATGGACCGTGCAGGTCATCCTTTCCATGGCAAGTCCTGGGGTGTCGTCGGCATCATCGGTGGTATCGTCTCCTCGATGCACGGTGCACGCCAGGGGAAGAAGGAGGGAGCCTCCACAGCGATGGACCGCGTGATGATGTGGCTTTGGGCAGCGTTCGTGATCACCATGCTGGTGACGATCATCGGCTACGGCGTGAGTGGGGGAGGTACACCTGCGGGATCGATCATGGTCCTCACGGGTCTGCCCACCTTCGTGTCCGGCCAGCTCATGCGGTTCAAGCCCTTGATCTTCGGTGGCATCCTCTTCTGGGTGCTGGGTGCCCTGTCCTACTTCGTCGATCCGCAGATGATCACATGGCTCTATGTCGGTGCGATGCTCTTCGGCTATGTGATCCCCGGGTACATGCTCAAACGCCAGGAGGATGTCCTTCGCGCCGCTTGATCCTGTGCTGCACAACCAGCTTCGGCTGGCGGTGATGAGCCTGCTCGTGGCGGTGGAGGAGGGTGACTTCAACTTTCTCCTCGAGAAGACCGGGGCCACGCGGGGTAACTTGAGCGTGCAGATCACCAAGCTGAAGGAGGCTGATTACATCACGGTGAAGAAATCCTTCAAGGACAATTATCCGAACACCCTCTGCGCGATCTCCCCGAAAGGATTGAAGGCCTTCGAACAGTATGTGACGGCGATCAAGGAGTATCTCAAGAGCTAGGCGCGTTGCGCGCCCTTGAGGCTCCGGCTATCTTCGGCCCAACGACGACCGCTGATGCGCACCCTGTTTCTAGCCATCCCCGCTTTCGCGATGCTCCTTTCCGGGTGCAAAAAGGATGAGGACGACCCGACCCCGCCGGTCACCAACCCGCCGCCGCCCTCGTTCACACTTACCCTCAACGGGAGCCAGGGAGTGCAGATGCTCATCGATGGGGCGATGGTGGGTATTAGTGAGGGCGACCTGGTCATACCCTTTTATCAGGAGGATGGTGTGATCAACCAGCTGCCCGAACTCTCCACTCGGTTTTACGGTGCCGGGCTGTACAATTCCACGACCGAGGCCAACGGGTTCCTGATGCAGTTGGGTACGCTTGATTTCGAAGGCCCCGTCGTAGTCCCGCAGGACTTCTGGAACTTCTTCGCCACTGGTACGCGTGTTTATGGCCCGGCCACTTCAGGGCTCGATGGCTTGGAACTCGAGTGGACCGATGACGCCGGGGCGCTCTGGTCGACGCGTTGTGGCTCCGGCATCCAGTCGGGTTCGGTCTTCAACATCACCGAAGTGTCCACGAGCGTGGACAAGCTCGGCGCGATCGTCCGGATCCTGGCCTCGTTCAACTGCAAGCTCTACAACTGCTCCACCGGCGCCACCAAGGTGGTTAGCAGCGGCATGCTGATGTTGGAGTTCAGGGACTTCTGAGCCGATGGCTCCGCGGCTTGTTGGGCCTCCGTTGGCCTTCGTCCCCCCATTCAAGCCTTTCGTCTAATGGTTGGAACCGTGGCTGTTCGGTCCCGTTCAGCACCCTGTCCCGGATCGAAGAACCCCGGAACGCCGACCACCATGGAACCCAAGTACCGCACCCTTATCCAAGCCGCTGTCATCCTTGTTCTGCTCGCGATCGTCGTGGTCGTGCATGAGCATCCTGCTGATGGACAAGCCGCGAACACGGAGCTCGCACAGGACTGAGCCGCGCGGAGTGCTTCCCCAGGAAGTGGTCCGCTGAACATCTTGACCTTTATCCGATCGGGCTGGTGGCAACACCGGCCCGATCTTCGTTTGGGCTGTTCCTCAGGGGAAGATCAAGCCTCCTCAACCCAATCGCCGTTCTCGCGGATCAGGTCGATCAACGCATCGACAGCCTCGGCGGTCGGTACGTTCCTGCGCACCACTTCCTTTTCCTTGTACAGGGTGATCACACCCGGGCCGGTGCCGACGTAGCCGTAGTCGGCATCTGCCATCTCGCCGGGGCCGTTCACGATGCAGCCCATGATCCCGATCTTGAGGCCTTTGAGATGGCTGGTACGCTCGCGGATGCGCGCCGTGGTCTCCTGCAGATCGAAAAGCGTGCGGCCGCAACTGGGGCAGCTGATGTATTCCGTCTTGCTCGTGCGGGTGCGTGTGGCCTGGAGGATACCGAACGCCGTGCGACAGACCAGGTCCTCGCGTCCGCCATCCTCATCCGCGATGAAGATGCCGTCGCCCAAGCCATCGAGCAGAAGTGGTCCCAGATCGGTGCTGCTCTGCAACACAAGTTCCTCCATGCCCACATCGCCGTACGCATGACCAAGGATCACCGGTACCTCACATCCCTTCAGCATCAGTTCGAACAACAGCCGGCGCTCTTCGGCCATGCCGTGCGAATTGTAGGTGTCGATCAGCAGCACGGCCGTGGGGTCGCCTTTCAGTTTCGCGATCAGCGTGTCGTTCAGACCCGGCAGGGTGCAGTAGACGATGTTCAGGCGTGGATGTACCTCAACTCCGTCGAGGTATTGCTTCGGCTGCAGGAAGGGATAGTGGCGCTCCCTGGCCCTGTTGGCCAACCAGGTCGAGTGGTCTTGTACAATACCCAGCGTGCCGGGGATCTCGAAGTCGATCGCGTTCGCACCGATGTAGGCGTAGTCGCAAGCCTGGTCGGTGATGTTCCACTTGTCCAGCGGAACGCTGTACCGATAGCCCCATGCGAACAAGGTCGCGGGCGTGATCCTCTCCTTGGTACTTAGATCGGCCATCACAACGGGTACGTGCCGCGCCCCGATGTTCACCACCTCGCGCGTGTGTCGCCGCGTATGCCCGAACGGATCGATGGGCACGGTATCGATCGGAGGGATAGGATCATGTCCGCCGCGGTTCGCATAGCGTGCGACCAACGCGCGCGCAACAGGGATCTCCGCTTCGGGTTCTTCGGTAAGGCTCACGCGCACGGTGTCACCGAGGCCATCCTCCAATAACGCACCGATCCCAGTCGCGCTCTTCACCCGCCCATCCTCGCCATCCCCGGCTTCGGTAACACCGAGGTGGAGCGGATAGTCCCAGCCGAGCTCCATCATCCGGTGTACCAACAGGCGATAGGCCTGGACCATCACCTGTGCGTTACTGGCCTTCATGCTCAGCACGAGCTCGTGGTAGTTCTCGTCGCGGCAAACGCGCAGGAACTCGAACGCGCTCTCCACCATGCCGAGCGGCGTATCACCGTAACGGTTCAGGATGCGGTCGCTGAGGCTGCCGTGGTTGGTGCCGATGCGCATGGCCGTACCGTGCTCTTTGCAGATCCGCACCAATGGTGTGAAGCGATCGCGGATGCGCTGTAGTTCTTCGTCGTACTGCGCATCGGTGTATTCGCGCACATCGAACTTCTTCTTGTCCGCGTAGTTGCCCGGGTTGACGCGGACCTTCTCGACGATGCGCGCGGCGATCTCGGCAGCGTTCGGCGTGAAATGGATGTCGGCCACCAGCGGTGCATCGAAGCCGGCGGCGCGCAGTTGGGTCTTGACCACGGCCAGGTTCTCCGCTTCCTTCTTGCTGGGTGCGGTGATGCGCACAAGCTCGCACCCCGCCTCGATCATCCGGATGCTCTGGGCCACGGTCGCTGCCGTGTCCATCGTGTCCGTGGTGGTCATGCTCTGCAACCGTATCGGGTTGCTGCCACCGATGCCAACGGTACCGACCATCACTTCGCGGGTGCGCCAGCGCTCATAATGCGTCAGGCTGGGACAGTAGGTCCAGGGGGCCAGCGTGCGGGTGGTCGACATTGCGATGCGAAGATACCCGGAGCGCGCCGGATCAGCTGGCCAACGCGGCTTTGGCCTCGTTCTTACGCTGGAGCCATCCGTTCACGAAGAGGCAGGCGAGGATCAGCGCGATACCCATGTACGATCCGGTGCGCATTTTCTCCTCCGAGCCCCAGATCAGCAGGGCGACCGCGATGGTGTACACCGGTTCGAGGTTCACCGTGAGCATGACGGTGAACGGCGAGAGCTGTCGCATCACGACGATCCCCGCGACGAACGCGAAGGAGGTGCATACCAGGCCGAGCAATAGCTGGTAGACGATATCACTGGTCGGTAACCGCCAGAGGGGTGGTGGCAGATCGTGCGTGACGAAGAGGTAGCCGCCGAGCAAGGCCATCGCCCCGACCATTTCATAAAAGCTGATGCGGAAGACGTTGTCGCGCTTCACCAGCACGGCGTTCACGATGTTGAACCATGCGCTGAGCAGGGCGCTGAGCACGGCCACAAGGATGCCTTTGCGGTAGTGCGTCTCCAGCCCGAAGATCAGCAGCAAGGCGGCGACGACCAGGACACCGAGCACCACCTCGTAGATGCGGATCCGCCGCTTGAACCAGAACGGTTCGAGCAGTGCAGTGAACACGGTGCTCGTGCTCAGGCAGGCCGCTGCGATGCTCGTCGTACTGATCTTGATGGCTCCGTAGAACGTGATCCAGTGCGCCGTGATGATGATGCTGGTGAGCAGGTAGTGCTTGAGGTCCGGAGTGCGTGGTGACAGCGTGCGGCGCATCCACCACGCACCAAGGGCAAGGCCTGTGACCGCGATGACCGTGCGCGTATAAACGAGGTGCAGGGTTCCCTGCTGGATGAGCTTGCCCAGGATGCCGGTGAAGCCCCAGACGAACACCGTGAGGTGCAGGAGCAACAGGGCGTTGCGACGGGCGTGCATGCTGCGGGGGCTTGCCCGCCAAGATAGCCGCAGGGCGGGCTATTGAATGGCCGCGAGCTTCTCGCGCAACGAATTGACCAATGTCTCCTGTCGCGTGATCGCTTCGGTCTTCCTGGCCTGGTCCTCGACGTTCTTGCTGATGTCCCACGCGAGGTCATCGGCTTTCTTCTTCATGTTGCGCTCATCGTCCAGGGCACGGCGGTTCTTGTCGGTCGCGCGACTCTGCTGTTTCAACAGGTCGTTCAACGCCTTGGTGTTCTCCTCGCTGGGTGTGCTCGCCACCAGGTTGCGTTGCGCGTCGATGCGCGGTGCGAGGGCGTCCAATTCGGCCTTGCTGCGCTCCTGCTCCTGCACCGCCTCCGCGGCTTTCTGCTTGCTCTTCTCGATGCTCGACTCCGCACGTTCTTTCTCTCGCTGCAAACCTGCCAGATCATCCTGCAGGCGTGCCAGGCCCTTCTCCGCGTTGGTCAATTCCTGCTGTGCGAGTTGGCGGCGCAATGCGGTCGAATGCTGTTGCACGAACGAACGTCCACCTTCATAGGCCCTCTCATCGCCACCCGGTGCGAGCCACCCGCTTTTGGTCAGTATGGCCACATGTGCTGTGATCAACGGGCTGCCCTTGCGTTGTTCGGCCTTCACCAATACGCGCACCGTATCCGTGGAGACCCTCGGCACCACAACACCGGACGCGATCACTTCCTTTTTGTGGGAGACGCCCATGCTGACCTTCTTCAATTCATCGCGCCAGTATCCTTCGACATACTTCGTGTCCGTTCCTTCGAAGATGAAGCTGAACGTCGGGTGAACACCGTCGCTGAAGGCGAACGACCCCACGTCCACGGTGGTTTGTGCGCTGGCGCTTGTTCCAAGGGCCAGGGTGAGGAGGGCGACGAAGGGAAGGTGTTTCATTGGTGCGGGCTTCAGGCAACCAGTGTGCCGATCATGCTTCGTCATCGACCTGTGAAACGCCGCCGCTCACCACGAACTTCATCACATCCGCTGCGCGGGCATCCAGCGGGGTCACATTCGCTGCGGGGACGATGAGCAGGTTGCCGCTCCAAGCGAACGCATGGGGAAAGTACACGGCCACCTTACCGGCCCCCATCGCGAAATGGCTCAAGTCATCCTGCGTGAGGAACCCGAGGCGCTCCGCGTCCATCCCGTTGACCTTCACCAGCACCGGTCGGTCGAATTTCCGCTTGCTACCCACCAGCGCTTCCACCAGGTCCTTGAGCGCACCGTACATCGTCTTGATGAAGGGGATCCGCTGCAAAAGTTCCTCGCCCATTTCGGCAAGTGGATGGAAGAGGAGGGTGCTGCCCAGCCAGCCGGCAACGGTGATGATCGTAAGCAGGATGACCAGGCCGAGCCCGGGGACGTCGGTCTGGATGATACCGTCGAAGAATGCCAGCGCGCGCCAGAGGGCCCAGATGATGACCGTGGCAGGTGCCAGCAGCAACAAGCCCCTGAAGAAGTAGCCCAACAGGATGAGCCACACACGGCGGGTTCGGATACTCATGTTCGATGCTGGGCGTGGATCACAAAACTAAGCGACGTCTATCCGAGGCTTTCGCGCCGCTTCTTCGGCAGGGAGGCGCGTACCAGGTCGTACGAATGGTCAGCCAGTTCCAGCATCAGGCGGTTCGGGATGCTTCCGTCCGTGAGCACCGTGTTCCAGTGCTGCTTGTTCATGTGGTAACCCGGCGTGATGCCGCTGTACCGTTCGCGCAGCTCGACCGCGCGTTCGGGATCGCACTTGAGGTTCACGCTTTCGAAGGTGTCCACGTCCATCAGGGCGAAGATCTTCCCACCCACACGGAAGACGAGCACATCAGGACCGAAGGGCAGGTCCTCCGAGTAGCCTGGCTTGCGCGCACAATGGTCACGCAAGTCCTGCAAGATCATGGCAACAGGGCGTAAAGGACCGGTCGGCTGGGCGCGGCATCGTTCATCAGATGCGGTAGCTGTAGTTCCAGCAAGTACTCGCCATCTTCGACATCGGCAGGTACGTTCAGCAGTTCGCTGATGGTGCGTTCGAGATCGATCGCGTTGGGGAAATCCCAGAACGCATGATGTGCGGCGAGTACGCCACCGTCCTCTTCGCGGTCCACACTCGGGAGATCGAGGAGCAGGTGCTTCACCCCGATGCTGCGCAGCCAGGAGCAGGCCGTGCTTTGCAGGTAGCATGCGTTACTGCCGCTCCAATCGCGTATGGCACGTTGCGCGTCGTTGGGTAATGTGCGCACCACCAGGGCTTCGGGCGGGCGCTCGTTCACCACGTTGCGCAATTGCTCCAACGTGATCACCGCGTCCGACTTTCCATCCGGTGCGCGGCGTGTTTCGGGCAACAGGCTCACCACTTGTGCCATGAAGAAATAGCGCTTCAACATGTTGCCCACCGGGTGAACATCCGGCGCGATGTGGCCCACACTCTCGGTATGTGTGCCATGCCCATGTGGGTTGAAGGTGACGGTGCGGAAGTTGACCGGGGCGCCCTGCTTCACAGCGTAGACCTTGTCACCGTCGCGCACCGGCTCCATGGTCACCGGTCCCACCCACCACGCGCGTAATTGATCCTCACCGTCGTGCAACGGTAGCGACAGGTCGAGGGGTTTCGACAGGTCGACGCGGAAGGTGCGTCCTCGGTGTGTGATCTCAGCGATCATCGTCGGTGACGAAGAGGTCCGATGCGATGCGGTCGGCGAAGTGCCTGCCCGCCTTGCTCAAAACTAGGCGACCCCCGGCCAAAAGCAGATGGCCGTTCGACACATGCCGCTGGACAGCGGAGAAGTTGAATGCGACAGCATCGATCTCCAATCGGTCCAACGCGACGCCTGCCGTGGTCCGCAGGCCGGTAAGCAGTCGTTCGTTCGTGCGTTGGACGGCCGTCAATTCCTCGCTCTCCCAGTACACATCGTTTCCTTGGACCGCGGCCGTGTAACGTGCGTTGTTCGCTATGTTCCAACGCCGTGAACGACCGTCGTAGGAGTGTGCTGACGGGCCGATGCCGAGGTAGGGGATGCCTTCCCAATAGGCCGAGTTGTGGCGCGAATGGTGGTCCGGTAGACCGAAGTTGCTGATCTCGTAGTGGTCCAACCCGGCGAGTTCCATGCGCTCCATGAGCCGGTTGAATTGTGCGCTCTGGTCCTCGTCACCAGGCATGCTTACCAGCCCTTTCTCCACTTGATGCGCCAGCGCGGTCTTCGATTCCAGTGTGAGGCAGTAAGCGGAAAGGTGAGGCATCCCATGGTCGAGCGCGAGGGCGAGTTGCTCGTCCCACTCAACGATGGTCATTCCCGGCAGGCCATAGATGAGATCGATGGTCCAGGAAGTGAAACCGGCCTTCGCGATGAGCGCGATGCTGCGAAGCGCCTGATGCGCGTCGTGTGCCCGGCCCATGAAGCGGAGTCGGTCGTCGCGGAAGCTCTGTGTGCCCAAGCTTAATCGGGTGATGCCGAGGCCCCGCCATTCCATGAGTCGTTCAGCTGTGATGTCGTCGGGGTTCGCTTCGAGGGTCACCTCCGCGCCCGGGGCGATCGCAAATCGCGCCTGGATATCGCCGAGGATCCGTGCTAGTTTTTCGATGGGTACCAGGCTTGGCGTGCCACCACCGAAGTAGATCGTGCCGACCGTTGCGCCGTTCAACTCATGTGCGCGTTGTTCCAGTTCCAGGTGCATCGCGTTCAGCAGCCCATCCATGCCCTCGGTGCGCGTGCTGAAGTGGAAGTCGCAGTAGGTGCAGGCCTGGCGACAGAAGGGGATATGCAGATACAGGCCCGCCATGCGGAGAGAATGATCAATGTTCAATACTCAATAGCCATTGTCCAAGTGAAAGCCGACGAACCTGGACATTGAACATGGGTCATTGACTGTTCGGTCAGGCCTTGAGACTGATCCTGAACGTTGTGCCTTTGCCGGGAGCGCTGCGTTTCACGAAGATCCGTCCCTTGTGGTACTGCTCGATGATGCGCTTGCTCAGTGAAAGGCCCAGACCCCAACCGCGTTTCTTCGTGGTGAACCCTGGCTCGAACACGGTGCGGTGCTGCGCCGTCGGTATGCCCTTGCCGGAATCCGTCACATCCACGTTCACATGGCCGGCATCCTCGTTCATCTCGATGGTGATCGAGCCCTCGCCCTCCATGGCATCGATCGCGTTGCGGATCAGGTTCTCCAGTACCCAGCTGAACAATGCACGGTTCAGGGGCACCGTCAGTTCCGTATCCGCAGGTGTGACGACCTCGATACGCGCGCGGGCCGGGAGGCGCGGCCGCAGGTATAGCACCGTGGCGCGCAGCATGTGGTAGAGCTTCTCCGGCGTGAGGTCCGGCGCCGAGCCGATCTTGCTGAACCGCTCGGTGATCACCTCCAGTCGATCCAGATCCTTACGCATCTCGGTGATCGCTTCGGGATCGGCGTTGCGTGATTTGAGCAACTCCATCCAGGCCATCAGCGAACTCAGCGGCGTGCCCAATTGGTGCGCGGTCTCCTTGGCCATGCCCACCCACACCTGGTTCTGCTCCGCATTGCGGAAAATGCTGAAGAGCGCATAGGCTACCAGCAGGAAGAGCCCAAGGATGACGAGTTGCACATAGGGGAAGTACCGGAGCTGCGTGATCACCAACGACTCCTCGTAGAAGATGTAATTACGGCCCTTGCCGGGGAGTTCGATCGCGATCGGCGGATTGGTCCGTGCCATCAAGGCGATGCGTGCGAGCATGGCGGTGGTGTCGCGCGCCACTTCCTCCTCGATGTTGCCGTGTTCGATCACATGCGTCCGCGTGCTGTCGGTGTAGATCACCGGAACGGCCGCTGTGCTCATCACGGTCTCCGAAATGAACGACCGGATGATGCCGTCCATCACCTCCTGCAGTTCGGTGAACACCTTCGACTCCTTGTAGTAGAGGTATTGCTTCTGGTTGCCGTGGACGGCGATCTCGATCGGTGGATGCAGCGCGGCCATCACTTTCACTTCGCCTTGGAGACGCGTGGTATCCGTGGTGATGCTCTCATCGAGGTTGCGGTGGAATTTCACGTCGCCCTTCTCATCGGTGATCACAACGGGTACCGTCGTGTTGTCGCTCACCACCTTCAGGTAGAAGGAGAAGTCGCGCTCCGTTGTGCTCACCAGGCGTAGCATCGCCTCTGCCCAGAGCTCCACTTTCTTGCGCTCCTCTTCGCGCAAGCGATCGAAAAGTTTCTGCGTGTAGTTCACCAGCTCGGCGCGGTTCTGCACGGCTTCCGCCCACAGCTTCACCTTGCGCCGCTCCTCCTCGCGCACACGATCGACGATGCGGTTGCTGTACCACAGCGAGGCCCCCACGATGAGCATGGCCACGACGGCTAGCACCATTTTCCAGCGTTGCTTGCGTGAGTAGAGGTCCATGAGGTCGGCGTGAAGTTCGCCATTGGCCGCCTTGGTGCGCCTGCCTGCCGCAGGTATGGGTCAGTCCTCGACGTGGAAGCCCTCCTTGGGCTCCTCTTTTGCCGGTTCGATGAGCCGGCCAAAACCCTTGCGCGGCTTCTCCTTTGGTGCTTGTGCCTTGGCGATGCCCGCGCTATCCGGATCCCAATCCACCTGGAAGCGGGGCTGTGCGGCACGGCCCGTGTCGTTCGCGTTGGTGCCGTCCTTCTTCCCGAAGATGTCCTCGCGCAGGATGGAGCGCAGCTCCTGCTTCTCCTGCTGGAACTGCTTCTTCCGCTTTTCCGCGGCCAGCGCACCGTCGTTCTCGAACTGCGGGTCGTCGGCCGTGCCGTACATGTGCAGGAAGATGCGCATACCCGTGCCGTCGTCCGCGATGGGTCCGAACTCATCCTGCTTCGCGTCACCCATGCGGAAGAGATCGCTGAGACGGAAATTGATGTGATGGTCGATGCGGTCATCGAACCAGTGCGTACCGCTCAGTTCCATGTCCATCACCGTTGTATGCACGTCCATCATGGGGATATGCACGGCCCCATCGTGGATCTCGATCCGGTTCTCCAGTCGTGAAAAGCGTACGTCGGCGAGGCGCTTGCGCAGTTCGTCCATGTCCACGAAAGGGGCGACCAGCTTGTTCTTTTTGAGGTGATCGGCGATATCGAGAAGGGGTTGATGGTTCTTGATGCCCCCGTTCTCCAACACGATGTCCATCGAGCAGACCGTACGTTCCATGTCCAGCTTCATGCCTGGGGAGAGCGGAGCGGTGAAGGCGATCTGCGCCTGCGTGCGCCCGCTCAGGTGTCGGTACCCGATGAAGTCCTGGCCGAAGTCCTTGAATTCGCGGAAGAGCTGGGTGACGTCGATGTCCTTGATCGTCGCATCGATGGCGAGTGGGTACGACGCGGCTTGCGCGCCACCGCGACCATCCAGTTGCAAAGTACCGAGCACGGCGCCTGATGCGGTACTGAAGGCCATGGGTGACACACGCAGCATGCGGTCCTTCATGCGCACCGTACCATTGATGTTGGTAGCGGTGAAATCCTCGAAGGTGAGTTCGTCCACCCGCGCCTGTAGGTCCAGATCGATGGCGGCGGGAAGTACCACGGCGTAGTCCTTCGCGCTGCTGGCTTCCTCACTGAGCAGCAAGGCGGCGAGGTCGATGTGCGGCGAACTGGCCTGTGCCCTGATCGCGAGCCGTTGATCATCGAACAGGAGGTAAGGCATCAGGTTGACGAGTTCGCCCTTCAACTCGATCGGTGACCCTTGCAGGTCCATTTTCAGGGCGTCGATGGAGGCATCGTTGCCGTGCAGCGCGAGGTTGGCATTGAGGTGTTCCACGCGGTGGCGAACGCCTTTCAGTTTCAGCGATGCATCGCTGAGCGAAGCGGTGCCGGTGATCTTCAGGGCGCGCAGATCGCTGGCCCTGAGATCGGCCACATCGCGGAGTTTGCCTTCGACATGCGCCACCGCGTTCAGGTGACCGCTGACGAGTTCGAGGGTGTCCACGCCTGCGAAGCGCAGGAGGTCGGCCAGGGCGATGTCCCCGTGCATGTCCGCCTTCATCGCGGCGTTCTTCAGCCCTTCGGACCGCCAGTTGCCGCTGATGGTGCCGCTCCCGCTCTTCGCGCTGAAGCCCTTCACGACCACCTTGCGAGGGGTGCCGTTCGGTGTGAGTTCGAGGGCGAGCTCGCCGAAGATGTCGGTGAACGTGGTGCCGCTATGCTTCTCCTTCATGCGGCCTTTGACCACTTTGGCGCCGACTGAAAGCGCAGGCCCGGCACCTTCCATGGGACCGGTGTAGCGCACGGCGAGATCCATTTCGCCTTGCATGCCGTAGCGAGTGAGGCGCCTGCCCATGGCGTCGGGCAACAGGAGCGCCGCTTCGGCCAGGTCGAGGCCCAAGCCGTTGGCGCGCAGGTCGAGATCGTGCCCCTTTTCAGTGCGGGTGAGGTCAAGCGTTACCTCCAGGGGCATGTCGCCACTGTTCACTTCACCGTGGGTGATGCGGAACGCACCATCGGCACCGCCGAACGAGAGCGCGAGTTTCAGGTTCGCCTGCCGATCGCCGAGGATGCGCTGGCCTTTCTGGTCCCAGCCGATGAGGTGTGCGTCACCGTTGAGGTCCAATTCGCTCAATGCATCGCTGAAGCGGCCCGTGAGGGCGAGCGCGTTGCTTTGGGTGGTTACCTCCAGTGCCGAGCGCGCATCGCGGTAGCGCAGGGTGAGGTCGCTGAAGCTCACGTTCTTCAATGCAATGGGCGAGGAGGCGGCTCCCGCACTGTCCGTCTTCCAGATCAAATAATTCTCCGCGCCATTGGCATCGAGGCCCGGATAGAGGCGGACGGTGGAGGCATGGATCTGCTGCACGGTGTAGTTGCCTCCAAAAAGGTCCCACAAGTTGAACTCGAGGAAGAGCTTCCCGGCAGCGAGCAGGGTGTCCGGCGCCACGCTATCGGTGCGCACCTCCTTCACAAGGACATCGTGCATGCGGATGCTGGCCATGGGGAAGCGCGCGATGAGCGTAAGGTCCATATCGCTCACGGTGACGGGGGTCTTGAGCCGCTCGTTGAGGGCACCCACCAGCTTCACCTTCACCTCGGTCTCGTAGACCCGGGCCACCACCACCAACGCCCCGAAGCCCAGCACCAGCAGGGCGAGCAGGCTCAGGAGGATGATGCGTATGCGGCGTAGCATGGGGAAGATGCGAAACTACCGGGGTACGGAAGGGGTGGGAGCTTGCTCCCGGCCCCATCGTCCACAGGCGGGTGTTACTGAGCAGAGAACGTGCCTGATCGCGGATCGGTGCGTTCGCGTGCAGTTAGTGGTCGCTCGTGCTCTCATCACGGGGTAGGGGCGGTGCTGGTTGGAGAGGGGGAATGCAGCCTCACCCCCTGCCCCCTCTTCTCCTTCGACTCCGCTCAGGACGGAGAGGGGGGATGCGGCCTCACCCCCTGCCCCCTCTCCGGGGGAGAGGGGATTCGGAGAAATCGATGCGTTGATCTTGGAAATGGACGTGTGCGATTTGGAAATGACCGCATCGAGTTGGGAAATGGACGCGTTGGGTTGCGTGATCGAGGCGTTGACCTTGGAAATGGACGTGTGCGCTTTGGAAACGAGCGCGTCATGTTCGGAAATGGACGCGTTGGGTTGCGCGATCGAGGCGTTGAGTTTGGAAATGGATGCGTGAGGTGTGGAAATGGACATGGCAGGTGGCGCAACGGACATTTCAAGTGTCGCGAAAGGGCTGTGAGGGCCTACTGGGGGCTCGTTTATGCGCGCGACGCATATTCGTATGCACGCCACGCATAGTTCGCAACCGTTGCCGGAAGGCCTGCCGTTGGACCACCTGCCTGCTAAACCACAGGCGACGACGACGATGAACAAGGCAAGCGAAAACAAGATGACCATGTTCTATGCTGTGATCGCCACCTGCGCGAAGTATGTGGCGGACTGGACCGGACTGCTGAGCTTCAAGAACGCCCACGACGAGTTCGCGGCGAACCTGAAGAGTTTGGAGGACGCGAGCCAGACGCAGGAGACGAACATGAAGGGTGCCGCGCTGGACAAACGTTTCAAGCGCGACACGATGACGAACAAGACCCTTGAACTGGCGCAGGCGATGTTCGCCTATGCCGAGGACCAAGGGGACGTTGTATTGCGCGAGAAGGTGAACTACAGCGCAAGCGACCTGGCCAAGAAACGCGACGCGGTGGTTGCGCAACTGAGCCAGGGGATACGGGATCTGGCCAATGGGTTGGTGGCGAGCCTGGCGGATTACGGCGTGGTGGCCGCCGACGTAACGGCGCTGCAAACGGCCATTGACGCCTACGTGGCGGTGGTGAGCGCGCCGCGCAATGCGACGACGGTGCGCAAGGGTGCCACTGCGGAGATAAACGCGCTGGTGAAGGACAGCATGAAGATCTTGAACAACCGGATGGACAAGTTGATGCCGGAGTTCGAGGTGAGCGCACCGCTGTTCTTCCAGGAGTATTTCGACGCGCGGATCATTGTGGACGCCACGGGAAGCGGGAAGGCAGAGGAGGAGAAGAAGGCGGCGTAAGCGCGGAGTCGGCGAGTTGGCAAGTGGCCGGCGGCGAGTAAGACGAAAGAGAAAGGGCCCTGGAGCATATCCGGGGCTCTTCTCGTTTTTAGGTTCCTGGTCTTAGGCTGGCGGCGGTGCGACGGGCTGATCGAACGCGGAGCGTTGTGGTGATGGGCGCCCGGGTGGTACGAAGTCGGCGATGTGGCAGTGTAGGCTTCCCCTGATTTGGGGCCGATCATAACTGGAGATTCCAGGGGCATTG